>CAZGPS010000049.1:0-15763 GCA_964527675.1 uncultured Brevundimonas sp. | reverse complement strand
GGCAAAAGACCCAGCGATGCGGACCTGGAGGTCCGCGCTCCTTACCAGAACCCCAATTCGAAAATCTGATCATGCTCTCCATCTCCAATCTCCACGTCGCCGTCGGCGACAAGCCGATCCTCAAGGGCCTGAGCCTCGACGTTCCGGCGGGCGAGGTGCACGCCATCATGGGGCCGAACGGGGCCGGCAAGTCGACCCTGGGCTACGCCGTGGCCGGGCGGCCGGGCTATGAGGCGACCGAAGGGTCCGTGTCGTGGAAGGGCGAGGACCTTCTGGCCCTTGAGCCCGCCGAACGCGCCGCCAAGGGCGTGTTCCTGTCGTTCCAGTATCCGATCGAGATTCCCGGCGTCCCGGCCCTGACCTTCGTGCGCACGGCGCTGAACGCCCAGAAGCGGGCGCGCGGGGAGGATGAGGTCTCGGCCCCGGCCTTCCTGAAGCTGGTCAAGGCGGCGTCGGCGGCGCTGAAGATGGATTTCGACATGCTCAAGCGGCCGCTCAATGTCGGCTTCTCGGGCGGCGAGAAGAAGCGGATGGAGATCCTGCAGATGGCCCTGCTGGAGCCGTCGCTGCTGATCCTCGACGAGACGGATTCGGGGCTGGACATCGACGCCCTGCGGATCGTGGCGGACGGGGTCAATGCGATGCGCAGTCCCGAGCGGGCCATGCTGGTGATCACCCACTATCAGCGGCTGCTGGACTACATCAAACCGGACCGGGTGCATGTGCTGGCCGCGGGGCGGAGCGTCGCCTCGGGCGGGCCGGAACTGGCGCTGCAGCTGGAGGCGGAAGGGTACGACAAGTATCTGCCGGAAGCGGCGTGAGCGCCGCCGTTCGCATCGATCTGAAGGACGCCTCCAGCTTCCCCTCGCGGCGGGTGGAGACGTGGAAATACAGCGACCTGCGGAAATATCTTCGCGAGGCGCCGGAACCTTCGCCGTCGGCGGCGATCGCCAGCGCCGGCGGCGGGCCGTTCGAGGCGCTGGGCGGGGAGGCGATGGTGTTCGTCAACGGCCGGCCCGTGGGCGCCAGCGCCTTCATGGGCTCGGGCCGGCAGACCGTGCGGCTGCGCTTCATCTCGAAGGCGACCGGCACGGGGCATGCCGCGACAGCCCGTATCTCGGCGCGGGCCGGTGCGAGGCTGCTGCTGCTCGAGACGCACGAGGGCGAGGGCTCGGCCTATGTGGCGCACAACCGGCTGGAGCTGGATGTGGCGCGCGGGGCCGAGGTGACGCGGATCGTGCTGGTCAACGAGCCGGAGGACGCGATCTCGATCACCCAGGCCGAGGTGCGGGTCGAGGCCGGCGGGCGGTATCGCCAGACCATCGCCACGACCGGCGCGAAGCTCCAGCGGCTGGAGACCGAAGTGCGGCATCCGGGGCAGGGCGCGGACGTGCGGCTGGACGGGCTGTATGTGCTGTCGGACGCGCGCCAGACGGACATGACCTCGGTGGTCGATCACGTCGGCGCCGACGGGACGACCTCGCAGCTGACCAAGGGAGTCGTCCGCGATACGTCGCGCGGGGTGTTCCAGGGCAAGATCGTCGTCGAGCGCGGGGCCGACGGCACCGACGCGCGGATGGGGCACCACGCCCTGATCCTCGGCGAGCGGGCCGAGGTCGACGCCAAGCCTGAGCTGGTCATCTACGCCGACGACGTGCAGTGCGCCCACGGCAATACGGTCGGCAATCTGGACGAGAGCGCCCTGTTCTACATGCAGCAGCGCGGCCTGCCGGCTGACGAGGCGCGGGCCTTGCTGACGCAGGCGTTTCTGGTCGAGGTGGTGGACCGGATTGAGGACGAGGGGGCGCGCGGCGTGGTGCTCGACTGGCTGGAGGCGAGGCTTTGACGGCGGTGTCGTCTTCTCCCTTCCCCCTTGATGGGGGAAGGGCCGGGGATGGGGGTGACACTGCTGGCCGAGTGAACTCACCCGCCGCCTTCACCCCCACCCAACCCTCCCCCATCAAGGGGGAGGGCTTCGACCCCTACGCCGCCCGTTCCGAATTCCCGATCCTGTCCCGACAGGTGAACGGCAAGCCGCTGGTCTATCTGGACTCGGCCGCCTCGGCGCAGAAGCCGCGGGCGGTGATCGAGGCCATGGTGCGGTCGATGGAGGGGTCGTACGCCAACGTCCATCGCGGCCTGCACACCCTCGCCAATGAGACGACCGAGGCCTTCGAGGCGGCGCGCGAGAGCGTGGCCCGGCTGCTCAACGCCGAAACGTCCGACAACATCGTCTGGACCAAGGGCGGGACCGAGGCGATCAATCTGGTCGCGGCGGGCATCGGCCAGTCGATCCAGCCGGGCGACGAGATCATCGTCAGCGAGATGGAGCACCACTCCAACATCGTGCCGTGGCATCTGCTGCGCGAACGGCGCGGGGCGGTGCTGAAGTGGATTCCGGTGCTGGACGACGGCTCGCTGGACATGGCGGCCTATGCCGATCTGCTGGGGCCGAGGACGCGGGTGGTCGCGGTCACCCACATGTCCAATGTGCTGGGCACGATCAATCCGGTCGCCGAGATCACCCGTCTGGCCCATGCCGCCGGGGCCAGGGTGCTGATCGACGGCTGTCAGGGGGCGGTGCACGCCGCGCCCGACGTGCAGGCCATCGGCTGCGACTTCTATGTCTTCACCGGACACAAGCTGTACGGGCCCTCGGGCATCGGCGCCCTCTATGGGACCGCCGAGGCGCTGGAGACCCTGCCGCCGTATCAGGGTGGCGGCGAGATGATCGAGACGGTGACGCGGGACACGGTCCGGTATGCGAAGCCGCCGCACCGGTTCGAGGCGGGGACGCCGCCGATCGTCGACGCCATCGGCCTCGGGGCGGCGATCGAATGGCTGGGCCAGTTCGACCGGGCGGCCGTCGCGGCCCATGAGCGGGCCGTCTATGACCACGCCCTCGGGCGGCTCAAGGGGCTGAATTGGCTGAAGGTCATCGGCGAGGCGGAGGGCAAGGGGGCCATCCTGACCTTCACCGTCGACGGGGCCCACGCCCATGACATCGCCCAGGTGATGGACCGCTACGGCGTCGCCGTGCGGGCCGGCCTGCACTGCGCCGAACCGCTGGCCAAAAGGTTCGGCCTGACGTCGAGCGCCCGCGCCTCCTTCGCCCTATATAACACCCTCGAGGACGCCGACGCCTTCGCCGACGCCCTGATCAAGGCCCGTGAGTTCTTCGCATGACGACCGATTCCGCCCATCAGCCCGACGAGGCCGCCTTCGCCGAAGCCTGGGACGCGCCGCAGAAGGCCGCCCTGGAACAGGGCGAGATCGACCGGATGACGGACGACATCATCGAGGCCCTGAAGTCAGTCTATGACCCGGAGATCCCGGTCGACATCTATGAGCTGGGGCTGATCTACAAGGTCGATCTGTCCGACGATCGCGACGTAGTGGTCGAGATGACCCTGACCGCCCCGGGTTGCCCCGTGGCCGGCGAGATGCCGATCTGGGTGGAAGAGGCGGTGAAGAAGGTCGAGGGGGTGCGCTCGGCGCGCGCCGAACTGACCTTCGATCCGCCGTGGGATGCGTCGAAGATGAGCGACGAGGCCAAGCTGGCCCTGAACATGTTCTGAGGACGCCATGACCGAGCTTCAGACCACGACCCGACAACGCCGCCCGCGGCCCGCCGTCGTCACCCTGACCGAGGCGGCGGCCGAACGGGTGCGCGCCCTGACCGAGGCGGGGGGGCACAAGGCGTTGCGCGTCGGGCTCAAGAACGCCGGCTGCGCGGGGCAGGAATACACCTTCGCCTTCGCCGACGAGCTGGGGCCGCTGGACGAGGTGGTGGTCGACAAGGGGGCGACGGTCGTCGTCGACCCCAAGGCCATCCTGTTCCTGATCGGTTCGGAGATCGACTACGAGACGACGAAGCTGGCGTCGAAATTCGTCTTCCGCAATCCGAACCAGACCGACGCCTGCGGCTGCGGCGAGAGCGTCACCCTCGTGCCGGCCAAGGGTCTGGACGCCGGTTGATGATCCGTCTCGAGGGCGTAACGAAGCGCTTCCGCAGCGCGGCAGGCGAGCGCGTGGCGCTGGACGGCGTCGATATGACCGTCGAGGCCGGTCAGGTGTTCGGCGTGGTCGGGCGCTCGGGGGCGGGCAAGTCGACCCTGATCCGCGCCATCAACCTGCTGGAGCGGCCGGATGAGGGCCGGGTCATTGTGGACGGCGAGGAGATCACCGCCCTGGCGCCGGCCGGGTTGCGCGCGGCGCGGCGGCGGATCGGCATGATCTTCCAGCATTTCAACCTGCTGAATGCGAAGACGATCGCGGAGAATGTGGCCTTTCCGCTGCGGCTGGAGGGGCGGTCGGGGGCGGAGGTGGACCGGCGGGTCGCCGAACTGCTGGAGCGGCTGGGCCTGGCCGAGCATGCCAGGAAGCATCCGGCCCAGCTGTCGGGCGGCCAGAAGCAGAGGGTCGGCATCGCCCGGGCCCTGGCGACGGGGCCCAGGGTGCTGCTGTGCGACGAGGCGACCAGCGCGCTGGATCCCGAGACCACGGACGACATCCTGACGCTGCTGGACCAGCTCAATCGGGAGCTCGGCCTCACCATTGTTCTGATCACCCACCAGATGGAGGTGGTGCGGCGGGTGTGCGACCGGGTCGCCGTGCTCAAGGACGGGCGGGTGGTCGAGGCGGGAGCGACGGCGGACGTCTTCCTGCATCCGCAGCACGCCGCCACCCGGGCCATGCTGGCCGAGGGCGAGGAGGCGTTCGACGCCTCGCTGGCGCCGGTCGGCGGGCGGCTGGCGAAGCTCACCTTCCGCGGCGGCGCGACCTATGAGCCGGAACTGAGCCGCGTGGCCCGGACGGTGGGCGTGGACTATTCGATCCTGTCGGGCCGCATCAGCCGCATCCGCGGCGAGCCCTACGGCCAGCTGGTGGTGGCCTTCACCGGCGGCGACGCCGAGGCGGCGGTGGCCCGGCTGACCGCGCGCGGCGTCGTGGTCGAGAGCGTGGGGGAGGCGGCCTGATGGAGGCCTTCTTCGCCAATGTCGACTGGCCCGAAATCGTGCGGGCGAGCCGCGACACCCTGCTGATGCTGGGCGGGGCGATGGTGTTGACGGTGCTGTTCGGCGTGCCGCTGGGGGTGCTGCTGTACCTGTCGGGCAAGGGGCGGCTGGCGGCCAATCCGGTGCTGAACGCCTTGCTGTCGCTGATCGTCAACATTTTGAGGTCGGTGCCCTTCATCATCCTGCTGATCGTGATGCTGCCGCTGACGGTGCTGCTGGTGGGGACGTCGCTGGGGGTGGCGGGCGCCATTCCGCCGCTGGTCGTCGGGGCCGCGCCCTTCTACGCCCGGCTGGTCGAGACGGCCCTGCGCGAGGTCGACAAGGGGGTAGTCGAGGCGACCCAGGCCATGGGCGGCACCACCTTCCAGATCGTCACCCGCGCCCTGCTGCCCGAGGCCCTGCCCGGCGTCATCGCCGGCGCCACGGTCACGGCCATCGCCCTGGTCAGCTACACCGCCATGGCCGGGGTGGTCGGGGCGGGAGGGCTGGGCGATCTCGCCATCCGCTTCGGCTACCAACGCTTCCAGACCGATGTCATGGTGGTCACCGTGGTGTTGTTGCTGCTGCTGGTTCAGGCCCTGCAGATGCTTGGCGACCGGCTGGTCGCCGCCGTTTCCCATCGCTGATCGCTTCCTGAAAGACACGCCCATGATCCGCCGCTCGCTTCTGACCCTCGCCGCCGCCGCCGTGGCGCTCGCCGCCTGCGGGTCGGGAGCCGACAAGGCGGCCGGGACGGACGGCCCGTTGCTGGTCGGCGCGACGGCCGTGCCGCACGCCGAGATCCTCGAGCACATCAAGCCGCTGCTGGCGGCCGAAGGCCTCGCGATCGAGATCAAGGTGTTCAACGACTATGTCCAGCCCAACACCCAGCTGGCCGAGCGCCGGCTGGACGTGAACTATTTCCAGACCAAGCCCTATCTGGACGAGTTCAACGCCTCGCGCGGTTCGGACCTGGTGACGGTGGCCGGGGTCCATGTCGAGCCGCTGGGGGCCTATTCGCGGCGTTTCAGATCGCTGGCGGAACTGCCGCAGGGCGCCCAGGTGGCGGTGCCCAATGACGCCTCGTCGATCGGCCGGTCGCTGATTCTGCTGCAGACCGCGGGTCTGATCCGGCTGAAGGACCCGGCCAATCCGTTGCAAAGCCTGCGCGACATCGTCGGCAATCCGAAGGGCCTGCGCTTCCGGGAGCTGGAATCCGCGACCCTGCCGCGCGTGCTGGGCCAGGTCGATATGGCGGTGATCAACACCAACTATGCGCTGGACGCCGGACTGAAGCCGAAGACGGACGCCCTGGCGCTGGAAGGCCCCGACAGCCCCTATGTCAACTATCTGGTGGCGCGGCCGGACAACCGCGCCGATCCGCGCATCGTCGCCCTGGCGGCCATGCTGCGCAGCCAGGCGGTCAAGGACTTCATTGCGCAGAAGTACGACGGCGCCGTGATCCCGGCGGCCTGACCGATGGCCTATGATCCTGACTTCGGCGAGTGGGTGCGCGAGCATTTCGCCGGGCTGGGCCCGATCGAGATCAAGCGGATGTTCGGCGGGGCCGCCGTCTACTCGCATGATCTGATCTTCGCCCTGCTGGACGACGGCGTCGTCTGGCTGAAGGCGGACGAGGTCAATGCGCCCCTGCTGCAGGCTGCGGGCGCGCGGCAGTTCACCTATCCGACGAAGGACGGGAAGGCGATGACGATGGCCTATTGGTCGTTGCCGGAGAACGCCGTGGACGATGCGGCCGAGGCCGTCGACTGGGCCCGGCAGTCGATCGACGCCGCCCTGAGGAAGGCCGCGGCGAAGAAGCCGCGAAAGCCCAAACCTAGGCCGTAGACGCCGCCAGTTTCGCCGCCTTCGCCACCTCGTCGGGTGCGGGCACGCGCACCGCGGGCGTGGCGGGCCGGCCCGTGGCCTCCGCGATCAGCTCGGCGGTCCGGCCTTCCACCGCAGCTTCCAGCCGGGCGAGGAACTCGTCCTTGCCCAGGCCGGTCGGGATGGGGTCGAGGAACTCCAGGGTCGCCACGCCCGGGTGTTTCTTGAAAGCCTCCTGCGGCCAGAACAGGCCGAGGTTGGTGGCGAGGGGGACGACCGGCATGTCGAAGTCGCGGTACATGTGCCAGACGCCGGATCGGTAGCGGAATTTCTCGCCGACCCGCGCCAGATTGCCTTCGGGGTAGATCAGGATCCTGCGGCCGGCGGCATGGGCGTCGGCGGAGCGGTGTTTGAGCGCCTCGCGCGCTTCGCGGCCGCCGCAGTTGTTGACGACGATGGCGCCCAGCTTGCGCAGCACCGTGCCCAGCAACGGGAATTTCTCAAGGTGGTCGCCGGTGACGAAGGCGAGGTCGTCGAACTGGTCGTAGGTGGCGAAGCCGTCGCCCCAGCTCTGGTGTTTGGAGGCGATGATGAAGGCGCCAGCCGGCAGCCGGTCCTTCCCTCGCGTCTGGATGCGGATGCCCGCGAACAGCCGCATCGCCTGCACCATCCGCTTCACATAGCGTCGGATGATCCAGCTGGTCGCGCCGCGTCCGGGGGCCAGGGCGGCGAAAGCCGCGGCCGAGGCATAGGTGATCGAGAGCAGCCAGTAGGCGACGTTAAAAGCCAAGCTTCGCATCGGGCGACTATGCCGCGAATCGGCGCGAGCGGAAGGGCTCAGGCGGCGTTGTCCAGCCAGTCGGCGCAGGTGACCCGGTTCCGGCCCGAGCGCTTGGACGCGTAGAGGGCGGCGTCGGCCCGACCGAGCAGGCTGGCGGGCGATTCCCCGCCCCGGTGGTTGGCGAAGCCGATCGAGACGGTGACGGCGCCGAGATCGTCGTTGGTCGAGCGGCGGCGCAGGGAGCGGGAGCCGATTTCCTTGCGGACTCCTTCGAGTGCGGCCTCGACATCCGGCAGGCTTTCGCCGGGGAAGATGAGGGCGAACTCCTCGCCGCCGTAGCGGGCCGCGATCCGGGGGGCGCCGGCCGTTCGGGCCAGCACGCCGGCCACATAGCGGAGTACCTGATCGCCGGTCTGATGACCCCAGGTATCGTTGAACCGCTTGAAGTGATCGATGTCGAGCACGGCCAGCGACAGGCGGGAGCCGCCGTTGAGCGCCGTCTGACAGGCGCTTTCAAGCTGTTCGTCGAACGCCTTGCGGTTGGCCAGATTGGTCAGGGCGTCCGTCATGGAGTCGCGGCGCACCTGTTCCAGATGCTCGCTGAGCCGGGCGATCTCGCGCGTCGACAGCTCCAGCTTCTTCTCGAGCGCGTCGTTGTCCGTCTTGATCTTGCGGGTGGCGTCCGACAGGCCGGAGACGATGGCGCGGAGCTGGGGCGCGCCGTCCGCGGCTTCAAGGCTGCCCGCGGCGCCTTCAAGGGTGCGGCCGTAGTCGGTCTGGGCGCGGTGCGCGCGGGAGATGGCCTCGGAGACGCTGGACAGCTCGCGGTCCAGCACGCGCCCGGCGTCGCGAATCTCTTCGGTGAGACGGGCGCGGGGCAGATATTCCGCCGCCAGCACCTCGGCGGTCGCTTCGGTGAAGGGCTCGCCGGCCGCGAGCATGCGCTTGATCTCGCGACCCAGCGGCCCGTCCGGATCGCCGAGATACTGCAGCCAGAGTTCGAAATTCAGCGGGGTCGGCCAGACCGACGCGGCCTCCATCGCCTCAACGGCCCGTCGCGCCAGGGAATAGGCTTCGGGACCGCGCAGCGTGGCTTCGACCGCTTCTTTCATGGACATCCTCTGAGGGGTCGCCATGGGCAGCGACCGAACGCCCGGAAGTCTAGGCCGGGGTTCTGTAACACCGGGTTAAATCCGTTCCGACGATGGCGCATCAGGCGCGGCTCAGCCCTTGACGGGTACGGGCCGGCGCAGGAAGGCGGGCACTTCAGATTCACCGAAGGGACGACCATTGGCTTGCTGCGGCTCGGACTCGGCGCGGTCGCCGCGACGATCCGACTGGCGCAGATGGGTCTCGCGGACGGGCCGCGCCTGGGGGGCGGATTCGAGCACGGCCGCCGCCTCGACGGGCGCCTCGACCGGCGATTCGCTGACGCTCTCGACCGCCGTCTCGCCAGCCGGACGGGCCGACCGTCCGCCGCGCCGGCTGCGGGTCCGGCGAGCGGGAGCGGCGTCGACCGCCGGCGTCGTGTCCGGGACGGACGTCGTCGGCGCTTCGGCGACGGTCTCGGCGGGCTCGGCCGCTACGGAAGTGGAGGCGGGGGCGCGGCGCGACCGGGCCGGTCGATCGCCGCGTTCACGGGTCGGTTCGGCCGGTTGGGCGGCGGCGGGACGGCGGGCCGGGGCGCCGCCGAGATCGGCGCTGTCCAGCACCAGTTCCTCGGGGGCCATCTTGATCAGCTTCAGGACCTTGTCGAGCGAGCGGTCATCGCCCGGCGTCACGATCATGAAGGTCTGGCCCAGCTTGCCGGCGCGGCCGGTGCGGCCGATGCGGTGGACGTAGTCGTCGGCGTGATGCGAGACGTCGTAGTTGAAGACGTGGCTGACGTCGGGGATGTCGAGACCGCGGGCGGCGACGTCCGAGGCGACCAGCAGCTTGAGCTCGCCCGAGCGGAAGGCGGCGAGGGTCTTGGTGCGCAGCGACTGGTCGAGGTCGCCATGGATCGGGGCGGCGTCGAAACCGTGCTGCTTCAGCGACTTGGCGACGACGTCGACTTCGGACTTGCGATTACAGAAGACGATGCCGTTGCGCACGTCGGCGCGGCCGATCAGGGCCCGCAGGGCGGCGCGCTTCATCTTCGGGTCGCTGGACGGGATGCGCACCAGATACTGGGTGATGGTCTCGGCCGTCATCGCCGGGCGCGAAGCCTCGATGCGGGTCGGGTCCTTGAGGAACTGGGTCGTCAGTCGGGTGATCTCGGGCGGCATGGTGGCCGAGAAGAACAGCGTCTGGCGCTTCGGCGGGGTCAGTTTGAAGATGCGTTCGATGTCGGGGATGAAGCCCATGTCGAGCATGCGGTCGGCCTCGTCGACCACCATCAGTTCGACGCCGTTCAGCATCATCTTGCCGCGCTCGAACAGGTCCAGCAGCCGGCCCGGGGTGGCGATCAGGACGTCGACGCCCTTGTTCAGGGCCGCGACCTGGTCGCCCATGGAGACGCCGCCGATCAGCAGCACCCAGGTCAGCTTGGTGCCCTTGGCGTATTTCTCGAAGCTCATCGCGACCTGGTCGGCCAGTTCGCGGGTCGGGGCCAGCACCAGGGCGCGCGGCATCCGGGCCCGGGCGCGGCCCTTGGACAGGAGTTCGACGAGGGGGAGGGTGAAGGCGGCGGTCTTGCCGGTGCCGGTCTGGGCGATGCCGAGCACGTCGCGGCCGGCGAGGGCCACGGGAATGGCCTGGGCCTGGATCGGCGTGGCGGTGGTGTAGCCGGTGTCGGCGACGGCTTGCAGGGTCGTGGGCGAGAGGCCCAGCTGGGAGAATTCGGTCATGGGTCCTTGGGACTGGATTGAGGGACGCCCCGCGCATCGGGCCGTCGTGCGATGTCGCGGAACCGCCCTGAATCTCTGGGCGAGCGGGCGGCGCGGATTCGCCAGTCCTGTCCCGAACGTGGGCCGCATATAGAAGCCCCCACGTAAGAGTCAACTATTCCCGGACCTCGCGGAGGGGGTTGGCATTCCCTAAACGATTGTTAATAGTTCGGCCCGGGATGGGGTATTGAGGGGTTGTCCATGCTTCGCACGCTGGCCGTCGCGACCGTAGCATCCGCCTGCCTTCTGGCGAATCCGGTGCGGGCCGATATCGACGCCGCCTTCGGCAATACGGTCGTGTCGCGTTATTCGGACGGCGGCTGGGTCAAGCATTGGTTCAACCCGGACGGCACCTATCGGGCGCAGTTCTCGGACGGTCGACGACTGTCGGCGCGCTGGTCGGTGAATGGCGAGCGGGTATGCCTGAGCAATATCCGTCCCAGCATGCTGATCCCGCGGTTCTGCACCACCATGATCGAGGCCGATGTCGGCGAGACCTGGCAGTCGCGGGATCCGCTGGGCCGCCGCGTGCAGAATGTACTGATGGCCGGGCGGGACTGATCCGCCGTCGCGCCACCCGGGGCCAGGTATTCCGAATCCATGGGCTGATGTAGAAGGCGCCGTGACCCCCGTATCAAATCCCTATCTGTCGTGGCTGGCGTCCAGCCTTGGCGCGCCGCGCGCGCCCCGCACCGGCGGTGGGGCCGCCCGGGCGGTTATGGGATATGCGACCGGCTATGGAGCGGCGGAGCTGGAGGTGTTCGTCCGCTCCCTGCGCGCGCATTTCGACGGGGACGTGATCCTGTTCGTCGATCAGGACCGGCCGGACGTCGCTGAACTGCTCAAGACCTTTGATGTGATCTCCGCGGGCCTGCCGTGGGGCGAGGCCTGGAGCCCGCACCCGGTCACAGCCCGCTTCGGGGCCTATGTGAACTGGCTGTCGGACCGGCCGTGGATCGAGGAGGTCCTGCTGACCGACGTCCGCGACGTCGTCTTCCAGGGCGATCCGTTCGCCGAGCCGGTGACCCGGCTGGAGGCCTTCACGGAAAGCGAGGGCGACCGGCTGGCCGACCATGCCTTCAACATGAAGCACCTGCGCTCGCTCGTGGGCGAGGGCATGACGCAGTCGGTGGCCGGCAGGGCCTGCCTGTGCGCGGGCACCATCGTCGGCCCGGCCCGGGAGATGATGCAGCTGTGCCGGGTGCTGCTGATGACCGCCGCCATCCCGCGGTCGGGCGTCGCCGCCTCGTTCGGAACCGATCAGGCGGCCTACAATCTCGCGGTTCACCTCGGCGTCGTCGACGCCGACATCCGTCCGAATTTCGGACGCGTCGCGACCATCGGCCTGTCCAACGCCGGCGGGCTGACGGTCCGCGAAGACGGTCTGATCGTGAACCCCGACGGCGGCGTCAGTCCCGTGGTGCACCAGTACGACCGGCACCCCCATCTGACGGCGGCCGTGCGCGCGAAATGGGGGCGCGACGGCTATTGCGTCACCGAGGCCCGGCGCAAGACGTTCAGCGACCGGCGCCGGCGTCTGGCCACCTCGATCGGCCGCCGCCTGCCCGAGCTCCGCTGACGTCAGATCAGGCGGCGTCCTGAGGTGCGCCGAAACCGAACCGTGGGTTCAGCCGCCATGCGACCGCCGTCTGGACGATGCTCTCGAGGTCGGGGAACAGGGGCGTCCACGCCAGCCGCGCCCGGGCGGCGGCCGGATCGGCGATGAGGACAGGGGGGTCGCCGGGCCGGCGCGGGCCCGGCGCCCAAGGCGTCCGCCGCCCGGTCGCCCGATCCACCGCCGTGATCACCTCCATCACCGACGCGCCCCGGCCGACGCCCAGGTTCAGAGCCGCGAAGGCGTCCGGGCCGAGGTCCAGATCCAGCGCCATGACGTGGGCCCGCGCCAGGTCCGATACATGGACGAAGTCCCGAACGCAGGCGCCGTCCGGGGTCGGGAAGTCGTCGCCGAACACCGTCAGCGGCGGGCCCAGGCCCAGCGCCGCCTCGATGGCCAGTGGAATCAGATGGCTCTCCGGGTGGTGGGCCTCGCCCAGTTCCCTCTCCGGGTCCGCCCCGGCGGCGTTGAAATAGCGCAGGGCGACGCCTTCGACGCCGCCGGCTCCCGCGATCAGCCGCTCGGCGGCGAGCTTGGTTTCGCCATAGGGATTGATCGGGCTCAGCGGCAGGTCTTCTCCCAGCGGGGACAGCCCGTCGCCCTGCGGGCGGCCATAGACCGCCGCCGTCGATGACAGGACGATCCGGCGCAGCCCCGTGCGGCGCATGGCCCCGAGCACGGCGGCGACGCCATTGACGTTGTGATCGTGGAACAATCCGGGCTCGAGCACGGACCGGCCGACCTCGATCAGGCCGGCGAAATGAATGACGGCGCCGACGCCATGGTCGCGGATGCAGGTCGCGACGGCCTCGCTGTCCCGGACGTCGCCGACGACCAGCGGCCCCCATTTGACGGCCTCGGCGTGGCCGTTGGACAGATCATCGAACACGACGGGCTCGACGCCGGAGAGGGCGAGCGCCTTGGCGGTGTGCGAGCCGATATAGCCCGCCCCGCCGGTGACCAGGACCCGGCGCTGATTCATGCCGACATCCTAGCGCATCGAAGGGCGGGAGACAGCGTCGCCCAAACGGGCGTCCCGCGTCGAAAGCCGACCGGCGACAGACTGGTTATCGGGGGAGGGGGGCGCGCCATATCCTGATGACAGGATATGGCGCGAGTGACGGGACTCGAACCCGCGACCTCCGGCGTGACAGGCCGGCACTCTAACCAACTGAGCTACACCCGCGTATCCCGGCCGCGGCGCTGAGGTGCGTCGCGGCGAGGGGCGTCGTTTAGGCGGGGGCGCCTCGCACTGTCAAGCGAGGATAGATGCGTCCGGAGCAGTTTTTCGACGCCTCGCGACCCCGGCTTCCGGCCCCTGTCGGGGTCCGGATTTTCTGCGAACCGTTCGCAAGAAAAACCTTTCGCCGCATGGGTTTGAACCAATGCGGTTCCGGGGCTAGAAAGCGCCGAATCCGCCCCCTCCCTTTCGGCGGACAAGGTCCCTTCCGGATGAACGCATTCCTTCTTGAATACCTGCCGATCGTGGTCTTTCTCGGGATCGCGACAGTGCTCGGCCTCGGCTTCATGCTGGCCGCCTGGGTGCTGGCCCCGAAGAACCCGGACTCCGAGAAGCTGTCCGCCTATGAGTGCGGCTTCAACGCCTTCGACGACGCGCGGATGAAATTCGACGTGCGGTTCTACCTGGTCTCGATCCTGTTCATCATCTTCGACCTGGAAGTGGCCTTCCTGTTCCCGTGGGCGGTGTCGATGTTCGACCTGTCGCGCGAGGGCATGGTGTTCGCCTTCTGGTCGATGATGGTCTTCCTCGGCGTGCTGACCGTCGGCTTCATCTACGAATGGAAGAAGGGCGCGCTCGAATGGGAGTGACCACGACCAACACCGTCCCGCTGATCGGCGTGGGCAACCAGCGCGCGTCGCCGGTCGGGCCGGGCCCGTCCTCGCCGCTGGCCTTCGGCTCGGCCGGCCGGACCATGGTCGAGGGCTATGATCCCGCGATCCACGACAAATTCTTCGAGGCCGTCAACGCCGAACTGGGGGAGCGGGGCTTCGTCACCGCCTCGCTGGACGACGTCATCAACTGGGCCCGGACCGGCTCGCTGATGTGGATGACCTTCGGCCTGGCCTGCTGCGCCGTCGAGATGATGCAGGCCTCGATGCCGCGCTATGACATGGAGCGGTTCGGCATGGCGCCGCGCGCCAGCCCGCGCCAGTCAGACCTGATGATCGTCGCCGGCACCCTGACCAACAAGATGGCTCCCGCGCTTCGCAAGGTCTACGACCAGATGCCGGACCCGCGTTACGTGCTTTCGATGGGTTCCTGCGCCAATGGCGGCGGGTATTATCACTATAGTTACAGTGTCGTGCGCGGTTGCGACCGCGTTGTACCTGTCGATGCTTATGTGCCCGGGTGCCCGCCGACGGCGGAGGCGCTGCTATACGGACTGTTGCAGTTGCAGAAGAAGATCCGGCGCACGGGGACCATCGACCGATGAACGCTGTCGCCCGCATCGCGGACATGGAGTCCGCCCTGACGCCGCTCGGCGCCGAGATGGTCGGCGCCCTGGGCGTGCAGGCCCAGGTGGCCTTCGGCGAACTGACGCTGGTGGCCGAGCGCGGACGCATCCTCGAGGTGCTGACCGCGCTGAGGGACCGGTTCGGTTTCCAGCAGCTGCTCGACATCTGCGGCGTCGACTTCCCGGATCGCGAGGAGCGGTTCGAGGTCGTCTATCACCTGCTGTCCCTGACCCGGAACGCGCGAGTGCGGGTCAAGGTGACGACCGACGAGATCCAGCCGGTGCCCAGCGCGGTGTCCGTCTTCCCCTGCGCCGACTGGTTCGAGCGCGAGGCCTTCGACATGTACGGCATGCTGTTCGAGGGGCATCCGGACCTACGCCGGCTGCTGACCGACTACGGCTTCCAGGGACATCCGCTGCGCAAGGACTTCCCGATGACCGGCTATGTCGAGGTCCGCTATGACGACGAGCAGAAGCGGGTCGTCTATGAGCCGGTCAAGCTGACCCAGGAGTTCCGCAATTTCGACTTCCAGTCTCCATGGGAAGGCGCGGACTATCCCCTCCCGGTGCTGCCCGGCGACGAGAAGGTGACGGGCTGATGGCTGATTCCTCGACCCTGCCGCCCGCCTTTGGCGCCACCGACGTGTTCGACGAGACCCACGACGGGCGCAACGAGCACGCCCGCGCGCTCGACGACCGCAAGTTCACGATCAATTTCGGCCCGCAACACCCGGCCGCGCATGGCGTGCTGCGTCTGGTGCTCGAGCTGGACGGCGAGCTGGTTACCCGCGTCGATCCGCACATCGGCCTGCTGCACCGCGGCACCGAGAAGCTGATGGAGGCGCGCACCTACCTGCAGAACATCCCCTATCTGGACCGCCTCGACTATGTCGCGCCGATGAACCAGGAGCACGCCTTCTGCCTGGCCATCGAGAAGCTGCTGGGCATGGACGTGCCGTACCGCGGCCAGCTGATCCGGGTGCTGTATTCCGAGATCGGCCGCATCCTCTCGCACCTGCTGAACGTGACCACCCAGGCCATGGACGTCGGCGCCCTGACGCCGCCGCTGTGGGGCTTCGAGGAACGCGAGAAGCTGATGGTGTTCTACGAGCGCGCCTCCGGGTCGCGCCTGCACGCCAACTATTTCCGTCCGGGCGGCGTCCACCAGGACCTGCCGATGGACCTGATCGACGACATCG
>CAZGPS010000048.1:0-16119 GCA_964527675.1 uncultured Brevundimonas sp. | reverse complement strand
GACGCCCTGACGGCGGCGGCGGCGAAGCGCGCCGTCGAACTGGCCCGCTCGGGCGAGGGCCGCATGGCCGACGTCGTCTCGGAGAAGTCGATCGTCAACATGATCGTCGCCCTGCTGGCCACCGGCGGCTCGACCAACCACGCCATCCATCTGGTGGCCATGGCCCGCGCCGCCGGGGTGATCATCGACTGGACCGACATGGACCAGCTCAGCGCGGTCACCCCGCTGCTGGCCCGCGTCTATCCCAACGGCTCGGCCGACGTAAACGCCTTCCAGGCCGCCGGCGGCGTCGCCTTCATCGCCCGTGAACTGGCCGGCGCCGGAAACATCCACGCCGACGTCCACACCGTCATGGGCCCCGGCATCCACCATTATTTCCAGGAGCCGTCACTGGTCGACGGCGAGCTGGTCTGGCGCGACGGCGTCGCGGAAAGTCTGGACACGGACATTCTGCGCCCCGCCTCCGACCCGTTCGACCGCGAGGGCGGCCTGCGCCTCGTCCAGGGCGACCTCGGCCGCGCCGTCATCAAGGTCTCGGCCGTCAAGCCGGAGAACCGCATCGTCGAGGCCCCCGCCGCCGTGTTCGAGACCCAGGAAGACGCCCTCCAGGCCTTCAAGGACGGCAGGCTGGACCGCGACGTCATCGTCGTGCTCCGCTTCCAGGGGCCGAAGGCCAACGGCATGCCCGAGCTGCACAGCCTGTCTCCGGCGCTCGGCATTCTGCAGGACAAGGGTTTCAAGGTCGCCTTCGTCACCGACGGCCGGATGTCCGGCGCCTCGGGCAAGACCCCCGCCGCCATCCACGTCTCGCCCGAGGCCCTCGCCGGCGGCATGCTGGCCCGCGTCCGCGACGGCGACGTCATCCGCCTCGACGCCGACTCGGGCGTCCTGACCACCGTCGGCGTCGACCTGTCGACCCGGCCGGCGGCGGCGCGCACCGCGGAACACGCCGGCGGCTCGGCCTGGGGCTACGGCCGCGAACTGTTCAGCGCCTTCCGCCACGTCGTCTCCACCGCCGAGGAAGGCGCCTCGATCTGTTTCGTCGGCCCCGCGGGCGGATCGACGTGGACCGACGGTCAGCCCGATCCGAACCTCGTCGACCGCGCGGTCGACGCCTGATGTCCCGCCCCGAGGAGACCACCCCATGACCATCGCCTGGGACAAGACGCTGCTGGTCGGCGACGTCGGCGGCACCAATGCCCGCTTCGCCATCGCCCATATGGTCAACGGCAAGCCGGTGCTCGAGCATCACGAGAGCTTCAAGGGCGCGGACCATCCGACCTTCCTCGGCGGCGTGAAGGCCTTCGTCGACGGTTGCGAGATCAAGCCGACGTCCGGCGTCATCGCCGTGGCCGGCCCGGTCACCGACGGGACCATCGACCTGACCAATTCGCCGTGGCGGGTGTCTGAAGCCGAACTCGGCACGCTGGGCCTCAATCCTGTGCGGCTGATCAATGATTTTGAGGCCCTCGCCTGGGGCGCGGGCGTGGTGCCGCGCGACGAACTCGCCTCGCTCGGCGGACCCGAAGAGGGCGACCCGGAGTCGGCCATTGCCGTGCTCGGCCCCGGCACCGGCTTCGGCGTCTCGGCCCTGATCCGCGACTTCCATGGCCGCGAGATGGCCATGCCGTCCGAGGGCGGCCACGCCTGTTTCGCTCCGGGCGATCCGATCGAGGACGAAATCCTCCGCATCCTGCGCCGCCGCTACGACCGCGTCTCGATCGAGCGGCTCATCTGCGGGCCCGGCCTGCTCAACATGCACCGCGCCCTGGCCGAGATCGATGGGCGCGAGACCCATATCGACGACCCGGCCCAGATCACCGACGAGGCCATGGCCGATCCGCGCAGCGCCTGCGGCGCCACCCTCGCCCGCTTCTGCGCCATCCTCGGCGCCGTGGCCGGCGACATCGCCCTGACCACAGGCGCGCGCGGCGGCGTCTATATCGCCGGCGGCATCGCCCCGCGGATCCTGCCGTTCCTGCAGGCCAGTCCCTTCCGTGAGCGTTTCGAGCGCAAGGGCCGGTTCACTGACTATATGGCCGCCATCCCCACCCACGTGATCCTGCACAAGCACGCCGCCCTGCTCGGGGCCGCCCGGGTGGCCTTCGCCGAGGCCGGATGACGGAAACCGAAAAAATCATCACGCAGGCGTGAACCCTTGGTGAGAGACGGCGTTATGGAGGCTCCACTCTGGAAGGAAGCCATCCCATGCGTAAACTGATCATCGCCGCCGCCGCCACCTTCGCCTTCGCCGGCCTCGCCGCCTGCGGTGAAAGCGCCGCCGACAAGTCCGCCGAAGTTCGGGCCGACGCCCTGGAAGAGCAAGCTGCTGCGGCTCCGACCGAAGCCCAGGAAACGGCGCTCAACGCCGAAGCCGACCGCATCGAGCAACAAGCCGGCAACGCCGACGGCGGCATGACCACCGAAAACACGCCGAACACGTCGCCCTCGACGCCGGCTCAGTAAGACGGCTTGACGCGGAGGGTCATGACCTCCGCCTGAAACCTTCAAACGGTCAGCCCCCGTCGCTCACGCGGCGGGGGTTTTCCGTTCGCGCCCAGTGCGCCATGGCGAGAGTCAGGAAGATGGGTCCGATCACGGACCATCGACCGGGGCCGGTTTCCGCCGCGATCAGGAACAGGCCCCACCAGACGGCCAGGTCACCCATATAGTCGGGTCGCCGCAACCAGCGGCGAGGCCCCGTAACCGAAGCCGGGTCCACGGGCGGGCGATGGCGGGCGGCCGCCAGTCGCAGGCTCCCGAACCCCTCCAGACCGATCCCCGCCACAGCCAGCACAGCCCCGGTCCACCCGACCCAGCCCACTGCGGGCAGGAAGTCGACCTGCCCCAATTGCACCGGCAGGGACGTCAGCCAGGCCAGCGCCCCCTGCGGCAGGAAGAACAGCAGCAGCCGCGTGCGGTCCCGACTCCAGCCCCTGCGCCCGGCCGCCGCCTCCCCGACCGCCGCATAGCGTCTCTCAGCGTCCGCCCGCGCGGCCGGGGATATCCGCCGCCAGGCTTGCGGCGCGGCCCAGATCGCCACCAGCCAGAGCATCAGCCCCTTGCGGACCGGATCGCCCTCGGCGAGCAGGAAGGCGACGCCCGCGGTCGCCGCCATCAGCAGGGGCCAGACGGCGTCGATGAAGCCGATCCCGGGGCGTCGCCGCGACAGCGCCCACAGGCCCGCCATCACCGCCAGCGCCAGGCCCAGATTGAGGCCCAGCAGGGCGGCGATTTCGGCCAGAGTCATGGGGCGGAAACGCCGTCGTCAGCCGCCGGATGCATCGGCTCAGTCGACGCAGATCGTGGCTTCGGCCTTGCCGCCCTCGACCGTGGTGTAGCAACCGAACCGGCCGCTTTTGGCCTGGCACTGGCCGACCGCGGCGGCCCCGGCCTGCGGAGCATTGGCGACGTCCTCGACCCGGCAGTCGCCCTGGCAGTCGTCGCCGTCCGTGCAGCGTTTGCCGGCGTCGGCGTAGGAGACCACGCACTGCAGCGACTGCATCCGGCCCTGCGGCAGCATCTCGCCGCCCCGCGCCGCGCAAGCCGAGGCCTCGCTCGCCGACGTCTGGCCCACGGCTCCGGTCTGGCCGCCGTCATCCGGCATTGGCTGACAGGCGGCGGCGAACAGGGCCGCCAGCATCACGAGACGCTTCATTTCACTTGGCCCTTCTCAAAACCGGTCCAGACGTCGTCATAGTCCAGCTGCATCGTCGGCGAGGTTTGCGCCCATTCCGTGGTGCGGATCGGCAAACGCGTCTCGAACATGAAGGCCAGGGTGTTCTCGATCTTCACCGGCTTGAGGTCCGCCGCCACCGCCTTGTCGTACGAGGCCTGATCGGGCCCGTGGCCGCTCATGCAATTATGCAGGCTGGCGCCGCCCGGGGCGAAGCCGCCCTCCTTGGCGTCATACTCGCCGATCACCAGCCCCATGAATTCGCTCATCACATTCCGGTGGAACCACGGCGGCCGGAAGGTGTCCTCGGCCACCATCCAGCGCGGCGGGAAGATGACGAAGTCGCAATTGGCCACGCCCGGCGTATCGCTGGGCGATGTCAACACCGTGAAGATCGAGGGATCCGGATGGTCGAAGCTGACCGTGCCGATCGTATTGAATTTCGCCGTGTCGTATTTGCAGGGGGCGTAGTTGCCGTGCCAGCCGACCACGTCCAGCGGGCTGTGGTCGAAGGTCGTGGTCCACAGCCGCCCGCCGAATTTCTGCACGCACTCGGTCTGGCGGTCGACATCCTCGAACGCCGCCACGGGCGTCTCGAAATCGCGCGGATTGGCCAGGCCGTTGGAGCCGATCGGCCCCAGGTCCGGCAGGCGGAAGGCGGCGCCGTAGTTCTCGCAGACATAGCCGGCGATCGGCCCGTCGCACTCCACCCGGAAGCGCACGCCGCGCGGGATGACCACGACCTCGCCCGGTCGGGCGTCGATCCGCCCCATCTCGGTGACGAAGACCTGCGCGCCCGCCTGCGGCACGATCAGCAGTTCGCCGTCGGCGCAGTAGAACACCCGATCCACCATCGACCGGTTGGCCGCATACAGATGGATGCCGACGCCCGACAGCGCCTCCGCATCGCCCGTGCCGCCATAGGTGACCAGACCCTCGACCCAGTCGGTCGGCGCCTGGGGCGTCGGCAACGGATCCCAGCGCATCCGGTTCGGCGACGGCGGCGCCTCGTGGAACGGACCCGACCGCACCCGCCCCTGCGCGAACGGCCTGTAGGCCGGATGCTGCGCCGACGGCCTCAGCCGATACAGCCACGCCCGCCGGTTCTCGCTGCGAGGGGCCGTAAAGGCCGTCCCCGACAGCTGCTCCGCATACAGCCCCATCGGCGCCCGCTGCGGCGAATTCCGCCCCTCGGGCAGGGCCCCGGGCACGGCCTCGGTCGAAAAGTGATTGCCAAAGCCCGGCATGTAGGCAGGCGCGTTGGTTCGCGTCGTCATAGGCGTTGTCTCCCTGCCGATGGTTTAGCGTTCGCCGCCCCGCCTCGCCACCCCGGGAAAACACCGGAGTGCGGTCAGAACCCCTGGCTTCGCGCCATCCGCTCCTGATGGAAGCCGGCGTCGCCCAGCAGCTCGTTCAGGACGCGCACCCGCTTCATGAACAGGCCGACGTCGAACTCGTCGGTCATGCCGACGCCGCCGTGCATCTGCACCGCCTCCTGCACCGCCAGCTCGGCGACGCGTCCGGCCTTGGCCTTGGCCACCGACACGGCCAGCGGCGCGCTGTCCTTGCCCGCGTCCAGCGCCTGCAGAGCCCCCATCACCGCCGCCCGGGCGATCTCGATCTCGCTGAACAGATGCGCCGCCCGATGTTGCAGCGCCTGGAATTCGCCGATCAGCTTGCCGAACTGTTTGCGGGTCCGCAGATACTCGAGCGTGGTCTGGAAGGCCTGGTCCCCTGCCCCGGTCAGCGAGGCCGCGGCGCAGGCCCGGCCGAGGTTGAGAGCCCCTTCCAGTAACGCCTCTCCGCCCTCGACCGATCCGATCAGGGCGTCCGCATCGACCTCGACATCCGTCAGCGTCACCCGCGCCGCATTGTGCGCATCGACCATCGCCGTCCGTTCGATCGCCACACCGTCCGTGGACGGATCAACGAGGAACAGGCCGATCCCCTCCTCCGTCCGCGCCGCCACAATCAGGGCGTCGGCGACATGGCCGTCCAGCACGAAACCCTTGGCCCCATTGAGCTTGAAGCCGTTGCCCGACCGCTCCGCCGACGTCGTCATCCGCGCCGGCGCGTGTTTCGGTCCCTCGTCCACGGCCAGGGCCACGATCGCCTCGCCCGCCGCGATCTTCGGCAGCCACGCCGCCCGCTGCGCCTCCGAGCCGCCCTTCAGCACCGTCGCCGCCAGCACGCCCGAACCCATGAACGGCGACGGCGTCAACGTCCGCCCCAGCGCCTCGGCCACCACCCCGGCCTCGACCGCGCCCAGCCCCGAACCGCCATGCGCCTCGGGGATGATGACCCCCGCGAACCCCATCTCTCCGAACGCCCGCCACAGGTCGCGCGACACCCCGTCCGGATCGCGGCTGTCGCGAAGCTTCCGCAGATGCGCGATCGGCGCGTTCTCGCCGAGGAAGCCGTCCGCGGCCTCCTTCAGCATGGTCTGCTCTTCAGTCAGGATCAGCGGCATCCGTCAGGCTCCCGGCAGTTGCAGCAGGTGTTTGGCGATAATGTTCAGCTGCACCTCGCTGGTCCCGCCCTCGATCGAATTGGCCTTGGTCCGCAGCCAGTCGCGCGCCGTCGCCCCGTCGCGCGACCGCTCGCCCTCCCATTCCAGCGCCTCCGACCCGCCCGCCGCCATCAGCAGCTCATGGCGCCGCTTGTTCAGCTCCGAGCCGTAGTATTTCAACATCGAGGCGATGGCCGGATGCGCCTGCCCCGCCTTGGCCAGGTCGCCGGTCCGCTCCAGCGCCAGTTTGAACGCCGCCGCATCGATTTCCAGCTCGGCGATCCGGGTCCGGAGCATCGGCTCGTCCAGCCGCCCGTCGGCGTCCAGCCCCAGCGATCCGGTCGCCACCTGGCCCAGCGGCCGGCCCCCGCCCATCTCGCCCATGGCCCCGATCATGGTCCGCTCATGCGCCAGCAGCGCCTTGGCCACGTCCCAGCCGCGGTTCAGCGTCCCGACCAGATTGGCCTTTTCGACCCGCACATCGTCGAAGAAGGTCTCGCAGAACGGGCTCTTGCCGCTGATCAGAGTGATCGGCCGCGTCGAGACGCCCTTGGTCGCCATGTCGAACAGCACGAAGGAAATGCCCAGATGCTTGGGCGCCTCCGGATCCGTCCGCACCAGGCAGAAGATCCAGTCCGCCTTGTCGGCATAGGAGGTCCAGACCTTCTGGCCGTTGACGATCCAGTGGTCGCCGCGATCTTCGGCCCGCGTCTGGATCGCCGCCAGATCCGAGCCGGCACCCGGCTCGGAATAGCGCTGGCACCAGCGAATCTCTCCCCGGCCGATTTCCGGCAGGAAGCGCTGCTTCTGTTCCTCGGTGCCGAAGGCCAGCAGCGCCGGACCCAGCATCCAGACCCCGAAACTGGCCAGCGGGGCCTGGGCGCCGATGCGGCGCATCTCCGAGCCCAGCACCTTGGCCTCCTCGCGGCTCAGCCCGCCGCCGCCGTATTCCTTGGGCCACTCCGGCGCGGTCCAGCCGCGCGCGCCCGTCGTCTCCAGCCAGGTCTTGTGCGCCGGCGTCGGGAACTCGGCGTTGCGTCCGCCCCACACCCGGTCCTCGTCGCTGGCCACCGGCCCGCGGCATTCGGCGGGGCAGTTCGCCTCCAGCCAGGCGCGGGTCTCCGCGCGGAAGGTCTCAAGATCGGCCATTTGAACCCTCGTCATCCCGGCGAAGGCCGGGGCCCGCGTTTCCTCTGCCACGACTCTAGCAGCGATTCAGCGATGACGTAGCGTCACCCCGCCGTCACTTCGTCGGCAAGAACGGCGAGAAGGTGATCACCGTGAAGGTGTCGCGGATATGCGGCCGCGTCTGCACCGACCGGGTCACGAACGTCCCGATGTCCATGTCCTTCGGCAGCTGGAACTTGGCCAGCAGGTCGTACTGGCCCGAGGTCGAATAGACCTCCGAGACGAATTCGACATTGTCGACCATGTCCGCCGCCACATCGTTGGCGTGGCCCAGCTCGCATTTGATGAAGACGAAGATGGCGGTCATCATGGGGGCGGTCCCTCAGGTTCGAGGGCCTCCTCTAGCGGATGACAGCGTGGCGGGTAAGGGCGAAGCGGCGATCGATCTCGAGGCCGAATACAACAACCGCGCCCGCGTGCCGGACCACCCGGCCGTCATGCAGCGCTGGCGCGAAACCGCCGAAGCCGCCCGCGCCGCCCGTCCGCCGCTCGAGATCGCCTATGGCCCCGGCGCGCGCGAGGTCATGGACCTGTTCTCCGCAGGAGATGACGCCCCCGTCGCCGTCTTCCTGCACGGCGGCTACTGGCAGGCGCTGGACAAGAGCTGGTTCTCCGGCCTCGCCCCGGCCCTGAACGCCCGGGGGGTCAGCCTCGCCATCCCCTCCTACGACCTCGCCCCGACCGTGCGACTGGGCGGGATCCTGAAACAGGTGCGCGCGGCGGTCGATCTCGTCCGCGCCCGCACCGGCGTCCGCCCGCTGGTCTTCGGCCATTCCGCCGGCGGCCACATGGCGGCGGGCCTGCTCAGCGAGGGCCGCGCCTCGGCCGCCGTCGCCCTAAGCGGCGTCTTCGACCTCGCCCCCCTGATTCCGACCTCGCTCAACGCCGCCCTGCGCCTCGATAAAGCCGAGGCCGCCGCGCTATCGCCGATCCACTGGCCGGTCCCCAACGGCTCGACGCCCGGCGGCACGGTGCTGGACTGTATCGTCGGCGCCGACGAAAGCCCCGAGTTCCTGCGCCAGTCGCGCATGATGGCCGAGCTGTGGGGCGCGAAGGGCGTCGAAACCCGCTATGAGGCCCTGCCCGGCCTCAACCACTTCACCGTGCTCGACCCGCTGTTCGATCCCGACAGCGCCCTCGTCGCCCGGCTCTCGGCCCTCGCCGCGCCCTGATCGTCCGCCGCACCCGGAAAGCCCATGTCCCTGTTTCGCCAGACTCCCGCCGCCGCCGTCCCGGCCATCGACGCCGTCGAAAGCCGGCGGCTCGTCGCCGAACAGGACGCCCTGCTGATCGACGTCCGCGAGCCGGCCGAGCTGGCGGCCAGCGGCAAGCTGGCCGGCGCCGTGGCCATTCCGGTCGGCCAGATCCAGATGCACGCCGATCCGGCCCACCCCGCCCACGACCCGGCCTTCCGCCCCGACCGGCCGCTGATCCTCTACTGCCGTTCGGGGCAGCGATCCGGCATGGCCGGTCTGGCCCTGAAGCGGATGGGCTATACCGCGGTCTTCAACCTCGGCGCCTTCGAGTCCGCCGTCGCCGCCGGCAGCCCGATCGAGCCGGCGTGGACGGAGGCTTGAAACCATAAGTTCCGCTCATCCCGGCGAAAGCCGGGACCCAGTGCTTTCGTGTTGCAGCCTGCGTGCGCTAAGCAGTGGCGGAGCGCCGGTCCGACCGATCGCCCACAGAACCGGGTCCCGGCTTTCGCCGGGATGAGCGGAGATTGAAATGCGCCACGACCGCCTCGCCGTCCTCACCGCCCTCGAAGCCCAGGGCGTGGCCCCCGTCTTCTATCACCCGGATCCCGAGGTCAGCCTGAACGTCATCCGCGCCTGCGCCCGCGGCGGGGCCAGGGCGATCGAGTTCACCAACCGCGGCGACTTCGCCGTCGACCTGTTCGGCGACATCGCCCGCGAGCTGCAGCGCACCGATCCCAACATCATCCTCGGCATCGGCTCGGTGATCGACGCCGGCACGGCCGCCCTCTACCTCAACCGCGGCGCCCGCTTCGTCGTCAGCCCGTGCCTCGTCCTCGAGGTCGCCCGCGTCTGCAACCGGCGCATGGCGGCGTATTTCCCGGGCTGCGGCTCGGTGACCGAGATCGGCCAGGCCCATGAGCTGGGCTGCGAGATCGTCAAACTGTTCCCCGGCGCCAGCGTCGGCGGCCCCGACTTCGTCAAGGCCGTACTCGGCCCCATGCCCTGGACCAAGATCATGCCGACGGGCGGCGTCGACCCCGACGAGGCCAGCATCGCAAAGTGGTTCGGCGCCGGCATCGTCGCCGCCGGCATGGGCTCGAAACTGATCACAGACGCGGCGGTGAAGTCCGGCGACTGGGGCGGCATCGAGGCGAACGTGCGCAAGACGGTCGACGCCATCGCGGCGTTCCGGGCGCAGAAGTGATGAGTGATTAGTGGTTAGTGGCTGCTGGTTCACCGGCGGCGCTTGCTGCGCGCAGCCGTTCCGTCCGCCCCCAAAACGCTAATCACTAACCACTAACCACTAGCCACCCCCAGCAGCGCCTCCACCTCCGCCCGCGTCGGCAGCGACGGCTGCGCTCCCGGCCGCGTCGCCGCCAGGGCCCCCGCCGCGCAGGCGAAGCGCAGCGCCGCCTCGGGCTCCATCCCCTCCAGCAGGGCCACGCAGATGGCGCCGACGAAGGCGTCCCCCGCCCCCGTCGCATCCACCGCCGTCACCGTCGGCGGGACGGCCCGGGCGATCTCTGCCCCGCGCTGGCCCATGACCGCGCCCCGGGCGCCGAGGGTCGTCACCACCCGGCCGCCGCCCTGATGCAGAGCGTCGCCGTAGAAGGCCGCCTCGGTCTCATTGACGACGATCAGATCGGCCCGCCGCAGCAGCTGGTCCGACACCGCCGCCGCCGGAGCCAGATTGACGCAGACGAAGTCCGTGGCCCGCCCCACCGCCGCCTCGACCGTCTCGATCGGCAGCTCCAGCTGCACGATCAGCGGCCCCTCGATGCGCGCCGGCAGCTGCTCCGGCGTGGCCCGGTGATTGGCCCCCGCCGCCACCACAATCTGGTTCTCGCCTTCGGGATCGACCGCGATCAGGGCCACGCCGGTCGGCGCCGTGGGGTCCGTCTCGACCTCCGACAGATCGACGTCGGCGGCCTCCAGCATGGCGGTCGCCTCATCGGCCATGGCGTCGTCGCCGATCCGGCCGATCAGGACCACATCGGCCCCCAGGCGCCGCGCCGCCAGCGCCTGGTTGGCGCCCTTGCCGCCCGGATGCCGCGCCAGGGTCGCCCCGGTCACCGTCTCGCCGGCGCGCGGCAGATGCGGCGCGCTGGCGACCAGGTCCAGATTGATCGAACCGACGACGGTGATCCTCAAGGCGCGCTCCCGCGGACGGCCACACGGCGCGGCCCGACCGGAACTTATAGCCCCCGCCGCGACCGCGCCGCCACTCGCCCGTTCAGCGCCCTGGAATTTGCGCCCCTAGAACTTGCGCCCGATGCCCACCGAGACGACCCACGGGTCGAGGCCCACATCGCTCTTCAGCGCGCCGTCGTTGATCGTCGCCTCGGTGTCGAACCACACCTTCTTGACGTCGAGGTTCAGCGTCCACGGACCCGTCAGGGCGACGTCCGCCCCGGCCTGCAGGGCGTAGCCGAAGCCGTCCTCCAGATCGACCTTGAAGCCGTTCTTGTCCTCGCCGTCGAAGAACAGCATGTAGTTCACGCCGGCGCCGACATAGGGGCTGACCCGCGCTTCCGGCATCGGCCGGTACTGCAGGGTCACCACCGGCGGCAGCACCCAGGTCTCGTGCACGGCCACGTCGGTGGCGCCGCCCTGGGCCCGGATCTCATGCCTGGTCGCGCCGAGAATGGCCTCGACGGCGATGTGGTCGGTCAGGAAATAGGTGAAGCCCAGCGTCGGCATGATGTCGTCGCCGACCTCGACATTGAGGCCCGAGGCCACGCCCGCCGCATTGGTGATGGCGTCGTCGGCGTCGCTCGAAATCTGGGTGACCCGGCCGGTGACGATCAGATCGCCCTTGCGCGCGACCTGCCAGTCGCCCGTGCTCTGGGCCATGGCGGCCCCGCTCGCCATCGTCATCGCCAGGGCGGCGGCGGCCAGGGTGAGGTTCCGTTTCATCGTCGTCTTCCACGGCGCCGTCCGGCGGCGACATGCGGCCGGTGAAGCGTCGGGTCCGCTCATGCGCGCGCGCCGCCGCTCCGCCTTTGCGCGGGCGCAAACCTTGGCCTTAGGCGCCTGCGTCAGATTGTCCGGGAGGTCCCCACGGCGGCGGCGATCAACTCGAACACCCCGTCCGCGTCGGCCGCCGTGGCCCAGCGGTGCGGCAGCGCCCCCGCCACGGCCGCGCGGAACTCCACCGCCGTATGCCCGCGGGTCAGCTCGCTGTCCGTCTCCACCTCGATGCGGCACGGCTTCAGCTCGAACAGATCGGGCCGCAGCAGCCAGGCGACGGGACACGGATCATGCACCGGTGGGGCGTCCCAGCCGACGATCTCGCGCTCGACCCGCTGCGAGAACCGCATCATCGACGCAGCAACGTCGGCCGTCGCCGTCCCCATCGCCTCCAGCGCCGCGATCCGCGCCTCGGTCGCCCGCACCTGATGCGTCGCGTCGAGGCCGAACAGCACCACATCGCAGCCGCTGGCCAGCACCTCGGCCGCCGCCTCGGGATCGGCCCAGATGTTGAATTCGGCCGAGGCGGTGATGTTGCCGCCCTCGGACCGCGCCCCGCCCATCACCGCCACCGGCCCGAGCCGTTTCGCCAGCCCCGGCTCGCGCCGCAGCGCCAGCGCCAGATTGGTCATCGGCCCCAGCACCGCCAGCGCCACGGACCGCTCCAGCCGCGCCATCACCAGATCGACGATGGCGTCCGCGGCGTGCCCCGCCGCGCACGGCGCCTCAGGCTCGAACGGCGTCAGATCGCCCAGCCCCTCGGCGCCGTGGAATTCGCCTGCCCCCGCCGGCTCGCGCCGCAGCGGCCGGTCCGCGCCTGCGAACACCGGCACGTCCCCGCGCCCGGCGATCTGACGCAGCATCCGCGCATTTCGCGCCGTCTTCGCCACCGGCACGTTTCCGCCCACGGCGGTGATCGCCAGCAGTTCGAACGCCTCCGCGCCAAATGCCAGCATCAAACCCACGGCGTCGTCCACGCCGGGGTCGCAATCGATGATGAGGGCCTGGGCTTTCACCCGGCCTTCCCTGCCGCGCGCGGGGCCCCGCCGCAAGCGCCCGTCAGTCTTCCCGCGTCGGGGAATACGCCGTCAGCTGGATTTCGACGATGCCGCCCGTGCCCAGCAGGCCCGTGGTGCCCACCGCCGTCCACGCCGGGCGCGGTCCTTCGGAGAACTCGCGCCAGACCCGGGCGATGATCTCGATCTGCTCCATCCGCGAGCCCGTGAAGTCCGGCCCCTCCCAGACGTGGAAGCTGTTGATCAGGGCCACGTCGTCCAGGCCCGCCCCGGCCGCCTCCAGCGTCCGGTTCAGATTGGTCAGTGTGCGTCGCACCTGGGCCTCGAAGGCCGCCGCATCGGTTCCCTCGCCCTCGGCCCGGAACACGATGGCGCCCGAGACATACAGGGTGTCGCCCGCCCGGCGGGCCGGCGCATAGCCGACCTCGTCATGGGCGTACTGCCCGCCACGCGAGGGGATGATCACCTCGCCGCCCGGGCTGGGCAGGCGCAGCGGATATGCCGGAGCCTCCTGGGCGAGGGCGACGCCCGGCAGGACGGCGAGGATCAGGGCGGCGGCGAGAGAACGCATCGTGGGTCTCCGGTTCGAACCGTCTTCCTGCCCCCGCCCGGCGATCCGCTCAAGCCCTCGTCAGGCGCAGGCCTTCACACACGCCGCCGCCAGCACCTCGGCCGAATCGATCAGCGGCACGGACACATCGCCCGGATCCAGCAGCAGCGGCACCTCGGTGCAGCCCGCGATCACCACCTCGGCCCCGGCCGCGACCAGGGCCGCCGCCAGCCGCCGCATCTCGGCCCGCGGTGCCTCGCCGGTGTTCCCCGCCTTGACGGCGGCGATGCCTGACAGGATCGCCAGGCGGTCAGCCCCGGTCAGGCGGATGATCTTCACCCCCTTGGCCTGCAGGGCCCGGGTGTACAGCGCCTCGCCGCCCGGCGTGGCCAGCACGCCGATCTTCTTCGCCCCGCCGGCGGCCGCGGCCTCGGCCGTCTCGGCGATCATGTCGATGAAGGGCAGGCCGACCTTGCGGATGCTGCCCGTCAGGGCGTGCGCCGTGTTGCACGGCATGGCCAGCACCTGGGCCCCGGCGTCGCGCAGCCGCATCGCCATCTGGCCCAGCCGGATCTCGGCCGCGTCCGGCGCCCGCTGCCGATCCGGCACCTGCGGGTTGATGTCAGCCAGGATGCGGATGTGATCCTCATCCTTCTGCGCCGGCGTCAGCGCCTGCACCCGCGCCAGAAACGCCACCGTCGCCGCCGGCCCCATGCCGCCCAGCACTCCAAGAACCTTGCTCATCTCGCCTCCGCTCCCGATCGACGCCTTGCCAATCGGACGTTCAGCCGCCCTTATGCGCCAAAACCATCGAGGGACGCCAATGCAGACCGAAACCGAGGCCGCGACGGCCCTGATCACCAATGACGCCGTCGTCCTCGGACTGCTTGCCGTCATCCTCGGCGGCGTCTTCTGGGCCTCGAACCTGAGCCATCCGTGGATCAGACGCTTCTTCACCGTCATCCCGGCCCTGCTGCTCTGCTATTTCCTGCCCTCGCTGCTGACCACCTTCGGCGTCGTCGATCCCGAGACCTCGCGCCTCTATTTCATCGCCTCCCGCTTCCTTCTGCCGGCGGCCCTGGTCCTCCTCACCGTCTCGGCCGACCTGCCCGCCGTCCTCGGCCTCGGCCCCAAGGCCCTGATCATGTTCGCCACCGGCACGGTCGGGGTGATGATCGGCGGCCCCGTCGCCCTGCTGCTGACCAGCTGGATCGCCCCCGAACTGATGGGCGCGGGCCCCGAGGCCATCTGGCGCGGCATGGCCACCGTCGCCGGCAGCTGGATCGGCGGCTCGGCCAACCAGACCGCCCTCTATGAAATCTACGGCGCCGGCCCCGACACCTTCTCCATCTGGATCGCCGTCGACGTTGTCGTCGCCAACATCTGGATGGCCGTAGTCCTGTGGATCGCCGCCAACCAGCGCCGCGTCGACAAGCTGTTCCGCGCCGACGCCTCCGCCGTCGACCGGGTCCGCGACAAGGCCGAGGCCTATGAGCTGGAACACGCCCGCATCCCCAGCCTCAAGGATCTGATCTTCATCCTCGCCGTCGGCTTCGGCGCCGTCGGCCTGGCCCACGCCATCGCCGACCCCCTCGCCGTCTGGTTCGGAGCCAGCTTCGACTGGGCCCAGCGGCTGTCGTTCGACTCCAGCTTCTTCTGGCTGGTGCTGATCGCCACCGTCATCGGCGTGGTCCTGTCCTTCACCCCGGCGCGCAAGCTGCAGGGCCCCGGCGCCTCCAAGGTCGGCTCGGTCTTCGTCTATGTCCTGGTCGCCACGGTCGGGCTGAACATGAATATCGGCGCCATCCTCGACAGCCCCGTCTACTTCCTGATCGGCGGCGTCTGGATGCTGGTCCACGTCGCCCTGATGTTCGGCATGGCCTTCCTGATCCGCTCGCCCAGCTTCTTCCTCGGCGTCGGCTCCATGGCCAATATCGGCGGCGCCGCCAGCGCCCCGGTCGCCGCCGCCGCCTTCCACCCGTCGCTGGCCCCGGTCGGCGTCCTGCTCGCCGTGGTCGGCTACATCGTCGGCACGGCGGCGGCCTGGTTCACCGGCCTGGTGATGATGCAGATCGCGGCGGGGGCGGGCTGACCTCGGCCTTCTCCCCTTGCGGGAGAAGGGCGGAAGATTACAGCCCCGCCCCCACCACGCTCTCATAGCCGAACAGCCCCTGCGCCCCGCCGGTGTGCAGGAACACCACCGTCTCGCCCTTGAACGCCCCCTGCCGGGCCAGGGCGATCAGCCCCTTCATCGCCTTGGCGCTGTAGACCGGGTCCAGCACGATCCCGTCCGTCCGGGCCGCCAGCTTCAACGCCTCGATCACGCCTTGATCGACCAGGCCATAGCCCTCGCCGACGTAGTCGCAGTCGGCGACCACCATCGCCGCCGTCACCGCCTCCGGCCGCCCCAGCAGGGCCGCCGTCTCGCGCGCCAGGCGCAGCACATTCTCCTCCTGCTTCGCCCTGGGCGCCCGCACGCCTATGCCCAGCACCGGGATGTCCGCCCCCATCACCGCCAGCCCGGCCACCAGTCCGGCATGGGTGCCGGCGCTGCCCGTCGCCGTCACGATCCGGTCGACCGGCAGGTCCAGCTCATCGGCCTGGACCACGATCTCGCGGGCGCAGTCGACATAGCCCAGCGCCCCCACCGCATTGGAGCCGCCGCCCGGGATCACATACGGCCGGCCGCCGCGCCCGCGCACCGTCGCCGCTGTCGTCTCCAGCTCCGCCGCCATGTCGCTCCCGCCGGCGACGAACCGCACCCCGGCCCCGAACAGCCGGTCCAGCAGCACGTTCCCGTTGGCCACATAGTCGTGCGCCTTCGACCCGGTGCGCTCCTCCAGAATGACCTCGCAGGCCAGCCCATGGGCCGCCGCCGCCGCCGCCGTCTGGCGCACATGGTTCGACTGCACCGCCCCCTGGGTCACCAGCGTATCCGCCTCCTGTTCGAAGGCCTCGCCGAGCAGGAATTCCAGCTTGCGGGTCTTGTTGCCCCCGCCGGCCAGGCCGGTGCA
>CAZGPS010000047.1:0-16132 GCA_964527675.1 uncultured Brevundimonas sp. | reverse complement strand
GGCAGGTGCAGGGCGCTGGTGGCGGCGCCGATCTGGGCGGTGGTCAGATGGGCGCGACCGGCCTCGGCGCGGCGGGCGTCCTCGACCGGCATGGGGATCAGGGCGGCGACGTCTTCGATGGACAGGCCGCGATCCTCGCGCCACCGCTTCAGTCTCGCGCCGACCGCTGCGTCAAGCGGATCGACGCCGGGAAACCCCAGCACCGAGCCCATCGGATCGCTCCCTTGGCGCGCCGACTATGCGCGGCGCTTCAGGCCCATTCTTCATCCCATTTGAACGCGGGATCAATCCAGTCGCCGAGACGGCCGTCGGGGCGGGCCAGGGCGTGGACGCGGTCGACCTCCTCTTCCGTCAGCTGGAAGTCGAAGATGTCGAAATTCTCCTCGGCGCGATGGACCTTCGAGGTGCGGGGGATGGCGATGACGTTCTGCTGGATCAGCCAGCGCAGGGTGACCTGACCGGGCGTCTTGCCGTGCGCCTTGCCGATCTCGATCAGGGTCGGGTCGTCGGCGATCGCGCCCTGGGCCAGCGGCGACCAGGCGGTGATCGAGGAGTCCAGGTCCTTCGCCGCCGCCTTCAGCTTCGAGAGCTTGAGGTAGGGGTGGTATTCGACCTGGTTGGTGACCAGCTTCGCCTTTGACAGCGTCTGCGCCTCCCGGAACTCGGCCGAGGGGAAGTTGGAGAGGCCGATGCTCCGGCTCAGGCCCTGATCCCGGGCCTCGTTCAGGGCCCCGAGGGTTTCGGCGAAGGACGGCTCGCGCTTGGGCCAGTGCAGCAGCAGCAGGTCGGGGGTGAAGCCGAGGCTGGCGGCGGACTCCTTCGCCTGGTTCAGCAGGCCGTCGCGGTCGAAATGGGCGACCCAGATCTTGGTCGTCAGCCAGAGGTCGTCGCGGGCGACGTGGCCGGCCTCGATGGCGTCGCGGATACCCTCTCCGACCGCCGCCTCATTGTGATAGATCCACGCCGTGTCGATGTGGCGGTAGCCGATGCGCAGGGCCTCCGCGACCATGGTCCGGGCCACCTCGGGCGTCAGATTCCAGGTGCCGAAGCCGAGCAGGGGAATGGCGTGGCCGTCGACGGTGATGGCGGGCTGGTCGGTCATGCAGAACTCCAGACGGGGGAGGGGTTTAACTGGGGGGCGCGGCCTGAGGTTCAACCAGCCAGTCGAACATCTCGTCCCACAGAGGCTCCATGCCGCGCCGGAAGGCGCCCTCGTGGCCGATGCGGGCGACCCCGTGGTCGGCCGGGGCGCGGACCACGACTTCGCGTGGCGCGTTTGGATAGACCTCCAGCAGGATGGGCGAGGTCGCGGGCGTGGCGATCGGGTCGTCGGTGAAAATCCATGAGCGAATCGGCGCCGTCACGGCTTCGAAATGATGTGGCCGGAGGCGAGCTTTCAGTTCGTCGCGGAAATAGGGCTCCTTCAGGCACCAGCGGCGCCAGGTCGTGTAAACGCCGCGCGGCAGGTCGGTCCCGGCCCACAGGCCGCCGCCCTTGATGTAGCCGTGGCGGGCGAGGCTGTACGGGCCGTAGGCGAGCCAGAAGAACAGCTCGAGCGGATTGTAGGCGCGGTGGTGCCGGCCCCAATAGCCGCTGCCGACCGAGACGAAGGCGTGGCGGGCGATGCGATCGTGGTTGGGCATGAAGCCGAGGAAATGGCCGCCGACGCTGTGGCCGACATGGACGACCGGCAGGCCGGGCGCGGCTTCGATCAGGGCGTCGAGCGCGGCGGGCATGTCGAGCCGGCCCCAGTCCGGATAGTCCATCTCCATGGTCGCGAGGTCGTCGGGCCGCGACCCGGCGATGCCGCGGAAGTCATAGGTCAGCACCGCCGCGCCCTTGCCCGCGAGATGCCGCGCGAACCGGTCGTAGAAGCCCTTGGGGAAGCCGGTGCCGGAGCTGACCAGCACCGCGACGCCCGGATTTTCGGCCGAGATCAGCCGCATCGACAGTGGAAAGCCGTCAGCGGCGGGGGCGGTGAAGTCACGGAGGATAGGATCGCTCATGCAATAGTCCGTAGTTATTCGCAACGAACCTAGCCGACTGACGTGGGGTCAGGTCAAGGGCTGTCCGTACGGACGGGCGGAGAGGCGGTCGATGGGCCGAGGGCGAGGAGGCCGTCGAAGGCGGGGTCGAGGTCTGGCGTCAGCACGACGCCCCGGAGGGCGGCGTCGTCCACGGGGGTGATCGCCGCGGCCCCGCAGTCGTCGCGACACAGCCAGGCCGCGCCGCCCTGGCGGGCGACGGCGAGGGACAGGCTGTCCTCGGGCCGGATATGCGCCGCCGCCGGCAGTCCGATCGGCGAACCGACGCGGCGGGCCTTCTCCGCATGGACGCGACCGACGAACACCAGCACGCGGTCATCCGGCCGGGCGCGCGCCGCCTCGACCCAGACGGCGGCGCGGTCCAGCTCGGCATAGGACTGGCCGAAGCCGGGCAGGCGCGGGCTGTCCGGGACGGTGGCGACGACGGTCAACGGCCGGCCGTCGCGGCGCAGCGACCGCAGGCGCAGCAGCATCGCCATCATCGCCTCGCTGCCGCGGCCGTCGTGAAACCGGAACGGACCGTACGGGTAGTCGAGCAGGGCGGCGCGGGCCGTCTCGTCGGTCCCGGCGTCCATGAAGGCGTCGAGCGCCGGCTGCATGCCCGTGGGGAACTCGAGCGCCGCGGTTACGGGGCCCTGTTCCAGCGCCAGACAGACGAGATCGGCGAAGGCGGTCGGCGCCTCGGCCGTGCCGTGGGTCTCGCCGATGAAGATGAAGCGCGTCCCGTCCCGCCAAAGGGCTTCCGCGCCGGGCAGGGAGGCGCAGGCGGGCGTCTGGCCGATGGCGAGGGCGGCGGCGATGGCGGCGAGCATGCGGCGTCTCCTCGGGGCGGGATGGGAGAACACCGGGCGATTGCGGCGATTCCCCGGCAAGGACGGCTTGGACACCGGCGCGGGGGTCGGCTAAAGGCCGCTGCCTGAGTTTTCGCCTGAGTTTCGAACGAGCGCCCCGATGACCGACGTCCTTCCTGACCGCCTGTCCGTCGATCCCGACAGCCCCTTCCACGACGCCGACCTGTTGGCGAAGGGGATCGGCGTGCGCTTCAAGGGCGAGGACAAGACCAATGTCGAGGAATACTGCGTCTCCGAGAGCTGGGTCCGTCTGGCCGTCGGCAATCGCGTCGACCGCCGCGGCAAGGCCCTGACGGTCAAGCTTCAGGGTCCGGTGGAGCCCTATATCAAGGGCGAATAGGCCCGCTTATGCCGGGGCGGCGAAAACTCCGCCGGCGAGCGCTTGTCCGGTCTCTGTGCAGGGTCCAGGTTCCGGCTTCACCGTCTGAGTCCCCGGAGCCGTCATGCGCCTGTCCGCCCACCTCCTCGCCGCCAGCGCCTTGAGCGCGACCCTGGCGCTGACCCTCGCCGCCGCGCCCGCGATGGCGCAGGACGCCGCCACCATCCAGCGCGCCGCGACGATCCGCGACGCGGCGATGGCCGAAAACATCGCCCTCGACTACGTCACCCAGCTGACCACCCGCTTCGGCGCGCGCCCGGCCGGGTCGAAGGCCGAGCAGGACGCCTCGGCCTGGGCCGCCGACTACATGCGGGCCCAAGGCTTCCAGAACGTGCGCATCGAGGAGTTCCCGCTGGTCGGTTGGGAGCGGGGCGAGGAGAGCGCCTCGATCGTCGGTGAGCGGCCGCAACGCCTCGTCGTGGCGGCCCTGGGCCATTCGCCCGGCACCAACGGCGTGATCGAGGCCGAGGTGGTGCGGTTCGAGACGCTTGAGGCGCTGAACGCCGCCCCGGCCGGATCGCTGGCGGGCAAGATCGCCTATGTCGACGCCGGTCAGATGGTGCGGATGCAGGACGGCGCCGGCTATGGGCCGCTGAGCCGCATCCGCGGCGCCGGCCCCGCCGCCGCAGCGGGCAAGGGGGCCCTGGCCTTCATCATGCGCTCGGCCGGATCGGACCAGCACCGCATGGCCCACACCGGCACCACCCGTTACGTCGATGGCGTCGTCCCCCTGCCGGGCTTCGCGCTCAGCGCGCCGGATGCGGACACGGTCTCGCGCCTGATCGACATGGGCGAGACGGTGCGGCTGCGCCTGTCCTCGACAGCCCACACCTATCAGACGGTCAGCCAGAATGTGATCGGCGACATCGTCGGGCGCACGCGCCCTGACGAGATCATCGTCCTGGGCTCGCACATGGACAGCTGGGACCTGGGCACCGGGGCGATCGACGACGGCGCCGGCGGCGCCATCACCCTGGCCGCGGCCAAGGCCATCGCCGAGAGCGGCCGGCGTCCGGCCCGGACCATCCGCGTCGTGCTGTACGGCTCGGAGGAGGTCGCCCAGCCGACCGACACCGGCAACGGCGGCGGCGCCTATCTGCGCGGCATCGGCGCCGGCGCCGACAAGCATGTGATCGCCGGCGAGAGCGATTTCGGCGCCGACCGAATCTACGCCCTCGGCCTGCCGCCCGGCGCCCAGAATTCGGACTTCGCCCGGGCCGCGGCGCAGGTGCTATATCCGATCGGCGTCCTGCCCTCGCCCCAGCCCGAACTGCATGGCGGGGCTGACGTCGGTCCGCTGGCGGAGGTGGGCGTGCCGATGTTCGGACTGAACCAGGACGGCGGCCGCTATTTCGACCTGCACCACACGGCCGATGACACCCTGGACAAGATCGATCCCGAGCAGCTGAGCCAGAACGTGGCCGCCTGGGCCGGGCTGGTCTGGCTGATCGCCGATTCGGACGTCGACTTCCGGGCCATGCGGTCGGCGGCCAGCGCGGCGGCGCACTAGCCGCCCCGGCCCGAATGGCCTCGGGTGGACGGCGCTGCTAGAGGACGCGACGGCCGCGAGCGTGGCGAAACTGGTAGACGCAAGGGACTTAAAATCCCTCGACTTCGGTCATGCGGGTTCGACCCCCGCCGCTCGCACCACCCTGGCGTCTCTCTGCTCCTTTATCGGACTGATTGCGTCCCTGCCGGTCGCCGGCCCGCAAGCCGCGACCGCTCACGAAAGATATTCACGCACGCGAGAGGGAATGTTGACAAGCGACACGCGGCGTGTCCCTCTTCCGTCCAAGCGCTGACGTTCATGATCGGCGTATGGGAGGGACATCACATGAGGGCGATACTGCTCGCTTCCGCCTGCGCCGTTGCGCAGATGGTCGTCGCCGCGCCGGCTCTGGCCCAGGCGCAACAACAACCCGCGACCCCGGCCACACAAGACGAACGCCAGGACCGCCAGGCCACCAGCATCGAGGACGTGATCGTCACCGCCACGCGGCGTGCGGAACGGCTGCAGGACGTGCCCGTCAGCATCACGGCCCTGTCGCAGGAAGATCTCAACGAGCGCGGCATCGTCAACTATGACGGTCTGGCCACCGCGACGCCGGGCGTGGTGCTGAACCGGGCCTCGGCCAATTTCAACAACTTCACCGCCCGCGGCATCGCCACCAACGGCTACGGCGCCAATCTGCAGAGCACCGTCGCCATCTATATCGACGAGCTTCCGATCTCGTCGAACGGCAACTCCACCATCCTCGACCCCAGCCTCTACGACGTGGAACGGATCGAATTCCTGCGCGGTCCCCAGGGGACGCTGTTCGGTTCGGGTTCGCTGGCGGGCGCCCTGCGCATCCTGACGCATGACCCGGACGCCACGGGCTTCGACGCGTCGGCCCTGGTCGACCTCGGAACCACGGAAGAGGGAGGGCTGCGCCAGCGCTACAATGCGATGGTGAACATCCCCCTGATCGAGGATGAACTCGCCCTGCGCATCGTCGGCTTCTCAAGGCACGAGGAAGGCTGGGTCGACAACGTCGGCACGGGAATCGAGAACTCCAACTCCCTCGTGCAGTACGGCGGCCGCGCCATCCTGCTGTGGGAGCCGACGGACCGGTTCTCAGCGCGCCTGATGTATTCCCACGAGATCAGCAATCCGCACGACTCCTCGCTGACCAATCCGACGCGAGGGGAGTACGTCCGCCTGACGGATCGGCCCGATCTGTTCCAGAGCGACATGACCAACTACAATCTGACGCTCGAATACCAGTTCGACGGGGCGCTGCTGACCAGTTCCACGACGCAGTCGGACTATACCGGTCTGTTCTACGTCGACCTCGCCGGGACCTACGCCCAGGCCTTCCCCTTCGCGCTCGATGCGGACGCCTATGACGACACCTTCGTTCAGGAGGTGCGGCTGGTGTCCGATCCGGGGGGCAGCTTCGACTGGTCGCTGGGCGGGTTCTATTTTCGCAAGCGCCGGGACGTGGACTACAACTATCGCGGCAGCGAGGAGTTCATGGCGGCCCAGGGGTTCACCGGCCTGCCGGACGAATACTATCTGCGCTTCGGCTCGCATTTCATCGCCCATGAGGTCGCGGCCTTCGGTCAGCTGACCTACCGGTTCTCGCCGGACCTTTGGATCACCGGCGGCCTGCGTTACGGCACGACCGACGCCCAGGGCTTCACCGAGGATGGCGGCTACAACTCCGACTATCTGACGCGAGCCTACTGGGCGACCATCCTGAACGTCCCAACGCCGGGTCCGCTCACCATTACCGCGGTCCCGCCGGTCACGGGGGTCAAGGCCGAGGAGAGCGGTATGTCGCATCGCCTGAGCCTGTCCTGGCGGCCGACGCCGTCGGTGACCACCTATGCGGCGGTGTCCACCGGCTTCCGGCCGCCGATCGTGAACGCCCGCGCCGGCGCCGCCAGCGCGCTGGATCCGACCGACATCATCATCCCGGACGGCGCCTCTTCTGACAATCTCACCAACTATGAGCTCGGGGTGAAGGGGCGCTGGTTCGGCGGCCGCCTCGTGGCCGACGCCGCCGTCTACTGGATCGACTGGAAGGACATCCAGGTCCAGGCCAATCGCGTCTCCGATTCGGTCCAGTTCGCCACCAACATCGGCGGCGCGACAAGCAAGGGGGTCGAGCTTTCGGTCGTCGCCGTCCCGGCGGACGGCTGGACCGTCGGCCTGACCGCCGGCTTCAACGAGGCCAAGGTCGATGATCTGACGCCGGCGGAAGCGGCCATCTCCGGCGCCGTGCTCGACGCCCGGCTGGCCGGCCCGGAGGTCCAGGGCTCGCTGCGGGTCAACTACGAGTGGCAGCCGACGGCGGGCATCCTCGCCAACGCCTCGGTCGCCGTGTCCCACGTCGGCAGCTTCCCCAACAGCTTCCCGAACACGCCGGGCAAGCCGCTGACGCCGCTGGTGACCTATGACGACACCGACGCCTACACCTTCGTCAACGCCAACCTCGCCCTCGCCTTCGACCAGTTCACGGTGGCGGCCTATGTGGAAAACCTCTTCGACGACCACTCGGTGAACTACATCCACCCCGAGGCCTTCCTCGACGGTCGCTACGGCCGGCTGCGGCCGCGGACCATCGGCGTGCGCATCGGTTATGAGTACTGAGGTGGCGGGAACCGTTGAGACCACACTCCCGGGCGCGCCGGTTGCGCGCCCGGGAGCCCGGGCCTGGTTCGTGCTCGCCGTTCTCTGCTTCGTTTATGTGCTGAACTTCCTCGACCGGCAGCTGCTGTCGATCCTGGCCAAGCCGATCCAGGACGAGCTGGGCGTCACCGACGGCCAGCTCGGGCTGCTCGGGGGCTTCTATTTTGCGCTCTTTTACTGCGTCCTTGCGATCCCGGTCGGCTGGCTGGCCGACCGGACCAACCGGGTCAGGGTGCTGGCCTTCTCCTGCGCCCTGTGGAGCGCGGCCACGGCGGCCTGCGGCCTGTCGACCAGCTTCGGCCAGCTGGCCGTCTCGCGCATGGCGGTCGGGGTCGGGGAGGCCGGCGGCGTACCGCCGTCCTACGCCATCATCTCGGACTACTTCCCCTCGGGCATGCGGGGCCGGGCGCTGAGTCTGTTCAACCTCGGACCGCCGATCGGCTCGGCCCTCGGCGTCGCCTTCGGGGCCTCGATCGCCTCGGCCTATTCGTGGCGCGACGCCTTCCTCTGGGTCGGGCTGATGGGGGTGTTCACCGCCGTCTTCGTCTGGTTCTTCATCAAGGAGCCGAAAAAGGGCGGGCTGGACCAGACGCTGGAGACTCATCCGCCGGCCGACGCCGCCCCCATTCCCCGGGCCGGCTTCCTGTCGACCTGCAAGATGTATTTCGGCGATCCGGTGCTGCGCGGCATGGCCCTGGCCTGCGGCGCGACCCAGTTCATCACCTATGCCCTGCTGAACTTCGCCACGCTGTTCCTGATGCGGGAAAAGGGCATGACCCTGCCGGAGGTGGCGCTGTGGTACGCCCTCGTCGTGGGCATCGGCGTCAGCGCCGGCATGTTCGCCTCGGGCTGGCTGATCGATCGCCTGAGCCGGCGTTCGAAGACGGCCTACGCCTGGCTGCCGGCCGTCGGGCTGGCGCTGGCCGCGCCCTTCTTCGCCGCCTTCGTCTGGGCGCCGAGCTGGCAGCTGGGGCTGGTCTTCCTGATCCTGCCGATGGGGCTGAACTATTTCTATCTCTCGCCGGCCATCACCATGGTCCAGGAGGAGGTGCGGCCCGACCAGCGCGTGCTGTCGGGGGCGCTGCTGCTGCTGGTGATGAACCTGATCGGCCTGGGCCTCGGCCCGACCTATCTGGGGGCCGCCAGCGATTTCTTCCGCGCCAGCCATCCCGACAATTCGCTGCAGATGGCGATGTACACCCTGATTCCGTTCTACGGCCTGGCCATCGCCATGTTCGTTGGTCTGGCCGGCACGATCCGGCGCCGCGCCGCCAGGGAGGTCCTGTCATGATGCGGATATCCAAGGGCCTTCTGGCCGCCCTGGCGGTCGCCGGCTGCGCCCTGATTCCGACGGCGGCGCCGGCGCAGACGGTCGTCGACGCTCCCGCCGGAGCGGTGCGCGGCGAGGCGGCGGAGGGCGTCAATGTCTTCCGCGGTCTGCCCTACGCCCTGCCGCCGACGGGCTGGCGCCGCTGGCGGGCGCCCGCGCCGCTGCCGCGCTGGAGCGGGATCCGCGAGGCGACCGCGTTCGGGCCCGCCTGCCATCAGCCGACCGCGCGCGGGACCAGCATCTACGCCGCCGCCGAGGCGCCGGTGATGAGCGAGGACTGTCTGTCGCTCAATATCTGGTCGCCCGAGGGCGCGACCGACGCCCCGGTGTTCGTCTGGATCCACGGCGGCGCCCTGAGCACCGGCGCCAGCAGCGAACCGATGTACGACGGGGCGCGCATGGCCGCCTCGCAGGGCATGGTGGTGGTGTCGATCAACTATCGGCTGGGCGTGCTCGGCTATCTGGCCCATCCGGAGCTCAGCGCCGAGTCGCGCCGAAAGGTGTCCGGCAACTACGGCCTGCTGGACCAGATCGCGGCCCTGAAGTGGATCGAGACCAATATCGCCGCCTTTGGGGGCGATCCTGAAAACGTCACCATCGCCGGCGAGTCGGCGGGCGCGCTCAGCGTCCTGTATCTGATGGCCTCGCCACAGGCGCGCGGCCTGTTCGACCGGGCCATCGCCCAGAGCGCCTATATGATCTCGACGCCGGAGCTGCGCTCAAGCCGCTACGGCGATCCGCCGGCTGAGGCGGTCGGCGTCTGGCTGCAGACGCAGCTGGGGCTGACCAACCTCGCCGATCTGCGGGCCATGGATCCGCAGGACCTGACCACCCGGGCGCCGGCGACCGGCTATATGCCGTGGGGCACGATCGACGGAGAGGTGTTGCCCGAGCAACTGGTCCAGATTTTCGACCGCGGAGAACAGGCGGCCGTGCCGCTCTTGGTCGGCTTCAACCAGGGCGAAATCCGCTCGCTGCGCGCCCTGGCGCCGCCCGCCCCGGCGGACGCGGCGACCTATGAGGCGGCGATCCGCGAGCGCTATGGCGACCTGGCCGAGGCCTTCCTCGCCATCTATCCATCCAGCGACGTCGCGGAGAGTGTGCTCGCAGCGCCGCGCGACGCGCTGTACGGCTGGACCGCCGAGCGGATGGCGCGGCGCCAGACCGCCCTAGGCCAGCCGGCCTATGTCTATCTGTTCGACCACGGCTATCCGGCGGCGGAAGAGGCCGATCTGCACGCCTTCCATGCGGCCGAGATTCCCTATGTCTTCGGCGGTCTGGACCGGCTTCCGCCGCGCTGGCCGGCCATTCCCGACACGCCGGTCGAGCGGGGGCTGTCCGACGCGATGATGGCGTACTGGGCGTCCTTCGCCCGCGACGGCGCGCCGGTCGCTCCCGGTCTGCCGGCCTGGCCCGCCTGGGGGCAGGCGCGGGGCTATATGGCGTTCGAAGACGGCCCGGTCGTGCACGAGCAACTGATGCCCGGGATGTTCGAACTGCGCGAAGCCGAGGTCTGTCGCCGCCGCGTGGCGGGTGGGGCGCCGTGGAATTGGGCCGTCGGCGTGGTCGCCACGCCCCTGCCTGCCGCCGCGGCGCCGTGCCCATGATCGATGGGGAAATGCAGGCGTTCGCCCTGACTCTCGACAAGTTCCTGGACCATGCCGCGAAATGGCGTCCCGGCGTCGAGGTGGTGACGGCGGTCGGGGCGGGACGGGTCGAGCGCATCGGCTACGCCGGGCTCAGGCGACGCAGCCTGCGGATTTCGGGCGTGCTGGCCGGCCTCGGCGTGCGGCCGGGCGACCGGGTGGCGACGTTGGCGTGGAACACCCAGGCCCATGTCGAGGTCTGGTACGCCGTCATGGGCATGGGGGCGGTGTGCCACACGCTGAACCCGCGCCTGACCGAGGCCCAGCTGGCCGCCATGGTCGGGCAGTCGCAGGCGCGCATCCTGATCGCCAGCGCCGATCTGGCCCCGCTGGCGCGGCGGGTCGCAGCGCGGACGCCGTCGCTCGAGCGGGTGCTGACCATCGACGCCCCGGCGGCCGCGACCGATGCGGCGGCCGATGATCTCGAGCCGATGATCGGCCAAGCCGGCGAGGATGCGGTCTGGGGCGGGTTCGACGAGACCGCGCCCTGCGGGCTGTGCTTCACCTCCGGCACCACGGGGGCGCCCAAGGGGGTGACCTACACCCACCGCTCCAGCTTCCTGCACACCCTGCGCCTCTTGCAGGCGGACGTCATGGCCATCACCGCCGCGGACACCGTGCTGACGGCCGTGCCGATGTTCCACGCCAACGCCTGGGGTTTGCCCTTCGCCGCCCCCGCGGCCGGGGCGCGACTGGTGCTGCCGGGACGCGAGCTGGACGGGGCCAGCCTCGCCCGCCTGATCAACGCCGAGGGGGTGACGCTCGCCGTCGGCATCGCCACCGTCTGGCTGGGGGTGCTGGAGCATCTGGAGACCGTCGGCGGCGAGACGCCGACCCTCAAGCGGGTCATCGTCGGCGGGGCGCCCATGGCGCCGGCGCTGATGGAGCGGATTGAACGGCGGCTGGGCGTGACGGTGCAGACCAGCTGGGGCATGACCGAACTGTCGCCCCTGGGGACCTGCGCACCGCCCCACGATCCCGGGCGCACGGCCCAGGTCTCGGGCCGCCCGGCCTTCGGGGTCGATCTGCTGCTGACCGACGCCGAAGGGCGGCCGCTGCCCGAACAGCGCGGCGCCGAGGGGCACCTGCGCGTGCGCGGACCGGCGGTCCTGGAACGCTATTTCGGCGAGCCGGACAGCGCCACGGACGATGCGGGCTGGTTCGGCACCGGCGACCTGGCCCGGATCGACATCGACGGCGATCTGGTCATCACCGGACGGGCCAAGGACCTGATCAAGTCAGGCGGCGAATGGATCAACCCGGCCGAGATCGAGGCCGTCGTCAACGAGCACCCGTCGGTCTCGCTCGCCGCCGTGATCGGTCGCCCCGATCCGAAATGGGGCGAGCGGCCCGTTCTGGTGATACAGACCCGGGACACGCAGGATGTCAGCGACGAAGACATCCTGTCGCCCTTGCGCGGCCGCGTGGCCCCGTGGTGGATTCCCGATGAGGTCATTCGCTTGCCGGAGATGCCGTTGGCGTCCACCGGCAAGATCGACAAGATGCGTTTGAGAGTTGACTATGGCGGTTGCTGAAAAGAAGTCCGGGGCCTTGAAGTCGCGAGGCGAGGCGGTCGAGGCCGCCAAGCCGCGCCGGCGGCGCACCAAGGTCGAGCAGCGCGCCGACAAGATGGAGCAGATCCTCGACGCGGCCGAGTATCTGTTCTCGATCCACGGGCTGTATGGCGTGACCCTGAAGGATGTGGCCCAGCGGGTCGGCGTCCACCACACCCTGCTGAACTACTATTTCACCGACAAGAAGAGCCTGTTCGACGCGGTGATCGCGCGCCGGGCCGGGGTCACCATCGCCTACCGGATGGAGGCGCTGGACAAGTACGACGCGGAAACGAAAGGCCAGCCCACGGTCGAGGGGGCCCTGCGCGCCTTCCTCAACACGGACCTCGACCTCTACAGCCAGGGCGGCGAGAACTGGAAGAACTACGGCGCCCTGGGCGCCCAGGTGTCGAACACCCCCTACGGGGCCGAGCTGTTCGACCTGCATTTCGATCCGCTGGTCCTGCGGCTGATCGGCCTGCTGAAGAAGGCCCTGCCGGACTGCGCCGAGGAGGACATCTTCTGGGGCTATCACTTCGTCACCGGGGCCCTGATGCTGACCCTGGCGCGCACCGGGCGGATCAACCGTCTGTCGGGCGGACTGTGCGACTCCGACGACTTCGAGGCGGTGAAGGACCGGATGGCCACCTTCATGGCCGCCGGCTTCCTGAGCATCTGCAAGCCGGGCGCGGCGCGTCCGACGCTCCAGACGACCCAATCGAATATGGCGGGAGACAAGGCATGACGCTCAAGGGGCGGGTTGCGATCGTGACGGGCGCGGGCGGCGGGCTGGGACGCCAGCACGCCCTGTATCTGGCGCGTCAGGGGGCCCATGTGACGGTCAACGACCTCGGCCAGGAGGCCGCCGACGCCGTGGCCGCCGAGATCGTCGCGGCGGGCGGCCACGCCCTCGCCGTCGCCGGCTCGGTGACCGACGAGGCCGCCGTCGCGGCGATGGTGGAGCAAACGCTCGCCACCTGGGGCCGGATCGACATCCTGATCAACAACGCCGGCATCCTGCGCGACAAGAGCTTCGCCAAGATGAGCCTCGACGACTTCCGCCTCGTGCTGGACGTGCACCTGATGGGGGCGGCGGTCTGTTCCAAGGCTGTGTGGGAGATCATGCGCCGGCAGAATTACGGCCGCATCGTCATGACCACCTCGTCCTCGGGCCTCTACGGCAATTTCGGCCAGGCCAACTACGGCGCGGCCAAGATGGCCCTGGTCGGGCTGATGCAGACCCTCGCCATCGAGGGCGAGAAATACGACGTCCGGGTCAACTGCCTGGCCCCCACCGCCGCCACCCAGATGACCGCGGGGGTGCTGTCGGAGGCGAGCCTGACCCAGTTGGACCCGGCGCTGGTCAGCCCGGGGCTGCTGCCGCTGGTGGTCGAGGACGCCCCGACCCGCGCCATCCTCTGCGCCGGCGCCGGTCATTTCGCCCGCGCCTATGTCACCCTGACGGCCGGCGAATACATCGGCGGCGGGGCCGATGCCGGCGAGCGGTTGCGCGCGGCCTGGGATGCGGTGTCGGACCCGGACGGCGCCATCGTGCCCGACTACGGCTTCACCCAGGCCGAGCGCGAGGTGGCCAGCGCCGGGGCGCACGCGGCGGCGGCCGTCGCCTGATGGTCGGCGGCGGCGGGTCCGCCCTGTCGCGGCGCGCCGTCCTGTGCGGGACGGCCGCCGTGGCCGGCGGATGCGCCAGCGGGCCCGCTCCCGGGTCGTCTCCTAAAGCCTTCGCAGCGGTGCTCGATCTCGCCATGGCGGACGGAAGCACCGGCGTGCTGGTCAGCCGCAACGGCGCCATCGTCGCCGAACGCTACGCCGCCGGATGGGGTCCGGACCGGCCGCGCGAGGTCGCCTCGGTGGCCAAGAGCCTGGTCGCCGTCCTCATCGCCATGGCGGTCGAGGCGGGGGCGATCGCCGGCCTCGACCAGCCGGCCGCCCACTTCATCCCGAGGTGGCGGGACGACGCCCGGGCCGCGATCACCCTGCGCCAGCTGATGAGCATGACCTCGGGGCTGGACGACACCGGTCTGGCGCTGAGGGGGATCACGGGCGACCAGTTCGCGATCAACGCCGCCGCCCCGCTACGCCATCCGCCCGGGACTCGCTGGGCCTACAACACCGCCGCCTACCACCTGTTGTTCCATGTGCTGGAGCGGGCCACGGGGCAGTCGGTCGAGGCTTTTGCCCGCGCCCGCCTGTTCGGGCCGCTGGGCATGGATGACACCCGCTGGATCACGTCTACGGGGACGGGCGCGGCGGGGCCGGTGACCAACTGGTACAGCGCCGAATCGACGGCGCGGGACCTGGCCCGGTTCGGCGAACTGGTGCGGGGGCAGGGGGTCTGGACCGGCCGCCGGTTGATCGGGGCGGACAGCCTGCGGACCCTCCTCGCTCCGTCGCAGGCGCTGAACCCCTCCTACGGCCTGCTTTGGTGGTCGAACGCCCGGCCGGGGGCGGACGCCTTCGGGCGGGGCGAAAGCCTGCGCTTCCCGTCCGCGCCGCGCGACACCGTCGCCGCCCTCGGCGCCGGGGGGCAGATGCTGCTCGTGGTCCCGTCCCGCGACCTGATCGTCGTGCGACAGGGGGAGGCACCGGCGTCCCCGACCCTGGCCGACGATCTGCTCTCCGGGGTCCTTCGCGCCCTGACCGCTTGAGCCAGATCAAGAGCGGCCGGACGATGACGGTTAGGATGGGGTGAGAGGCGGGCCGCTTCCGCCAGCCGCCACCCCGGGGACGTCATGACCAGAGCACACAGGCCAGGGGCGCCCGGACGGGCCCCGATCCACGCGGTTCCGCGCGCTTGACCGGCCGCCTCGAAACCCTGGCGCATGAGATCGTCCGTCTGCAGGGCGAGCTCGATCGGGAGATCGAAAAGCGCCGCACGACCCTCGGCTGGCGGCTGAAGGCCGGGCTGGTGGAGTTCGAGGAGGGGGTGGTGATGGAACACCGCCGCCTGCGTCGCGGCATTGGACGCTTCCTCGGCGGGGCCTCGTTCGCCACGGTGGCGACGGCGCCGGTGATCTATTCCCTGATTCTGCCGCTGGTGCTGATCGACCTCTGGGTCAGTCTGTACCAGGCGGTGTGTTTCCGGGCCTGGCGCATCCCGCGCGCGCCGCGGTCGCGCTATGTCGTCCTCGACCGCGGCCGGCTGGCCTATCTGAACGGCATCGAGGCGGTGAACTGCGCCTTCTGCGAATACGCCAACGGGGTGGTCGCCTATGTCCGCGAGGTCGCTAGCCGGACCGAGCAATACTGGTGCCCGATCAAGCACGCGCTGCGCATCACCGACCCGCACGAACGCTACGCCGCCTTCCTCGAATATGGCGACGCCGAGGGCTACCGGGCCCGTCTCGACGCCTGCCGCGAGGCCCTGCGCGCGCCGGCGCCCGAGGCCTGACCCTGCGCCGGACGGCGTAACTTCGTGTTTCGCGGGGCGGCGCGGCCTTACCCCTGGGCCGTTTCATTGGCACAAGGGGCGAACGCTCCCTCACAGGCCACGGATATCGCATGAAAAGAGCCCGGCGCGCCCGTATCGTCGCGACCCTCGGACCCGCCAGCCGGGCGCCCGGCATGGTCAAGGCCCTGGCCCAGGCGGGGGTCGACGTCTTCCGCCTGAACTTCAGCCACGGCTCGCATGAGGATCATGCGGCGGCGCTGAAGGCGGTGCGCGGGGCGGAGCTGGCGCTGAAGCGGCCGCTGGGCGTGCTGGCCGATCTGCAGGGGCCCAAGCTGCGACTGGGCCGGTTCAAGGACGTCGAGATCGACGTCAAGCCGGGGCACAGGATGCGCTTCGACCTCGACCCGACGCCGGGCGACGCGACGCGGGTGCAGATGCCGCATCCGGAGATCTTCCGCGCCCTGCGCACCGGCATGCTGCTGCTGCTCGACGACGGCCGGGTGCGACTGCGCGTCAATGAGCGCACCGACGACTGGGCCGATGTCACGGTCGAGAGCGGCTCGAAACTGTCGGACCGCAAGGGCGTCGCCGTGCCCGAGGCGGTGGTGCCGGTCTCGGCCCTGACGCCCAAGGACCGCGAGGACCTCGCCTTCGCCCTGCGCATCGGCGTCGACTGGGTGGCGCTGAGCTTCGTCCAGAAGGCCGAGGACATGGCCGAGCTGAAGCAGATCGTGAAGGGCCG
>CAZGPS010000046.1:0-16266 GCA_964527675.1 uncultured Brevundimonas sp. | reverse complement strand
CACGACAGCTACTTCATCGTCGCCCACCTGCACTATGTGCTGATCGGCGGCATGGTCTTCCCGATGTTCGCCGCCATCTACTACTGGCTGCCGATGTCCAGCAGCCGGCCGCTCAGCGAACGGCTCGGCAAATGGGTCTTCTGGCTGATGTTCGCCGGCATGCACCTGACCTTCCTGCCGATGCACCTGACCGGGCTGATGGGCATGCCGCGGCGGGTCTACACCTATCTGCCGGAGCGGGGCTGGGAGATCCCCAATCTGATCTCGACCGTCGGGGCCTTCGTCTTCGCCCTGGCGGTGCTGATCTGGATCGTCGACATGGCGCGCAATTTCCGCCCGTTCGGTCCGCGCGACTCCGGCAATGTGTTCGGCGGACCGGGGCTGGAGTGGCTGCCGACCGGCCTCTACTCCGTCCGCTCCGTCCCGATCGTGACCAGCCGCAATCCGCTGTGGGACCAGAAAGACCTGGCCCGCGACGTCGAGGCCGGGCGCTATTTCCTGCCCAACAGCGCCACCGGCGAGCGCGAAACCATCGTCACCTCGACCCTCAACGCCGAGCCGCAGTATCTGCAGCGGCTGCCCCGGCCCTCCGGCTGGCCGCTGTGGGCCGCCGTCTTCACCGCCGGCCTGTTCCTGCTGCTGACGGTCAAGGCCTACCTCGCCTGCATCATCAGCGGCGTCCTCGCCCTCTATTGCATCATCCAGTGGTGCTGGTTCCTCGACCGGCCGCACGCCAGCAAGACCGCCGACATCGGCGCCGGCATCCGCGTGCCGACCTATATGACCGGTCCGTCCAGCCACGGCTGGTGGGCGGCCGTCATCACCCTGGTCGTCGCCGGCATGGTCGGCTCTCTGATGGGCTTCAGCTACGTCTTCCTGTGGAGCCGCAGCCCGGACCAGTGGGCCCCGCCGCCGGGGCCGGGCTCGATGGCCGTGATTATCGCCGGCTACGCCGCCGCCGCTCTTCTGGCCTGGGCCTCGTGCCGGACCCTGCGTCTGGACCGGAAACGAAGCGGCCTGTTCGCCACGCTGCTGATGGTGTCCGCCGCGGCTCTGATCGTCGTCTCGCTGGGCATCGACGTCCAGGCCTGGATCGCGACCGGTCTCCGGCCGACGGTCCATGCCCAGGGCGCGACGGTCTACGCCCTGCTGGCGTGGCAGGCGTGGTTCGGCGTCATCGTCGCCATCATGGGCCTCTACATCGGACTGCGCTGGCTGGCCGGCCACATGCAGGCCGACCGTCCGACGACCGGCGACATCATCGCCCTGTTCATCGTCTACGCCGCCGCCCAGGGGACGTTCGCGACCGTCCTGACCCGACTGTTCCCGGGGGGCTGAGATGGGCCGCTGGATATGGATGCTGGGCGGACTGATCGTCTGGACGATCCATTTCATGGGCGTCTACGCCATCGCCAGCCTCGCCGATGTGGTCAGCCGCGCAGACGACCTGGGCTGGCGAATGATCGGTCTGGCCTTCAGCGGCGTTTGCCTGTTCGCCGCGCTGGTGTTGACCGCGGTGGCGGCGGGTCGGGTGCGCCGGTCCGCAGAACCCACGGCCGGGTTCGGCGACCAATTGGCGCTGCTCGGGGGCGGGGTGGCGACGGTAGCCATCATTTGGCAAACCTTGCCGACGCTTATCGGCCATTGAAAGCGCCGCCGTGCAGACAGCCTGCCCACCCGGCCGAGCACCTTACTTGCGTAAGTAGACCAAAAAGGCGAGGGTTCCTTCAGTAGCTGGAGAAGACCCATGCAAATCGAGCGGCTGCCGCCCGTCGTCGCCACGCTCAAGCCGAGCAATCACCCCTATCTCAGCGGGCCGTGGACGCCCCAGCATGAGGAGGTGAACGCCGTCGACCTTGACGTGATCGAAGGGACGATTCCGGCCGACATCGACGGTGTCTACATCCGCAACACCGAGAATCAGATCCATACGCCGCTGGGACGTCATCATCCTTTCGATGGCGACGCGATGCTGCATCAGATCAGCTTCCGGGACGGCAAGGCCGACTATCGCAACCGCTTTGTCCGCAGCCGTTGTTTCCAGGCCGAGCAGCAGGCGGGCGAAAGCCTGTGGGGCGGGATGATGGATGGGCCGGAGGTGTCGAAACGACCCGGCTTCGGCGCTCATGGCGGCATCAAGGATTCGGCCAGCACCGATGTGGTGGTCCATGCGGGCAAGGCGCTGGCGACTTTCTATCAGTGCGGCGAGGCCTATCAGCTGGATCCGACATCCCTGGAGGATGAAGGCGTCGCGCCCTGGGCGCCGCTGGACGGCGTCTCGGCCCATGCGCGGGTCGACGAGCGGACTGGAGAGCTGCTGTTCTTCAACTACTCCAAATATGCGCCCTATATGTACTATGGCGTCGTCGGGCCGGACGGACGCCGCACCCACTATCAGCCGATCCCCCTGCCGGGACCGCGCCTGCCGCACGACATGATCTTCAGCGAAAACTACACCATCCTGAACGACTTCCCGTTGTTCTGGGACGAGAAGGCCCTGAAGTCGGGCTATCACGCCGTGCGCTACCGGCCCGACATGCCGTCACGCTTCGCGATCATTCCGCGCCATGGCGAGACGAAGGACATCCGCTGGTTCGAGGCGGCCCCCACCTATGTGCTGCATTTCCTCAACGCCTATGAGGAAGGCGACGAGATCGTCATGGACGGCTATTTCCAGGAAAAGCCGATGCCGGATCCACTGGCGGATCTGCCCGAGATCTACGCCGGCCACGCGCACATGATGGCCTTCGTCGACGAGCACAGCTTCCGCCCCAAACTGCACCGCTGGCGCTTTAATCTGAAGGACGGAACGACGAAGGAAGAGCGACTGGACGACCGGCTGGTCGAGTTCGGCACCATAAATCAGCAGTATGCCGGCCAGCCCTATCGCTACGCCTACAGCACCACCACCCGGCCGGGCTGGTTCCTGTTCAACGGCTTCATCAAACACGATCTGAAGACCGGTGAGTCCTGGACCGTGAACCTGCCTGAGGGCCGTTACGCCAGCGAGGCCCCGTTCGCGCCGCGTATCGGCGCCGCCGACGAGGACGACGGCTATCTGGTCAGCTTCATCATCGACGAGACCGCCGGGCGGTCCGAATGCGTGCTGATCGACTGCAAGCGGTTCGACGAGGGGCCCGTCTGCCGCATCGCCCTGCCGCACAAGATCAGTTCGGGCACCCATGCCTGCTGGGCGGACCGCCGCTTCCTCGGCGGCGAGGCGACGCCGAGGTCGGCCGCTTGAGCCCGGCTCAGACATCGGAACTGACGTCCGGAGGCGAACCGGAAGCGTGGCGAAGCGCTGCCTTCCGCGACGCCGGCCTGATGCCCGTCGATCTGGAGATTCGGCGCGAGGCCGACGGGGCCCTGGTGATGCGTTCGCGGGTGCCCTTGGCCGAGCATGACTGGAACCTGCCACGCGCCTTCGCCGAGGTGGCGGCGCGTGAAGGACCGGCGACAGCTCTGGCCAGGCGCGACCCCGCGCAGGGCGGAGCCTGGTCCACGCTCGACTACGCGGAACTGAAGCGCCGCATGGACGCCGTGACCCAGTGGCTTCTGGATCATCCGCGGCATACGGGCGGTCCCGCGATGATCATGGGCGCCAACAGCCCGGCCATGGCCGCCTTCCTGTTCGGCGCCATGGGAGCCGGCGTTCCTACTGCGCCGGTGAGCGCCCACTACGCCATGCTCGGCGGCGATCTGGGGCGGCTGAAGCATGTGATCCAGCGGCTGAAGCCGTCGATCCTGCTGGTCGAGGACGCCCGCATGACCGCGGCGGCGATCGATGCCCTCGACCTGGGCGACGCAGTGGTCGTCACCGCCACGCCGGAGACGCTGACGCGACCCTGTGTATCCCTCGCCGAGGTCATGGCGACGCAGCCCACGCCGGCGGTCGCGGCCAGCATCGAGAGGCTGAAGCCGGATCAGGTCGCCCAGTTCATGATGACCTCGGGCTCGACCGGCCTGCCCAAGGTGGCGCCGCTGAGCCTGCGGGCGATCGCCGCCAATACCGCCCAGGCCGCCCAGGTGATTGGCGAGGGCTATGCCTGGTCGGGTCAGATGCTGGGCTGGATGCCGTGGAATCATGTGGCCGGCGCGGCGATGCTGCGCGCCGTGCTGCTGGCGGGCGGGGCCTTCTACATTGACGACGGCAAGCCCATGCCCGGCCTGTTTGAGGAGTCGGTCCGCAATCTGCGCGAAGTCCCAGTCCGCTACTACGTCAATGTGCCGACCGGTTACGCCATGCTGGCCGACGCCCTGGAAGCGGACGATGATCTGCGGCGGACCTTCTTTTCGGACCTGAGGGTCATGGTCTTCGGCGGAGCAGCCCTGAGCCAATCGATCAGCGACCGGATCCAGGCCATGGCGGTGCGGGAGACGGGCCACCGCATCATGCTGACGTCGGCCTATGGCGCCACAGAGACGACGGCAGGCTTCATGGTGGTCCATCAGTATACGGATCGGCTGGGGTTGGGCCTGCCCGTCCCTGGCGTCGAGGTGAAGCTGGTCCCGCATGACGCAGAGAAATACGAGGTGCGCGTGCGTGGCCCGAATGTCATGGACGGCTATCATGACGACGCAGCGCGCACCGCCGAGGCCTTTGACGCTGACGGCTACTATCGCATGGGCGATCTGGTGACGTTGACCGACCCCGACGACCCCGCACAGGGAGTCTTTTTCGCCGGCCGCCTCGCGGATCAGTTCAAACTGTCCACCGGGTCGTGGGTATTCGGCGCCCAGATGCGCGAGGCGGTGCTGCAGGCGCTGTCGCCCCTCGTCGCCGAGGTGGTGCTGTGCGACGACAACCGGCCGTGGCTGGGCGTTCTGGCCTGGCCGTCGGCAGCAGGGATCAAGGCCTTGCTGGATATGGAGATGGCTGAGGCTTTGGCGTCCGGCGCTCTGGCGCAGGCGGCGCGAGAACGACTGGCGGTGCACAATGCCTCGGCCCACGGCGCCAGCGGGCGGATTGGCCGGCTGGCCTTCCTGACCACCCCGCCCGACCCGAACGCCCATGAGGTCTCGGACAAGGCCACGATCAATCGCCGCGCCGTCATCGACAACCGCGCGGCCCAGGTCGACGCTCTCTACGCCGAGCCGCCGGGGCCGGGCGTCATCGTCGCCTGACAGGGAGAATATCCGATGGTCTATATTCTGGGCGGCTGGCAGTCCGACTTCAAACGCAACTGGGCTCGGGAGGGGCTGGAGATCGGCGACGGCTTCGCCGAGGCCGTGCACGCCGGTCTCGCTTCCGTCGATATGGCCCCGGACGAGATCGAGGTCGGGCACGTCGGCAATTTCGTCGGAGACCTGTTCTCGGGACAGGGGCAACTGGGCGGCTTCTTCGCCATGGCAGAGCCGGCCTTTGACGGCCTGCCGACGTCGCGGCATGAGGCGGCCTGCGCCTCGGGCAGCATCGCTGTACTGGCGGCCATGGCCGATATCGAGTCCGGCCGCTACGGAACCGCCGCCGTTCTGGGCCTCGAGATGATGCGCAATGTGCCGGGCGAAATCGCCGCCGCCCATCTGGGGGCGGCCGCCTGGGCCGGGCACGAGTATCTGGGCGCGCGCTATGCGTGGCCGCGCGCCTTCTCCGACCTGACCGACGAATACGACCGCCGCTATGGCATCGACGAGGCGCATCTGCGCCGCATCTCACGGATCAATTTCGCCAACGCCCGGCGCAATCCGAACGCCCAGACGCGAGATCATCTGTTTACCGACGCCAGCTTCTCGATCGACGACGAGGCCAATCCGGTGATCGAGGGCCGGGTCCGCAAGAGCGACTGCGGCCAGGTGACGGACGGTGCGGCGGTGGTGGTTCTCGCCTCTGCCGAACGGGCGGCCGAATACGCCCGCCGTCGCGGCGTGCCGCTGGAAAGCCTGCCGCGCATCAAGGGCTGGGGCCATCGGTCGGCGCCGATCAGCTATGCCCGCAAGGTTGAGGCCAGCGCAGCCGCGTCCCACGTCTTCCCACAGGTCAAACGCGCCATCGACGAGGCTCGTGACCGGGCGGCCCTGACGCTGGACGTCATCGACGCGGTCGAGACCCATGACTGCTTCTCGATGACCGAATACATGGCCATCGACCATCTCGGCCTGACCGCGCCAGGCGAGGGGTGGAAGGCCATCGAGGCCGGTGACATCGAGATCGGCGGGCGGCTGCCGATCAATCCCTCCGGCGGTCTGATCGGCTGCGGCCATCCGGTCGGGGCGACAGGCGTGCGGATGGCGCTGGACGCCTTCCGGCAGACCACCGGAACGGCCGGCGGCTGTCAGGTCGAGGGCGCGCGCAACGTGCAGACGCTGAACATCGGGGGCTCGACCACCACCACGGTCAGTCTGGTCATCGGCCGGGACTGAGCTCGGCCCCGGACGCACGCCTGCGGATAGCGATGGCGGCGGAGCCGTGGGCGATGGTCAGGCCCTCCGGGGTGGAGACCGTGACCTCGGCGACCACCTTGCGCGGATCGACGTAGACGGCCCGGCCCTCAGCGATCAGTCGCCCGCAGCCGATCGGTGCGGCGTTGAGGAAACGCAGCGACAGGTCGGTCGACAGCAGGAACTCGCCCGGCTTGAGCAGGGTCATCGCCGCGCCGCCGCCGACGATATCGACCAGGGCCGCGGTCACCCCGCCGTGCACCAGGCCGACGAAGTTGGAATGGCCCGGGTCGATGTCGCATTCGACTCGCATATGACCTTCGGCGACCCCTACCGGGCGGGCCGCGAGACGGTCGACGAAGCCGCCGGGCCAGACTGCCTCGACCCAACGACGCGCCAGTTCCAGCCCACCCTGCGCCGGGTCGAGAGCGAAGGCGGGCGGCCGGATCGTCTGTGGCGGTCCGCTCATGCGGCGACGCTCCGGGGCCGGGTCAGGCCTGCGAAGCGGGCGCCGGCGGCGCGATATTCGGCCTCGAGACGATCGACGATGACGGCGGTCGGTTCGATGGCCCCGACCTTCTGCAATCCCTGACCGGCGGCCCAGATGTCGCGCCAGCGCTTGTGCGCAGCGTCGCCGGAGTAGTCGCGTGTGATGGGCCCGCCCAGTGCATCCGGATCCATGCCGGCTGCGCGCAGGCTGGGCTTGAGCCATGAGGCGGGCGTGCCGGTGATCGCCGAGGAGACGATCAGGTCGTCAGGCCCGCAATCGACGATCATCTGCTTGTAGGAGTCCTGCGCCCGGCTCTCGGCGGCGGCAAGGAACCGGGTTCCCATATAGACCATGTCGGCGCCGGCCGCGATCGCGCCCGCCACGCCCGCGCCGTCGGCGACGCCGCCGCCGACCGTCAGCCAGCCGTCGAAGAAATCGCGAACGGCCGAGATGAAGGCGAAGGGCGACAGATGGCCGGTATGCCCCCCGGCCCCGGCGCTGATGCAGGCCAGACCGTCCACCCCCGCGGCGGCCGCCTTTCGGGCCAGGGCCATGTTGACCACATCGGCGAAGACCAGGCCGCCATAGGCCTTGACCGTCTCCATGACAGGTCTGGGCGAGCCGAGGGCGGTGATCACGATCGGCGGCTTGTACCGGGCCACCAGAGCCAGATCCTCGGCCAGCCGGGCGTTGGTAGAATGGGTGATCAGATTGGCGATCCACGGGCCGTCGCCGGGGGACAGGGCGTCGGTGATCTGACCCATCCAGGCATCGAGATCGGCCGAGGTCCGGCAGTTGGGCGTCGGAAAGGCGCCGCCGATGCCCGCCTTGCAGGCGGCGATGACCAGTTCGGGCCCGGTGACCAGGAACATGGGTGCGGCGATGACGGGCAGCCGCATCGGGCTGGGCAGGGGGGTGATCATGCGGGTTTCAGGGATCCGGAGTGGTCGCCGAGGGCCTGGCGCAGTTCGCGCTTCAGCACCTTGCCGACAGGGTTGCGGGGCAGGATGTCGATGACTTCCAGCCGTTCGATCTGCTTGTAGACGGCGACGTGCTTGTCGCCGGTCAGGTAGCGGTTGATGTCGGCCAGGTCGGCGTTCTGGCCCGGCTTGAACACGACGAAGGCGCACAGGCGTTCGCCCAGATTGTCATCCGGCGCGCCGACCACGGCGGCGTCCGCCACCGCCGGATGGCCGACCAGATGGCCCTCGATCTCCTCGGACGAGATGTTCATCCCACCGCGGATGATGACGTCCTTCAACCGCCCGACGAAGCGATAGAACTGGCTCCGGTCGCCGGCCAGCTCGAACAGATCGCCGGTGCGGAACCAGCCGTCGGCGTCGAAGGCCCGGGCGTTGATCTCGGGCGCGCGCCAGTATCCCGAGAAGACCGTCGCCCCCTTGACCCGCAGTTCGCCCGGCCGGCCTGGCTCGACGATCTCCTGTTCGGTCTCGGGATCGACCAGACGGGTGAAGATGCGGTCGTGCAGCAGGGCCTTCCAGCGGAAGCCTTCGCCGAGGCGCGGGAACATGACCGCGCGCTCGGCGGCGTCGGGCACGTCCTTCTGGGCGCTCGGGAAGGAGGCGCCTTCGTTGGAGCCGAAATAGTTGACGATCTGGACCCCGTATTTCTCGTGGAAGGTGCGGACCATCCATTCCGACAGCGGCGCCGAGCCCGAGCCGATTGAGCGCAGCCGGCCGAAATCGACGCCCTCCAGCAGGGCCTCGTTCTGCAGCAGCAGATTGAGGATCGCCGGCGGGGCGACGGTGTAGTCGACCTTCTCCTCGCGGACCTGTTGCAGGAAGATCTGCAGGTCGAAGGGATGATGCTGGACCAGCACCCCGCCCAACAGCAGCCAGGAGACGAAGCTGGTCGATATGCCGGCCATATTGACCATCGGGAAGGGGTTCAGCAGCACCGCGCCGGGCTGCAGGTCGGCGGCGTCGGCCACGCCGGCCCCCATGATGATCCATTCGTTGTGGCTGCGCGGCACCCCCTTGGGTTCGGCCTCGGTGCCGGAGGTCCAGCAGATGGTGAAGACGTCGTCGGCGCTGGGATTGGCCGCCCGCGCCGCCTGCCGACCCTGGTCGATCCCGGCCTCGTCCAGCGCCGCGGCGCTTCGGTCCAGATCCAGCGTGCCCGCGGGCGCATCGCCGCCGACCACCAGCACGGCGGTCAGGGTGGGCGCGCCGGCCATCACCCTCAGCATCATTTCGGCGTGGGCGTGCTTGCCGATGCGGGCGGCGGTGATCACCGCCCTCGCATCGGTCTTGCCGACGATATAGGCCAGCTCGTGTTCGCGGTACTGAACCGGGGCGGGGGTGACGACGGCGCCCAGCCGGATGCAGGCCAGATAGATCAGGCCCAGTTCGATCACATTGGGCAGTTGCACCGCGACGACGTCGTCGCGCCCGACGCCCCCGGCGTGCAGGGCGGCGACGTAGCGGGCGATCCGATCCTCGGCCTGACGCCACGTCAGGCGGGCAGGGGCGCCGCCCATGATGGCTTCGCGGTTGACGGGATCGACCACCGCTTCCGCGTCGGGTCGGGCGGCGACGTGGCGACGGAACAGGTCGTCCAGCGTGTCCTCGCCCCACCAGCCGCGCGCCTTGAAATCGCGGATTCGGTCCTCCGGAACGACAATCATGTCGGTCTCCTCCCTGGGTCTGTTGTGCGACTTCCGGTCATTGAGGCGCCGGATAGATCAGCGACTTCACCGCGCCGCGCACGACCTTGCCCACCGGATTGCGCGGCAGTTCGGCGACGATGTGAAGCCTCTTGGGCGTGCGCACGGGGCCGACGGCCTCGCGCATGAAGGCGCTCAGGGCGTCCGGCGTGACGCGGGCGGCGTCCGCCGCCACGACCGCCTCCAGCCGCTCGCCCCAGATGTCGTCAGCGACGCCGAAGGCGCAGGCCTCGCGCACCGCCGGGTGGGCGTTCAGCGCCGTCTCGACCTCGCCGGGATAGATGTTGTAGCCGCCGCTGATGATCAGTTCCCTCGACCGGCCCAGCAGGAACAGATAGCCCTCGGCGTCCAGACGCCCGATGTCGCCGGTCTTCAGCCAGCCCTCATGGCGGGTGGCGGCGGTCTGGTCGGGATCGTCCAGATAGGCGGTGGCGGCGAGGTCGCCCCGAACCAGTATCTCGCCTTCGGCCTCGTCGGTCCGGATGTCGCCGTCGGCGGTCAGAACAGCCACCGGCGTGCCGGCGAACGGCCGGCCGACCGAGGCCCGCAGCTCGGCCCGGATCATTTCGGCCGGCGACAGTCCGGCGATGGTCATCGGCGCCTCGGTCTGGCCGAACAGGGTCGAAAGCACCGGACCGAACCGCGCCACGACCTGGGCGATCCGTCCCGGGGGCATCGGCGCGGCGGAATAGGTCAGATGGCGTAGCCGGGCGAAGTCCTCCGGCGCGAACTCGCCCTGTTCCATCAGCAGATAGATCAGCGTCGGCGGCATGAAGGCGGTGGTGATCCGCGACCTCAGCTCGCGCAGGATCGCCTCGCGCCCCGGGCGGTCCAGCAGCACATGGGCGCCGCCCGCCGCCAGCACGGGCAGGACGTAGTGCGAGGCTCCATGCGTCAGGGGCGCGGCGACCAGGTTCACGTCGTCCGGGCCGAAATCGTAGAAGGCCTGCAGCGATCGGAGCGCCGCCGCCGCGCTGCGGACGCTCTGCAGCACCCCCTTGGGAACGCCGGTGGAGCCGCCGGTGAACTTCAGGGCGAAGGGCTGGTCGGGATCGTCGGAAATGGCGGGCAGGGCGCCGGGATTGATCGGATCGGGCCGCCAGTCATCGATCACCAGCGACATGGGCGTCTCGCCCGTCGCCCCGGCCGAGGCGGCGTCCAGGAGGGTCAGCGTCAGGCCGGCGCGCTGCTGGAACAGACTGTTGAGCCGCGCCCCGTTGCGCGGATTCAGCGGCGTCCAGACGGCGCCGGCGCGCAGGATGGCCAGACAGGCGACGACATGGTCGGCGCTGTTGGCCGCGCACAGGCCGATGCGGTCGCCCGACCGGACGCCGCGGGCGATCAGGTCGGCGGCGGCGGCCTCGACCCGCTCGACCAGCTCGCCGTGGGTCAGAACACGATCGCCATCGAACAGGGCGGGACGGTCGCGCTTGCCCGGCAGGCCGTCATAAAGGGCGTGGATCGGATGCCGGATCATGCCGCCGCACGCTCCAGCACGGTGACGACGGTCGCCGCTTCCTCGACGCCGAGGAAGCCGCCGCCATTCTCGGCCGCCGCGAGGCGCGCGCCCTCGACCTGACGCGCGCCGGCCTCGCCGCGCAGATGCTGGACCAGTTCATACAGCTGGCCGAGTCCCGTGGCGCCGACGGGATGTCCCTTGGCCACCAGACCGCCGGACGGATTGACCGGGGAGCGGCCGCCAAGGGCGAAGTCGCCGGCTTTCAGCCGGGCCCCCACCTCGCCGGGCGCGGCGAGGCCGAGGTTCTCGATCTGCTGCAGCTCGGCGTAGCTGGTGGCGTCATGGACCTCCACCACGTCAAGCGCTTCCGGTCCGACGCCGGCCTGTTCGAAGGCCGCCCGGGCGGCGCGGCGGCCGATGTGGCTGGCGTAGTCGTCGGGCGCTCGCTCGGTCGCGCTGACCAGGGCGCAGCCGCGAACCCGCACGGCGCGCGCCGCGGCCCCCAGCCGGGCCAGGCCCCGAACGGAACAGACGACCAGGGCCGCGGCGCCGTCGCTGACCGGCGCGCACATGGCGCGGGTGAAGGGGTGGACGATCGGCCTGTCGGCGAGGACCTGCCCGACGGTCATCGGCGTGCGGTACTGCGATTTCGGATTGAGCGCGGCGGCCGTGTGGTTTTTGGCGGCGATGCGGGCGAAGTCTTCCTGCGTCGTCCCGAAGCGGGCCATGTGGGCGCGGGCCTGGGCGGCGTAGAGGTCCATAAACAGGCTGCGACCCTCGTCCGGCGCCTCGCCGCCCATCAATCGGATATAGGCCAGCACGCCCTCGCGGTCGTGGATGTCGGTCCCGCCAAGGAAGGCGGCGGCGACGCGTTCGGGCCGGTCGGGCCAGACCATCTTCTCGGCCCCGACGACCAGGCCGATGTCGCCGGCGCCGGCGCGCAGCCACTGGATCGCTTGATACAGCGCCGTCGAACCGGAGGCGCAGGCGTTCTCGACATTGACCACGGGAACGCCGGTCAGGCCCAGCGGGCGCAGGGCGATCTGGCCGCGCACCGTGTTCTGGCCTTCCAGCATGGGCTGGCGGGTGTTGGAGAACCAGGCGGCCTCGATGTCGCCGATCCCGGCGCCCGCGTCGGTCAGGGCGTCGCGCACGGCCTCGGCGGTCAGGCTCTTGACCGAGTCCCCGGGGCGTTTGCCCAAGGCCGTCATGGAGACGCCGGCGATGAAGACCGGCTCGCTCATCGCGCGGGCCGGCGGCGCTGGACGATGCGGAAGCGCGAAGCGACGAAGGCGAGGTCGGCGAGGCAGGCGTTGCCCGCGGGGTTCAGCCCGGTGACGTGGTAATCGCTGTAGGCGGCGGCGAAATTGATCCACATCGCCCCGGTCAGATTGATCGTCAGATTGGCCCCGGCCTGCTCGTACAGCGGCGTGGCGCGGTCGATGAAGGCCTCGTCGGTCGAATAGAGGTAGGACGAAATCGAGCCACGCGTGCGGGCCAGATCGGTGGCCTCGGCGACTGCCGCATCGGCGTCCATCGTCACCACGAACAGGACCGGGCCGAAATGCTCCTCGGCGTAGAGGTCGGTCGCCGACCCCTCGATCGCCAGCACCAGCGGCGTCAGGGTGCGGGCCTTGGGAAACTGGGGATGGGCGTAGGGCGCGGCCTCGCGCAACACCCGGACGCCCGGACGGCGTTCGACAGCGCCCCGCACATCCGCCACGGCCTTCAGGCTGACCGCGCCCTGGATGGCGCCCATGATCCCGGCGGCCTGGGCCGGATCGTCGGCGATGGCGTCGATCTGGGCGACGAGGGCGGCGGCGAACGCATCGGCCAGTAGCGGGGCGACGTAGACGACCTGGGGGCTGGTGCACATCTGGGCCGAGAACAGGCTGGCGGCGCGTGCAATGGCGCGTGCGGCGGCGTCCAGATCGGCGACGGACTCGACCACGACCGTGTTGACGCCCGCCGTCTCGGTGAACAGCAGCTTGCCGGTGACCGTCCGCTCCAGATGGCCGCCGTAGCGGGGACTGCCGGTGAAATCGACGATCTGGACGGCCGGATGGTCGACCAGGGTCTGGGCCACCGGCTCTGCGAGCGTGTCAACGGCCAGGGTGACGAGGTTGGGATCGAAGCCGAAGTCGGCCAGTACGCGGCGGCACTCGCGGGCCACGATGGCCATGGGCAGGATGGCGATGGGGTGGGGCTTCAGGATCACCGGATTGCCGGTCGCCAGACTGGCGAACAGGGCGGGATAGGCGTTCCAGGTCGGGAAGCTGGCGCAGCAAATGACCAGTCCTATGCCGCGCGGAACCAGGACAAAGGTTTTGTCCAGACGAACGGATTCCCCGGCGAAATCGCGCTCGTAGCGGGCTGCGCGTGTCACATCCCGCATGGCCTTGGCGGCGTAGGCGAGGGTCTCGATTCCTCGATCCAGGGCGTTCGGCCCGGAGCCGCTGAAGGCCTGGGTGTAGCTCTGACCCGCGACGTGCATCACGGCCTGGGCCATCTCGAAGTTCACATCATAGAGGCGGGTCGCCATCTCGGCGCACACGGCGAGGCGCAGCTCGGGATCGGCTGTGCGCCAGTCCGGCCAGGCGGCATGTGCGGCCGCGACCAAGGCTTCCGGGGCGCAACGCGGATAGTCGATGCCCAGCGGTTCGCCGGTGAAGGGCGAGACCTCGGCGCCGACCCGGTCGTTGACGCCGGGCAGGTCGAGGTCGAACGGGCGGTTCAGCTGGCCGTCGAAGGCGGCCTTGCCGGCGACCGGCTTGTCGGGGCCGTGGATCTTCGTCGACGGCGAGTCCCGAAACGGCGACCAGGCGGCGCGCGTGGCGACGGCCTCGATGGCGGCGTCCAGCAGGGCGGCGTGGCGTTCGATCAGCGCCCGACGCGCGTCGGCGATGGGGAAGGGGGCGTTCATCCCGCCAGTCGCTCCACGATCATGGCCGAGCCGACGCCCTGGGCTCCCGCCGCCACAACCAGGCCGTAGCGCCCCTCGCAGGCGTCCAGGGTGTCCAGCAGGGTCGACAACAGTATGGCTCCGGTGGCGCCCATCGGATGGCCCTTGGCCAGATGGCCGCCCCCGACGTTCACCCGCTCCGTGTCGACCGGGTAGTCGCGCAGGAATTTGGCGATGGTGACGGCGAAGGCCTCCATGAATTCGATCCGGTCCATGTCCGCCAGCGCCAGTCCGGCTCGGTCCAGCACGTGCTCCATCGCCGTGAAGCCCGCGGTCAGGGAGGCGGCCGGATCGCCTCCCGCCTCGGTCCAGGCGACGATGCGGGCGCGGGCGCCGTCGGCCTCGCCCGAAATCAGGGCCAGACCCGCGCCGTCGGCCATCGGCGGGGCGTGGGCGACCGTGTGGCGATGGTCGAGGGTCCGACCCTCAAGCGCGTCGGCATAGGGGGCGGCGAGAGCAGCGAAGGCCGGGGACATGGCCGCCAGGCTTTCGGCGGTCGTCGCTCCGCGCGCCGCCTCTTCTCGCGACATGCCGTTCAGGGGAATGCGCGAACCCGTCAGCGGCGTGTCTTCGGCCGCGGCGGTGCGCTGTTGTGAGGTCAGGGCGACCGCGTCCATCTCCGCCCGAGTGACGCCGATATCTTCGGCGAGGCGGTCGGCGGCGAGAGCGACCGGGAGGTAGCGGGTGCGGGGCGGGAAGGCAGGGTCTTCGTAATAGTCCGCCTTGTCGCCCATGAAGGGGACGCGCGACATCATCTCGACTCCGCCGGCCAGGGCCGATCGGACCCCGTCGGTTTGGACCAGCGCCGCCGCCTGACCCAGGGCCGTCAGGCCCGAGACGCAGTAGTTGTTCAGGCTCCAGGCGAAGGCCGCGTCATCCAGACCCGCATGCAGCTTGCTGACCAGGGCGACGTGGCCGCCCTGGGCGCCGACCTGTCCGACGCAGCCAAGGATCAGGGCGTCCGCGTCGCGAGGGGCGCGCCCCCGCGCTTCCATGGCGTCGATCAGGCCGGTGACCAGTTCGTGCGGCTTCAGCGCGGCGAGGCCGCCGTCGGGGCGGGCCTTGCCGCGCGCGGTGCGGACGGCGTCGTGGATATAGGCGGTCAAGCCGCCGCCCCACCGGCCATCTGGTCGCCGCGCGCCCAGGTGCCGTGGAAGCCCGCGGGCACCCGCGCGGGCAGGAGGACACGTGCGACCGGTCCCGCTTCGAAGTCCTTCGCGTCGATGACCTGGACCTCGGACTGGCCGGTGTTTTCGTCGGTGACGAAGACGATGACATAGCCGTCGTCCTCGTCCCTGGCGCCGATGCGGGGGGCGAAGGCGGGCTCGGAGCCGAACATCTGCGGCTCATAGTCGTACGTCCGCGCGGCGCCGGTTGTGAGGTCGTATTTGATCAGACCCTTGAAGCGCTGCAGTTCCGTCTTCGACATGGCCACGTGATAGGACCAGCGGGTCTTCTGCGCGGCGTAGTCGAGGTTGACGACCGGGAACTCGCCGATGCGGTCATCCAGCTGGCGCTTCTTCACCTCGCCGGTGCGCATGTTCATTCGCCATTCGACCGGCACGGCGTTCAGCGCCAGCACGTTCACCATCGCGGCGTAGGGCCCGTATGCGGGGTTCAGCGGATAGCCGTTGGGCGTCATCATACAGGCGGTCATGACCACCTCGTCGCCGTCCTCCCAGCTGTTGACGACGTGATAGATGTAGCAGCTGTCGGTCTCGAACCAGCGAATCTGGTCGCCCCGGCCCCGCCGAGGCACGACCCCGAACCGGGCCGGCTGGTCGGCGAAATGAATGTTCCACTGGCTCTTGCGCAGTCCCGAGTCGGTGAACACCACCGGCAAGTCGTGCAGGATCACATAGTTTTCGGTCAGGCCCATGTCATGCGGCAGCCGCGGTCCGGGCAGTTCGATCCGCTCGAAATGGGTCAGTTGGTTGTCGGCGCTGACCGTGCCGAAGGTCATCCACGGCTCGTAGAGGGAGTAGTCGAAGAAGACGAACTCGCCGGTGCGCGGATCGACCTTCGAGTGGGCCGAGACGTGGCGCGGCAACTTGCCGCCGAAGGTCTCGATGCTGGTGGTCTCGAGCGTACGCGCATCGATCCGGACGGGGTGGCCCGAGATGTACCACAGCGCCATCAGCGAGCCGTTGTGCATCACCACGTCGGTGTTGGCCGTGTCCTTGTAGACCTTGTCGCCCCGGGTGGAGGCCGCGTCGGCCCGGGTCGAGGGCAGCATGACGCCGCCCGCGCCGCATCCGCCGTTCAGATCCGCCAGATAGTCGGCCGAGCGG
>CAZGPS010000045.1:0-16428 GCA_964527675.1 uncultured Brevundimonas sp. | reverse complement strand
GGCGGCGGCTCGGCGGCGCGGGTCGAGCCGGGCGACCGGGCGATGGCGGCGGCGCGGCGGGTCGAGGCGGCGCTGGCCGCCTGCGGGCCGGGGCGGCGGATGGTCGAGGCGGTCTGCATTCACGCCAGCGCCCTGCAGGCGGCCGAACAGGATCTCGGATTGCGCCGGCGGTCGGGCAAGGCGGTGCTGAAGGCGGGGCTGAGGGCGTTGGCGGGGTACTATGGGATTGGGTGAGGGAGGGTCGGGAGTGGCTAGTGGCTAGTGGCTAGTGGCTAGTGGCTAGGGATCGCAGCTTCCCTGTCTGCGGAAGGGCGGCGCGGACCGCGCCGTCGCACCGGCGTCGGCCAGCCACTAGCCACTAGCCACCCGCCGCCAGCGCCGCCTCGCGGATACGGCCGACCATGCTGTTCAGGCCGTTGGCGCGCTGGCGCGTCAGGGCCGAGGGCAGGCCGAGGCGGTCGAGGGCGGCGCGGGCGTCGAAGGCCAGGACCTCGGCCGGGGTGCGGCCGGAATAGAGTCGCAGCAGCAGGGCGATATTGCCCTTGGACAAGGCGCTGTCGCTGTCGGCGCGGAAAAAGAGACGGTCGCCCTCGCGCCGGGCCGCGAGCCAGACCTGGGCGGCGCAGCCGGGCACCTTGTTGGCCTCGGCGCGGTCGGCCTCGGGCAGGGGTTCGAGGTCCTTGCCCAGTTCGATGACGTATTCGATGCGGCCTTCCCAGTCGCCGAGCAGGTCGAACTCCTCGACCAGTTCGGCGAGGGCAGCGTCGATCGTGGCGTCAGGGGCGTGCATCGGGGGCAGATAGGCCGCCGCGGCGTTAACGACAACCGCGGCGTCCCTCCCCAGAATTCGGGCGCTCCGGCGCTTCGGCGCTCCCCTCAGACGGGTGCGGGCTTTGGGCGACTCGCCCGGACGGCTAGGCTCTGCGGCCGGGCGTCCCTGTCCGGTCGCCCTGCATGGTCCGCCCCGCCCTTGAACGCACCCGCCGACATCGCCGCCAGGGAGACGCCGACATCGCGCGAGGCCGCGAGCGACGGCCCGTCCCTGGCCGCCTGGCACGCCGGCTGGGCCGTGGCGGCGGCGCTGCTGGCGCTGGGGGGACGCTGGCTGGCCGGGGTCGAGGGTCCCGTGTTTTACGGCGTGCTGGCCATGGTCGTGCCCGGGGTGACCGGGCTGGCCCTGCTGCAGCGGGACGGCGGCCGTGAACGGATGACCCTGCTGGGCCTCTGGGGACTGGCGGCCGTGGTCGCCGCGAGTCTGTCGGGGGGGCTGACCGGGCCGCTGGCCGGCTTCGTCTTCCTGCCGCTGACCGCCGGGCTGGCGCTGGGCGGAATGCGGCGGGTCCAGGCCGGCGCCCTGGCGGTCGGTTTCGCCGCTCTTGCCGGACTGCTGTCAACCTGGCTGGCCGGTCCGGCGCAGCACCTGCCCGTGCTGGCGGCGATCTCGGCGGCCCTGACCGCCGGCGCCGCGGCCCTGGCCGTGCGGCTGTCCTGGCGCCAGGGCGAGGCGCGGCTGGCGGCGGCGGAGGACGCGGCGGTCCGGGTCGAGCGCCTGCTGGCGGCGCAACCGGGGCTGACCCTGGTGCTGGAGCGCTCGGGCCGGGTGCTGGCGGCCTATGGCGCGCCGCCGTCGGCCCTGCCGGTCGATCCGCTGTTCGAGCAGGGGCTGATCGCGGCGGTGCACGCCCCCGACCGCCCTCGCCTGCTGACCGCCATCGACAAGGCCCTGCAGGGACACGACGCCGCGGCCACCTTCGCCCCGCGGCTGGCGTTGGACCGGAGAGTGCAATTGATCCTGCGGCGGCTGGACGAGCCCGGGCACGAGGCCCCGCGGCTGATCGCCCAGGCCTTCGACGGCACCGCCCAGTACGTGCGTGAACTGGGACTGGAGACGGCGCGGGCCGAGGCCGAGGCGCGCGAGGCCGGCAAGACCCGCTTCCTCGCCAATATGAGCCACGAATTGCGGACGCCGCTGAACGCCGTGCTGGGCTTTTCCGACATCATGCGCCAGCGGCTGTTCGGGCCGATGCCGGATCGCTACGCCGCCTATGTCGACAATATCCACGAGGCCGGCGGGCATCTGCTGGAGCTGATCAACGACGTGCTGGACGTGTCGAAGATCGAGGCCGAGCGCTATGTTCTGACGCTGGAGCGGTTCGACGCGCGCGAACTGGTCTCGGCCGCCATCGCCCTGGTGCGGGTCACGGCCGAGGACAAGGGCGTGCTGCTGACCGGGGTGTTGCCGGCCGAACCGGTCGATGTCTTGGCCGACAAGCGGGCGGTGCGGCAGATCGCCCTCAACCTGATGTCCAACGCGGTGAAATTCACCCCGCCCGGCGGATCGGTGACCGTCACCATCGAGGCCGTGGGCCCCTATCTGGAGATCATCGTCGCCGACACCGGCGTAGGCATCGCGCCCGAGGACGTGCGGCGGCTGGGCCGGCCGTTCGAACAGGCCGGGGCGATCGAGCAGCGGCGTCAGGGGACGGGCCTGGGCCTGTCCCTGGTCCGCGCCTTCGCCGAGCTGCACGGCGGGCGCATGAGCATCGAAAGCACCCTGGGCGAGGGCACGGCGGTCACCGTGCGCCTGCCGGTGGCCCAGGTGGCGCGCGTGGCGCCGGAGGGCGGGGCGGAGATCATCCCCCTGCCGGTGACGGGCGGGAAGTAGGGACCAAACGCATCCGGTCCGACCCGGGGGAAGCAGGAACCCGGGCCGGACCGTGACCCCTTGCGACAGGGGTATCGCAACGTCATCGGGGATGGGGCCCCTCGTCGCGACTCTTGTGAGCGACGCCGGCCCTCAGCCGTCGATGTCCAGCCCCAGCGCCAGCCGACCCGTGTAGCGAAGCTGGGGCTTGCGCTGCAGCGGGTGGAAGCGGGCGCCCTGCACGTCGCGGAAGGCGCGTTCGATGCCGAGATCGCGATGGAAGGCGCCGCCGCCGGCGACCTCCATGGCCAGTTCGACAGTGCGGATCGCCGCCTCGGCGGCATGGGTGCGGCCGATCATGGCGCGGCTGGTCGCCTCCGCGCCGGGTTGCGCGGTTTCGGCCAGGCGGATCATCCGCTCGAGCGCCCCCTCGGCGGCGAAGAAGGCGTTCTCCATCTCGCCGACCAGCTGGACCAGGCCCTCGTCGGCGGGGCGCCGACGGGCGACCTCGAGGGCCTTCGCCCGCGCGCCTTCGGCGACGCCGACATAGGCGGCGTAGATCAGCGGGAAGGCGATCAGGCTGATGATGTGGAACAGGGGGTGCCACCGCCCCTGCGGCCGGCGACCGGAGATCGCCGCATCGGGCACGAACACCTCATTGAGCTCGACATCGTGCGAGCCGGTGCCGCGCATGCCCATGACGCGCCAGGTCTCGCGGATCGAGACGCCGTCGGCGGACAGGGGCACGGCGAAATGAAGTACGGTCGCGCCGGCCTCGGGGTCGTCGAGCACGGCGCTGGTCATCAGGAGGTCGCCGGCGAGACAGCCGCTGGAGAAAATTTTTCGGGCGGTGACGCGGAAGCCGCCTTCCACCCGGGTCGCCGTACCGGCGCTCTTCAGCCAGTCGGCGCCGCCGCTGGAGACCAAGGCCAGATTCTCGGCCGCGACGCGTTTCAGCAGGCCGTCGGTCGGGGCGTTCTGATTGCGCCAGCGCCAGACGGCGGCGGCCACGAGGTGGGAATGCATCGAATAGGTCAGGGCCGTCGAGCCGCAGCAGGCGCCCAGGCGCCGGATCACCGCCGCCAGCTCTGCGTAATCCGCGCCGCCGCCGCCCAGTTCGGCCGGAACGTGGGCGCTGAAGAAACCTTCGGCCTTCAGGCGGGCCCAGGCTTCGGCGACAAAACTGTCGTCGGCGTCGTGCCGACCCGCCTCGGCCGCGAGCCGGGGCGCGAGCGCGTCGGCGCGCGCCAGCCAGTCGATCGGAGCGACCTGTAGAGACGGTGGGGGGGAAGTGGACATCGAAACACCCTTGTCTGATCCGTGTATGCGGACAGCGGTGTGGCGGGACGGGCCCGCCGGTTCCAGTTCAGCAAATGAATCCGGGCGCTACAGCTACTGAACTTCAGATACTGCCCGATCGGCGTTATTCTGCGCCACTTCACGGGAGGAGGCGATGGCGCAAGGCAGCTATCGGCAGTTCTGTCCGGTCGCCATGGCGGCCGAGGTGCTGAGCACACGGTGGACCATTGTGCTGTTACGCGAACTGGTCGCCGGGTCGACGCGGTTCAACGATCTGAGGCGCGGCGTACCGCGCATGTCGCCGGCCCTGCTGTCGCAACGGCTGAGGGACCTTCAGGCGGCCGGGGTAGTGTCGCGTATGAGCGTCGGCTCAGGCCCGGCCGAATACCATCTGACCGAGGCGGGGCTGGAACTGGCGCCGATCATCGAGGCGTTCGGCGTCTGGGGCCAGCGGCGGGTCAAGGCCGAGGTGTCGCTACAGAACCTCGATGTGCAGTTGCTGATGTGGGACATGCGACGCAACCTGGACACCAGGCCGATGCCCCGTCGCCGCAGCGTGGTGCAGTTCCTCTATTCCGACCTGCCGGCCAACCGGCGTCGCTTCTGGCTGATCGTGGATCCCGAAGCCGGCGTCGACCTGTGCTCGACCGAGCCCGGCTTTGACATCGACCTGTACGTCAGCGTCGACCTGCGGACGATGACGGCGATCTGGATGGGCCACGACACCGTGCGGCGCGCCCTCGACGAGGAACGGTTGATCCTGACCGGCGACGACCGGCTGGCGGCGGACATGCAGACATGGCTGGGGCTGAGTCCGTTCGCCCCCTATGCGCCGGCGGCCGGCGCCTCTTCCGTCGCCGCAGGACGCAGCTGATGGATCGATAGCCCGGCCAATCAGGCGAGGGGCCTGCCCTGACTCGTCGGGCCCGTGGCGGGCGGGAAGTAGCGGGGCGGCGGCCGGCGCGCCCGGCTTCGTCGCAACAGCCCCGGGTTCGTCGCATTCGACTTGCGGCGCGAGGACCCCTGCCGGCGGGTGATCGATCATCTCGACGGATCACCCGGACCTTCCATGAAGCCTTCCAGCCCGACGCACCGACTGACGGGCGTCTGCCTCGCCGCCCTGACGACGATGTTGCTCGCGACCCCCGGCCCCGTCCTGGCCACGCCTCAGCAAGCGATAGCGGTCGAGAATGGACCCACGACGATCGGGGCCAAATGGTCGCGGCGGGTGGTGAGCGTTCGCTACATCCCGGCGGCCACCACCTTCCTGGGCGGGGGGCGGGTGCAGGTCGTGATGCGGCTGAAGAACGTGTCACCCCTGCCCTTGCCGACGCTGGGCGGAGGCGGCCTGCGCATCGTGCTGACCGGCAGGACCACCTATACGCCGGCGTCGCTCAGCTGGGAGCGCACCGGCATGGTGGCCCGGAACGGGGAGGTGACGCTGACGGCGACGTTCGATGTCCCGACCGATCATCAGGGCGATGTCGTGTCGATTCAGGTCACCGAACCCGATCCCCGCGCGCCGATGCGCGAAGCCCAGGGCGGCGTGCTGCCTCTGCCACGCCTGCCGGCGCCCGCGGCTACGCCGTCGCCCGCCGACCAGCCCCCGGCGGGGCCGGCCCTGTCGACGCCGCCGATCAGGCCGTTCCGTGAATCCGGCGTCCAGGCCTTCCCGGGCAGCCCCGACTTCCGCCAGATGGGCCAATGGCGCGTCCGGATCGATCGCATCGTCTATGGCTCAGCCAATCCGCGGGACGGTCACGGGACGGGTTTGACGGTGATCGAAGCGACGCTTCAGAACACCACCAATGCGCCGCTGAAACTGCGCTCGGCCTGGATCAGGGGCGTGGTTACGGAAGAAGGGGGTCGGACGACCGCCAATGGCTACGATGCACGCGTTGCGTTCGGTGGCCGAAATTATCTGGGCCAGGACGAAATCACGGTGCCTTCGGGCGAATACGTGGAAATCGATCTGGCCTCCTACCTGGTCGATGCGGCGGCGCAGCGGCTCGCCCGCCAGTGGACTTTGACCCTCTCCCCGCCCGGCGTCCCGCCAGCGAGCTTCTCACTCGACCTCCCCCGGTTCACGAAGGCTGATCCGCCGAGGAATAACACCCCGCCGCCGGCGCCCGCCCCGCCGCCTGCCCCGCCACCACCACCGCCGGCCCTCACGCCCCCGGCTGACCCCGCGCCGAACTTCCCGGCCGAGGCGGCGATGCGGGCGCTGGAAGGCGACTATGTCTACAACGGATCGGGCAGGTTGAATCTGCGCTATCAGGACGGCCTGCTGGTCGGCGAGCTCCGCACCGATCAGCCGGCGCCCGACCCTGTCAGACTGACCCTGAGCCCGCAGGGCCGGCTGGTCGGGGTGATGCAGCGCGCCGGTCAATCGGCGGACACGACCTGGTTCGCCGTGGACCTGACCCCGTCGTTCGACAGAACGCGGCTGGAGGGCAGCGCCGCCTACGTCCATCGCCCATCCAACAGCCCCATGCCGTTCAGCGCGCGACGGGAGCCGCCGCCCCCACCCGCCCCCTCTCCAACGCCGCAGGGCGGTCCGGGCGGCGTCGCGGGCGGAGGCGACTATCGGCCGACAGCCTATCTCGACATGAGGATCGATCGGGTCGGCCGCACCGCGGACGGGTCGGTGGAAGTCATTCTCGCGGCCCGCAACAGCTCCCAGGAGCGCAAGGGCGTGCAGTACGACACCCAGAGGTTCGCCCTGATCGGTTCGGACGGCTTCGAATACGGCTGGGACGGCAACTACTACGGCCAGTCCGGCGCCGAGCATCTGAACGAGACGATATGGCTGCAGCCCCAGGCCCAGTCGCGCGTCACCTATGTCTTCCCGCGCGTGCCCGCCGACGTGACGGCGGCGCGGCTGATCCTGCGCGAGAACGGCGCCCAGACGACGGTGTTCGAACTGCCGCGATAGAAGCAGCGCTGGACATCAGTCGGAGCGCCGGGCGGGACCCCGGTCTGTCGCCGGCCGCCTTGGCCGAACCGCATGGCGGCATCGGGCGCCCGTTCGTCGCTCGATTGGGGGCGTTGGTCGAACACCCCGTATGCGCGCGCCACCCGGGCTTTCACTCTGGAGCTTTGTCCGGGGAGGCCTTGCCATGTCCATGTTCAGCGAGACGCGGCGCCGACTGCAAAAAGGCGTGGCTCTGCTGCTGTGCCTTTCGGTGCTCGCGCCGATCGCCGGTCCGGCGCTGGCCTGGAAGCCGAAGACCCACGTCTATCTGGCCGATGAGGCCATGCGTGACGCGACCGACAACGGCATGGTCACCATCTACCAGACCGAATACGCCACGGGACGGGTCATCGGCTCCCTCGGAGAGTTCGAAGCGAACCCCGCGATCGTCGCGGCCTTGCGCGCGGCCCCGGCGCAATATCGAGCGGGGGTGGTGGGGCCCGACGCCTACCCGGACCTCATGACCGGACAGCAGGTCATCCACCCCGGCACCAACCTGAACCTGCTGGGAAGCCCGCAGCACAATGAGCCCGCCAGCCAGCCCGGCACCGACGCCTGGCTGACGCATCTGTGGCGACTGGCCTACGGGCGCAAGGATGCCAACGTCGAACGGGTCAGGGACGCCCTGAACAGAGGGCCGCTCGGCGAAGTGGCCCCCGCGACGGACACGCCGCAAATCCGCGCCTTCGTCGCCGGCTATCTGACGCACGCCGCCGGCGACATGTTCATGCACACCTTCGTCAACCACTACACCGGCGGCGATTTCGCCATCCAGCCCGAGCCGAGGAACGCCCTCAAACACATCGTTCTGGAAAGCTACGTCGGCAAGCGAACGCCGGACACCCATTCGGAAACCAGCATCGAGGGGCTGGAGGATTTCATCTATCGCCACATGGTCCGCGCCTACCCGGGCTCGTTGCTCGAGGAGCGCCTGTTGCGGGGGGCCGGCACAAGCACCTCGGTGCCGTCGATCTTCTCCACCCTCAGGAACGGGCTTCAGCGGGACGTCGACCGCTATGATCGCGAACGCCTGGAGCTGCGGGGCCCGGCGCGGGTCGCCTATTCCGCCGCGCATGGTCCCAAGGCCGAGTACAAGCGCGCCTGGATCGAGGACATCGATCGCGGTCTGCGCGCCTGGCCCAGGACGGCGCACGAGATTTCGCTGGCCCTCGTCTACAATCCCCATTCCGACGGCGCCGACATCGGCCGGGCCAAGGAAGTCGCCTCGGCCTATATGAGCGACCACCTCCTGAGCATGGCGGGCCTTCCCGACGCGCTGATCGCGACCGCGCAATTCATCAGCAGCGTGATTGAAGGCATCCTGCCGACCTTCCTTCAGGAAGCGCTGGCCGCTCTTCAGCGCCGGCTGCTGGAATGGCTGGTCGAGGAGGCGACCGGCATGACGGTCGACGAAATAGCCGCCTATCTGAACCACCCCGAGACGCAGTTCGATCCGGTGATGAACTCACCCGGCGGAGGCTATGGCGGCCGTACCGAAACCCTGGTGACGCTGGCGGAATTCAACCGCTCGGTGCTCGGCATCGATGACCCCGGCGCCCGGTTCATGGACCGGAAATTCCAGATCGAGCGCTTCGCGCCGGCCTTCAACACCGTCCAGATGACGAAGCTGCTGTTCCTTAGCGAGAAGGGCATGAGGGATCTGCTGGCCGCCCTGCGGGCCAAGGGGCTGACCGTGCCCGACCTGCCGGCGACCCCGGGCGGTTACGAGAGCGCCATGCTGGGGTTCCTTACGTCGATGGATGGGGACAACCGCTGGCAGGGGCTGGCGCACGGCTCGACCCAGCCGCAGGGCCAGGCCTTCTTCCTCGCGCGCGGAAACGCCGACGCCTGGCGCAACCTGTTCATGCGGCAGATCGGCGAGCGTCCGGACTGGCCCGCCGCCAGCGCGCCGGACAGGGGCCCCCTGGCGCCGCCGGATGACACCGGCTTCGTGCCGATCGACTGGTGGGCGGTCAGAATGGACGACGTCAAATACGACGGCGACGCCGGGCGGAACGTGGCCGTGACCCTGACCTTCCGCAACGACGGCGCCCGCGGGCGCTCCTTCTCCAACCAGATCGTGGAGCCGGTGCGGGCCCTGTTGAACGTCGAGAACAGCCGCGGATCCCCGCTCAGGATGGAATACGTCCACACCGACGAGGCGAACATGCCCCAGTGGCATTTCCCGCCGACCAGCGAAATTCCGCCAAAGGGCCGGATCACGGTTCGCTTCATTTTCGACGTCGGCAGCAGCGTGCGCCAGCGGCTCGTGGACAGCATTTCCGTCATTGAACGGCGGCCGGGCAGCGTGAATCCACTGCAGCAGACGGACGGCCCCTCCAAACAGATAGAACTGCCGGGACTGAATCTCGACGGCACGGTCGGCACGCCGCCGCCGCCGCCGCCGGCCGCCGTCGACCCTGCCGAGCTCAGGAAGTTCGAGGGCCGGTACGAGACGACGCGCGGGACGATCCTGCCGCTAAGGGTCGAGGGCGACGCCCTCGTAGGCGAGGCCATGACGGTTCAACGCCCGTCGCCGTCGGAGCTGGTGCGCCTGAGGCTCCAGCAGGACGGCAGCCTGTCCGGCACCATGCGCGCGCCCTACAATTCGACGACGTACGTCTACTATCTGGTCTCGATACGGTTCGATGCGGAGCTGGAGGCTTTCACAGGCCAGCTCAGGACGGGAACGAGCAGCACGGAACCGCCCATGGCATACTCGGGCCGACGTCTGGCCGACGGGGCGACCTCGGCCGATTCAGCCTTTTCCGAACCTGGACCGCCCGCGCGCGTCGGCCCCTATGACGTCTCGTTCGTGTCGCTCCAGAAGGGGGATGACGGCGACTGGGAGAGCACCTGGTCGCTGACAAACCGCACGGGGGCCACGACGCAGGTCCGGCTGAATGATATCTCCGCCACGTTGCGCGGCGAGGGCGGGGAGACCAGCACCGGCGGGGGACCGTATCACCATGCCGGCGAAACGGGTCGTCGGGTGCGGCCCAGCGGCTTCGAGATCGCGCCGGGCGAGGAGACCCGGATACGCCTGTGGCACTCGCGGTCAGGCCCGATGACCCCGGTCGGCTACATATTCCGGGTCGGCGAGGTCGAGGGCGAGGGCGAGTTCGGCGGCGCGTTCGCCGCCAAGGTTGCTGATCTCGAAGGGGGCTTTCAACGCACCGGCTACCTCGACATGAAGGTCGACCGCGTGACGAGAACGAGCGGCGGAGGCGTGGAGGTGACGCTGACGGCGAGACACGATGGCGATACCCGGCGCGGCATCCAGCAGGACCCGCAGCGCTATTCCGTCATGGGATCGGACGGCGTCGAATATGCCTGGGACGGAAACTACTATGGCGCGTCCAGCCGCGAACGGCCAAGCTACACGGTCTACCTCAGCCGGTCGGAAGGACCCGTGACCTATGTGTTTCCGCGGGTGCCCGCCGGAGTCAGCCCCGTGCGCCTGATCCTGCGTCAGGACGGGCGAGAGACCGCCAGCTTCGACCTGTCCGACTAGCGCCCCTTCCGCTTCTGCATGACGAAGCCGATCACCTTCGCCGCCGCCTCGAAATGTTCGCGCGGGATGGTCTCGTCGATCTCGACGGCGGCGTAGAGGGCGCGGGCCAGGGGGACGTTCTCGACGATCGGCACCTTGTGCTCGCGCGCCACCTCGCGGATGCGCAGGGCGAGGGCGTCGACGCCCTTGGCGACGCAGACCGGGGCGGCGTCGCCGGTCTCGTAGCGCAGGGCCACCGAATAGTGGGTCGGGTTGGTGACGATGACCGTGGCTTTTGGAACGTTCTGCATCATCCGCTGGCGGCTCCGCTGGGCCCGGATCTGCTTCAGCTTGGCCTTCACATGCGGGTCGCCCTCGGCCTGCTTGTAGTCCTCCTTGGTCTCCTCCCGGGTCATCTTCATCCGCTCGGCGAAGCGGTAGCGCTGCCACAGATAGTCGGCGCCGGCGGTGAAGCCGAGGAAGATCAGGGCCGAGACCATCAGGGCGATGGCGAGGTCGCGGGCGAAGGGCAGGATCAGGGCCGGCGACATGGCGGCGAGGTTTTCGAGCTCGCGCACATGCGGCCGCAGCACCAGCCAGCAGATCACGCCGACGGCGATGAGCTTGAGGAAGGTCTTGAGGAACTGCACCAGGCCGTCGGGCCCGAAGATGCGCTTGAACCCCTTCATCGGACTGACCTTGGACCAGTCGGGCTTGAGCTTTTCGGCCGTGAACAGCAGGCCGGACTGGGCCAGATTGCCGCCGGCGCCGCCGAGGATGGTGGCCAGCATGACAGCGCCGAGGAAGGGGGCGATGGCCCACAGGGCGCGCGTGCCGATCTCGACTCCCGCCCCGGCCTGGAGGCCGCCGGTCATGGCGTGGGGCTCGGCGATGAAGGGCAGCAGCTGGCCGGCGATCGAGGTCGCGAACCAGCCGCCGGACATCAGGATGACCGTGGCCGCCCCCATCAGCGACAGGGCGGCGGCGACGTCGGGCGACTTGGCGACGTCGCCCTTTTTTCTCGCGTCCGCGAGTTTTCGCGGGGTGGCCTCTTCTGTCTTCGAGTCGGGATCCGGCGCGTCAGCCACCGGCGCCTCCCGCGAAGACGTTGGCCAGGGCGCGGTAGCGGTCGATGAAGACCGTTCCCATCACGCCGAGGCTGAGGGCGAAGATCGACAGGCCCAGGATGATGCTGAGCGGGGCGGCGGCGAAATAGACCTGGAAGGCGGGCATGACCCGACCGACGAGGCCGGAGGCCAGGTTGAAGATGATGGCGAAGACCAGCACCGGCGCCGCCAGCTGAATTCCCAGCATGAAGGCGTCGCCGACGGTCTTGATGGCGAGGGTGGCGAAGTCGCCGGTGACCAGCGGCCGGACCGGGGCGATCAGCTCATAGGAGCCGACAAGGCCGGCGATGAACAGGTGATGGGTGTTGGTGGCGAAGATCAGGGTCGTGCCCAGCAGCATCAGAAAGGCGGAGATGGTGCTGCCCGGCTGGGCCTGCATCGGATTGGCCGTCTGGGCGAAGGCCAGGGTGGTCTGCAACGCGACCACCTCGCCGGCCGTGGACAGCACGGTCAGGAAGCTGCGCAGAAGGGCGCCGATGGCGAGGCCGACGAGAACCTCGCGGATGATCCAGCCCGCAAGACCCCCCAGGGTGGCCGGCAGGGCGGGCAGGCTGCCGGCGATCAGCGGCCACAGGGCGAGGGACACCACCAGCGCCAGCGACAGGCGGATGCGCGGGGGAACATAGCTTTCGCCGACGCCGGGCAGCATCAGCATGATGGCGCCGATGCGGGCGAAGATCATGGCCCCCTGCCAGACCTGGTCGGCGGTGGCGTAGGGCTCCACGCGGTTACATGCCGGCGATGCGCGCGGCGATGGTCCGCATGAAGCCGCCCAGCAGGCCGCCCATCAGCGGCAGGAACAGCAGCAGGGAGACGAAGATGGCGATGATCTTGGGGGCGTAGACCAGGGTCTGTTCCTGGATCTGGGTCAGGGCCTGGAACAGGCCGATGGCCACGCCGACGACCAGGCCGACCATAAGGATGGGGGCGGCCAACTGGATGGTCAGCCACAGGGCGTCGCGGCCCACATCCAGAACTTCCGCGCCGTTCATTCCACGCCCCGAGATACGCTGGCCCGCGTCGGGCCGTACTGGGCAGAAAATGCCGGGAGCGTGGTTAACGGCGCGTTAGCAGCCGCGGCGCTGGATCAATTCCCTGCTCCCGGCGTAAAGCGGGGCATGACCGACACCACCGTATCCCAGGCCGAGGCCGAAGCCGCCGTCCGCACCCTGATCCGCTGGGCCGGGGACGACCCCGACCGCGAGGGGGTGCTGGACACCCCGGCGCGGGTGGCGCGCAGCTACAAGGAGCTGTTCGCCGGCTATGAGGTCGATCCGCGCGACTATCTGGAGCGCACATTCGAGGAGGTCGGCGGCTACAACCAGCTGGTCGTGCTGAAGGACATCCGCTTCGTCAGCTTCTGCGAACACCACATGCTGCCCGTCGTGGGGGTGGCCCATGTCGGCTATCTGCCGACCGACCGGGTCGTCGGCATTTCCAAGCTGGCCCGCGTGGTGCGCGGCTATGCGCGGCGACTGCAGATCCAGGAGAAGCTTACATCTGAAATTGCCCTCGCCATCGAGGAGGTGCTGAGGCCCCAGGGCGTCGGCGTGGTGATCGAGGCGGAGCACAGCTGCATGACCCTGCGCGGCGTCAACGCCCCGGGCGCCAGCCTCAGCACCAGCCACCTGAGCGGCGTGGTGCGCGACGATCCGCGGACCCGGGAAGAGTTTCTGAGGCTGGTGCGGGGGTAAGGCCCGCTCGCGGCCTGGTCCTTGCGGAATTCGCCTCGAAGGAGGCTATTCCGATGGCCTGGACGGCGATTTCGACCCGGAATGAGACACTTCCCATCGTCAGGGGAGGATGGCTCGACGCGCTGCGTTTCATCGTGGCCGGACTGATCATCCTGCATCACTTCGAGGGCGCGGGGCCGATCGCCCTGGCCGAAGGCCTGCATCCCGTGTTCGAGCGGGGCGGCTTCCTGCTGACCAACTTCTTCCTGATCGACAGCGGCTATGTGCTGATGCGGGTCTACGGCGCCTCGGTGGCGGCGGGCCGGATGTCGGGCGGGGACTTCTTCCTCAAACGCTTTCTGCGGGTCGTGCCCGCGCATCTGATGATGGGGCTGACGCTCGTCGGACTGGTCCTCGCCAGCACGGCGCTGGGCGTCGCGCCGCGCTCGCCGGAGTGGTTCCGCTGGGACCAGCTGTGGGCGCAACTGACCCTGACCCAGGCCTATGGCGTGCCCGGCGGTTATGGCTGGAACGCGCCGAGCTGGTCGATCTCGGCCCTGATCGGCTGCTATCTGGTGTTTCCGTGGCTGCTGAAGGGCGTCATGCGGCTGGGGCCGTGGAGCGTGCTGGCGCTGGGCGTCGGCGGCTATCTTCTGGCCAACCAGCTGAGCTGGAGCCTGCTGGGCTATCCCGTCTACCAGATGCCTATGGGCTATGGCTTCGTGCGCGCCCTGCCGCTGTTCGCGCTGGGCGTGGCCCTGGCCTGGTTCGCGCAGAAGGTCTGGATTTCGCCGCGGCTGGCCGGCTGGGCCGGGATCAGCGCGGCGCTGCTGCTGGCCTTCGTCCAGTATTTCGACAAACACGCCCTGATTTCGCTGGCCTGTATCGCGGTCATCATCCTGGCGGCGGGCGCGACGCCCACGCCGCGGCCGTCGAAATGGGTCGAGGAGGCGGCCCAGGTCTCATTCGCTATGTTCATCACCAATGAGGTGGTGCGGATCGCCTGGTTCGGCGTGGCCAATGTCGCCATCGCCCGTTTCGCCCTGCCGGTCGGGGTCCAGTGGGCGCTGTGGGTCGGCGGGGTCCTGGCGGCCTTCGCCTTCGCCTTCGCCTTCCACTTCCTGATCGACAATCCGATCCAGTCGCACATCCGCGACTGGCTGAAGGGGCGGACGCGACGGGCGAGCGGGGTCACCCAGCCGGTGGTGTCGCTGGAAGGCTGAGCCTTCAGATCGGCATCCGCATGATCTCCTGATAGGCGGAGATGACCTGGTCGCGGACGGCCATGACGGTTTCCAGCGAGGCCTCGGCCGAGGAGACGGCGGTGACCACGTCGATCAGGCTGCCCTGACCCTGGACCATGGCGGTCATCTGGGTCTCGGCCGCCTTCGAGGTCTGGGTCATGTCGCCCATGACGTTGCTCAGCAGCTCCGAGAAGCCCGGTCCGCCCGCCGGGGCCGAGGGCGCAGTCGGCATCTCCCCGCCCTGGATCGTCGCATAGGCCTTGGCCGCCATCAAGGGGTTCATCGTTCAGCCTCTATCGCTTGAGCAGATCGAGCGTGCGGGTGTCCATCGCCCGCGCCGTCTCGATCACGTTCAGATTGGCCTCGTAGGCGCGCTGGGCCTCGCGCATGTCCATGGCCTCGACGAGGGTGTCGACGTTGGGGCGCAGGACATAGCCCTCGGCGTTGGCGGCCGGGTGGGACGGGTCGTATTCGCTCTTGAAGTCGCCCATGTCGGGCCGGACCTCCGCGAGGGTGACGCCCGTGGCGCCGTCGATCTCGCGGGCCTGAAAGACCGGAATCTGGCGACGATAGGGTTCGCCGCCCGCCGTCAGCGCCGTCGAATTGGCGTTGGCGATGTTTTCGGCGATGACCCGCATGCGCGACTGCTGGGCCTTGAGCGCGCCGGCGGCGACGGCCATGGCGCTGTTGCGGGGCGGGACGGGATCGGTCATCGGCTAGTTCCTCACGGCGTCAGCGGCCGGGCGCGCGGGCGGCCGTGCGCAGCATCTGCATGGACTTCTGGTAGAGGCCGATGGCGGCGTCATAGGCCATCCGGCTCTCGGCCATCTTCAGCATCTGTTCCTCGACCACGACCGAACTGCCGTCGAGCGTGGTCTCGGAGTCCGGGGCCTTGTGGGCGTTGAAGCGGGCTGTCGGCCCGGCCGGTGCGATATGCATGGCGCTGGTGGTGGTCATCCGCAGCGGCCCGCCGCCGCGCAGGGCGGCGGCGAAATCCGTCGGCTGTTTGAGATCACGGCTGGCGTAGCCGGGCGTGTCGGCGTTGGCGACGTTCTCGGCGATGACGCGCTGGCGCTCGTCCAGCCAGGTCAGGCGGCCCTTGATCTGGCCCAGCAGCGGCAGGTCGGTGATGGCCACGGGCGTCTGCCTCCCTCTTCCGGATGCGGTGACGGTCGCGGGCGCGAGTCGCCCACGGTCCGATGGGCAGAAACTGCCGTCTGCATGGTTAATGGGAGGTTATCTCAACGCCCCGTTAACCATGATCGCCGAAGGCTTGAGGGGCCGGACAGGCTTCGCCGGCGGGGCTGTCGCATGAATTTTCTCGATCTGTTGCGGGCGGTGTTCGCCCTCGCCTTCACTCTCGGCATCATCGGCCTCGCCGCCTGGGCCGCGCGCCGCTATGCGCCGCAGCTGCTGGCGCGCCTGAGCGCCGAGCGCGGCGAACGGCGCATGACGGTGGTCGAGACCCTGGTGCTGGACCCCGTGCGCCGGCTGGTGCTGGTGCGGATCGACGGGGAGGAACGGTTGCTGATCCTCGGCGAGGGCCGCGAGCTGATCGAGCCGCGCGGACCGGGAGCGGACACGTGACCCTCAAGGACGTTTTCGTCCTGCCCGGCCGCGCCGAGCTGAAGCGCGCCGCCCTGCTGTCGCTGGTCACCACCGGTTTCTGCCTGCTGTGGCCGCTGGCGGCGCTGGCGCAGGATCTGGCGGCGGCGGGCGGCTCGGGCTCGGCCATCAATATCGACCTCGGGACCGGATCGGGACTGACCGAACGGGTGGTGCAACTGGTCGGGCTGATGACCGTGCTGTCGCTGGCGCCGTCGATCGTGATCATGACCACCAGCTTCGTCCGCATCGTCGTGGTGCTGTCATTGCTGCGCACCGCCCTGGGCATGCAGCAGTCGCCGCCGAATGCGGTTCTGGTGTCCCTGGCGCTGTTTCTGAGCGCCATCGTCATGGCTCCGACCTGGCAGG
>CAZGPS010000044.1:0-16462 GCA_964527675.1 uncultured Brevundimonas sp. | reverse complement strand
GATCACGAACGCGTGAGGGGAACGTCCCGCAAGCGGGACCGTTTGGGGCCGATGACCTCCGACCAACTCGCCGCCTTCGCCCGTCGCGCCCTGCGCATCGCGCGGACCGAAATCGCCGCCATCAGCGCCCTGTTCATCGTCGCCGTGGGGGTGATGACCTTCGTCGAACTGGCCGACGACATGACCGAGGCCGACGGCCGGGCCTTCGACCAGGCGGTGCTGGAGGCGATGCGGCCGGGGGCCATGGCCGATCCGTGGGGGCCGGGCTGGCTGGAGGAGGCGGCCATGGACCTGACGGCGCTGGGCGGGATCGCCGTGCTGGGGCTGTTCGCCCTGGTGACGATCGGCTTCCTCGTGATGCAGCGGAAGCGCCTGTCGGCCCTGTTGCTGGCGGTGGGTCTCGCCGGCGGGGTGGCGCTGAGCGAGGGGCTGAAGGCGATGTTCGGGCGCGAGCGGCCGCCGGCGGCGCTGCAGGCGGTCGAGACGCTGAACGCCAGCTTCCCCTCGGGCCACAGCCTGTTGTCGGCGGTCTTCTATCTGAGCATCGGGGTGATGCTGACCCGGGCGTTCCCGGAGCGGCATTTCAAGGCCTATATCATCGGCGTCGCGGTGCTGCTGACCCTGATCGTCGGGCTGACGCGGGTCTATCTGGCGGCCCACTGGGCCAGCGACGTGCTGGCCGGATGGAGCGTCGGCGCGGCCTGGGCCATGGCGCTGTGGCTGGTCGCCTATGCGGTGCAGCGGGCGCAGCAGGGGCATCCGGAGGCGCCGCATGTGCTGCCGGTGGATGAGGGGTGATGAGGGTGTGGGGTGTGGGGTGTAGGGAACAGCGGCGAGTGCCGGGAACGCTCCGTCCCCACACCCCACACCCCAAACCCTACGCCCTCCCTGCCCTCACCCCGCCCCGAACTCCAGGTCCTTCCGCGCCGAGATGATGGTGACGATGAAGCCGGCGAGGACGTCGAGCATGACCATGGTCACGATCAGGAAGAAGGTCGAGGTGGCGAAGCCCTTGATCAGCAGGAACTCGACCAGGCAGACCACGAACAGGATCATCGACAGGGCGTGCTGGACGATGGCGACCTTCTGGCTGGAGGTCGATTTCAGCAGTTCGAAGAACAGCAGGATCAGGGCCAGGAACAGGATCATGTCGCCGACGCCGACGCTCCAGCCCGCGCCCGAGGCCATGGGGATGGTGAACAGGACGTCGCGCAGGCCGCTGTCCGTGCCGACGACCCCGGACGCCCCCATCAGGCCGGTCAGGACCACGATATTGTACAGCACGACCGGGATCACGAGCAGCGGCAGGGCGATCAGCATGGCTGTGGCTCCATAGCGAATGGCGCGAGCGGGCCGGTACGGCCGCGCTTGTTAACGATGAATACCCCCGTTCGCTCCGTACCGCTACGGTTGCTCGCCCGGGGCGCGAACGGTCAGAGCTCGGTGACCGTTCCGGGCCGGCGCGAGCGGGACTTCAGCCAGATGACGCCGAGCAGATCCGACAGGGAGGCGACCAGCCGGCCCCAGTTGGTGTATTTCGAGCGGCCGGTCTCGCGGTGGCGGTGGTCGACGTCGAGATAGCGGTTCTCATAGCCCTCGCGGATCATCAGCGCCGGCAGGTAGCGGTGGACGTGATCGAAATAGGGCAGGCGCAGGAAGACGTCGCGGCGGAAGGCCTTGAGGCCGCAACCGGTATCGTCGGCGTCGTCGCCCAGCAGCCGGCGGCGGATGCGATTGGCCCACAGCGAGGCCTGGCGCTTGGCCCCGGAGTCCTGACGTTTGGCCCGCACGCCGCCGACGAGGGCGACATTGGGCGGCGAGGCGATCAGCAGGTCGACCAGACGGGGGGCGTCGGCCGGCGGATTCTGGCCGTCGCCGTCGAGGGTGACGACGATCGGGGCGCGGGCGGCCAGCACCCCGGTGCGCACGGCGCGGCTCTGGCCGGCGTTCGAGCCATGGCTGAGCACGCGCAGGGCCGGCAGCTCGGTCCTCAGGGCGCGCAGCTCGGCCAGGGTGCCGTCCTTCGAGGCGTCGTCGACAAAGATCATTTCAAAGGAGCGGCCGGCGAAGGCGGCGGCGATCTCTCGCGCCAGGGGGCCGGCGGCGCCTTCCTCGTCATGCACGGGAACGACGACGGAGATATCGGGGGACGCTTCGATCATCGCGGTTCTGTAGCGGGTTTCGCGGCCGGGCGGGAGGCTTGAGCGAGGACGATGACGCGGCGCGAAACGGCGTGATAGGAATGCGGCCATGATGCGCCCCGACTTCGACCGATTCATCGCCGGCTGGCGCGGCCCGCTGCTGGCGGCCCTGGTGGCCCTGTTCGCCGGCCTGCCGGTGCTGATGCTGCTGCCGCCGCTGGACCGCGACGAGAGCCGCTACGCCCAGGCGACGTCGCAGATGCTGGAGAGCGGCGACTATGTCGACATCCGCTTCCAGGACGAGCCGCGCTGGAAGAAGCCGATAGGCATCTACTGGATGCAGGCGGCGGCGGTGGCGGTCACCTCCAGCGTCGAGAACCGCGACATCCAGCCCTACCGCCTGCCCTCGCTGCTGGGCGCCATGCTGGCGGCGGCGGCCTGCGCCTGGGCGGGGGCGGCGATGTTCGGCCAGAGGGCGGGATTCCTCGCCGGAGCCATGCTGGGGGCGACCTTCCTGCTGTCGACCGAGGCGGGCATCGCCAAGACCGACGCCATGCTGTGCGCGGCGGTGACCATCGCCATGGCCGGGCTGGCGCGGATCTATCTGGCGACCCGGGCCGGAGCGGCGCCGCGACGGCCGCACAAGCTGATGTTCTGGCTGGGGATCGGCCTGTCAATCCTGATCAAGGGGCCGATCGGCCTGATCGTGGTGGCGCCGGCGATCCTGCTGCTGTCGTTGTGGGACCGGGACGTGAAATGGCTGATGCGGCTGGGCTGGGGCTGGGGCCTGCCGCTGGTCGCCCTGATCGTCGGGCCGTGGGCCATCGCCATCACCATCGCCACTGACGGGGGCTTCTGGCGCGAGGCCATCGTCGGCGACCTGGCCCCCAAGATCGCCGGCGGCCACGAGAGCCACGGAGCGCCCCCCGGATACTATCTGGTCGGGGCGCTGCTGATGTTCTTCCCCCTGACCCTGATGCTGCCCGCGGCGCTGTCGACGGCGTGGAGCCGGCGGGCCGAGCCGGCGGTGCGGTTCCTCGTCTGCTGGCTGGTCCCGGCCTGGCTGATCTTCGAGCTGACTCCGACCAAGCTGGCCCACTACACCCTGCCGACCTATGGCGCGCTGGCGTTGCTGGCGGCGGCGGCCCTGACCCGGCCGATCGGGCGGATCTCGCGGTACTCGGGCGCCGCGCTGGCGCTGCTGGCCGGGTTTGTCCTCGTCGTCCTGACCGTGTTCGGCCTGACCGAGTATGGCCGGTCGACGGCCCAGACCTGGGCGACGATCACCATCGTCTTCGCCGCGCTGGCGGCGCTGATCGGGGCCTTCCTGCTGGTCCAGAAGGCGCCGACGGCGGCGGTGATCGCCTCCATCGTCCTGGGGTTGGTGGCCCACGCCGGACTGGCCGGGACGCTGCGCCAGCTGCGGCCGCTGGCGGTGGCGCCGCAGCTGCAGAAGGTGCTGGAGCGGGCCGACCTGCATCCGCGTCAGGGTCGGCCGGGGCCGGTGGCCATCACCGGCTTCCATGAGCCCAGCTTCGTCTTCCTGACCGGGCGCGAGACCGAGCTGACCGACGCCGCCGGCGCGGCGCGGGCCCTGGCCGAGGGCCGGCCGGTGATCGTCGAGGGCCGCGACGCCGACGCCTTCAGCGCCGCCTCGGCCGAGCTGGGGGTGACCGGCCGGGCGGTGGGCGTGGTCAGCGGCCACAACTATTCGCGCGGCGACGACGTCAGCCTGACCGTCTATGCGCCGTCGGGGAGCGCGGCGCCGGGAGCCCGGCCGTGAGCCGGGCGATCACGATCGTCGAGGTCGGGCCGCGCGACGGGCTGCAGAATGAGAAGGCCGTGCTGGCGCCGGCCGTCCGCGCCGAGCTGGTGCGGCGGCTGGAGGCGGCGGGGGCGCGGCGCATCGAGACGGTCAGCTTCGTCCATCCCGGATATGTGCCGCAGATGGCCGGGGCCGAGGAGGTCATGGCCGCCCTGCCCCACCAGTCGGGCCGCAGCCGCATCGGCCTGGTGCTGAACGGCAAGGGCTATGACCGGGCGCTGGGCACCAGTGTCGACGAGGTCAATGTGGCCATGTCGGCGACCGACGGCTTCGGGCTGAAGAACCAGGGCATGGGCGTCGACCAGCAGGTGTCGATGCTGTCGGACATCCTGACGGGCCGGGCCAATTCCGAAGGCGGCGCGGGCGCGGGCCCGTCGCTGTCGGCGACCCTGTCGTGCGTCTGGGGCTGTCCGTTCGACGGCGAGGTGTCCGACGACCAGGTTGCCGATCTGGTCGGGCGGATCGCCGAACTGGGGGTGAAGGAGATCGCCCTGGCCGACACCATCGGCGTCGGCGATCCGTGGAGCGTGACGCGCAAGGTCGAGGCGGCGCGCAAGGCGGCGCCGGAGGCCGTGCTGCGGCTGCATTTCCATGACACGCGCAACACCGGCCTGGCCAACGCCTATGCGGGGGTCGAGGCGGGCGTCGATGTGCTGGACGCTTCGGTCGGCGGCATCGGCGGCTGTCCGTTCGCGCCGGGAGCGACGGGCAATATCGCCACCGAGGACCTGGTCTATATGCTGGAGCGGGCGGGGTATTCGACCGGCTACGACCTCGACGCCCTGATCGACACGGCGCGCTGGATCGGCGGCCTGATCGGCCGTCCGGCCCCGAGCGCCCTGAGCCGGGCCGGGGGATGGCCGACTTAGGTCGAAGACGAACGCCGATTTGATCAAAGTCGGTTTGGCGGGCCTCCCGGTGTGTCAGGGTCCGGTTCGTCCCGATGGAAACCGCCATGTCGCATGCCCTCTACGCCCAGCGTCTGATGTCCGCCGCCGAGGCCGCCGCCCTGATCCCGTCCGGCGCGCGGGTGGCGATGGGGCTGGGGTTCTCGCAACCGCCGGCGATCCTCGCGGCGCTGGCCGAGCGGGCCCGGGCCGGACAGGTCGACGAGGTCAGCCTGTACTATCTGCTGTCGACGGGCATCGCCGGCCAGACGGTGCTGACCGACGAGCTGATGGGCCGCATCCGTCCGGTGAGCCTGTTCCACAGCGCCATCGAGCGCGGGCTGGAGGCGCGGGCGCGGGCCGCGGGCCGGCCCAATCCGGTCAACTTCATCCCCACGGGCTTTCAGCAGACGCCGTGGGTGATGCGCGAGGCCGGCGTCGACACCCTGATCTGCACCGTCTCGCCGATGGACGCGGACGGCTTCTTCAGCTTCGGGACCAACACCGACTACAGCAAGCCGGTCAGCGATCATGCCGGGCGGATCATCCTCGAGGTCAATCCGGCCATGCCGCGGGTGTTCGGGAACTGCACGGTGCATGTCTCGCGCGTGACGGCGGTGGTCGAGAACGCCACGCCGCTGCTGGAGCTGCCGACGGCGGAGGCGACGCCAAACGACGCGGCCATCGGCGCCCTGATCGCCGAACTGATCGAGGACGGGGCGACGCTGCAGATGGGCATCGGGGCCCTGCCCAACGCCGTCTGCGCGGCGCTGCAGGACCGGCGTGACCTGGGCCTGCACACCGAAATGCTGACGCCGGGGCTGGCGCGGCTGATGCAGGACGGGGTGATCACCAACGCCCGCAAGACCCTGCATCCGGGCAAGGGCGTCTTCTCCTTCTGCATGGGCACGCGGGCGACCTATGACTTGCTCGACGGCAATGCCGATTTCGAGGCGTATCCGGTCGACTATGTGAACGATCCGGCGGTCATCGCGCGCAATGCGAAGATGGTCTCGGTCAACGCCACGCTTCAGGTCGATCTGACCGGGGCCTGCTGTTCCGAGCATCTGAACGGGCGGCAGTTCACCGCCTCGGGCGGCCAGCTGGACTTCGTTCGCGGGGCCTATGCGTCGCCCGGCGGGCGCTCGATCATCGCCTGCCATTCGACGGCGGCGAAGGGGACGGCCTCGCGGATCGTGGCGCGGCTGGACGGGCCGGTGACCACGCCGCGCAACGACGTCCACATCATCGTCACCGAGCACGGCCGGGCCGAGCTGAAGGGCAGGAGCGACGCGGAACGGGCCCGGGCCCTGATCGCCATCGCCGATCCGGCTTTCCGCGAGGGGCTGGAGCGGGCGGCGGCGGAGATGGGGCTGCTGGGCTGAGAAGCGGCCCTTGCCACCGGCATCATGTTCGTCTGATCTGGGTCAACGGAGGATCGACATGCTGACCAGAAGGCGTTTCGGGGCGATGTGCGCGGCGGTTCCCGCGATTGGTCTCGCCGGCGGCGCCCGGAGTCAGGTCCCGCTCGGCGTGGTCCAGAGGCTGGACGTTGAGGGCCGGTATCTGCCGCAATACCTTGACCTGCAGGCGAAGGCGACGGCCGGCGAGGAGGCGGCGCGTTGGCAGCTGAGCCAGTATGCGGCCTTCCTCGGCGACGAGGCGACGGCGATCGGCTCGGTGGCGACAACCCGTCGGCCGGACGCGGCCCTGCCCGACCTGACCGACGCCACTGCCTCCGATGCGCTGGAGGCGATCGTCGAAGCGGCCGCCGACCGGCGGATCGTCATTCTCAACGAAGCCCACAACCACTCGCGGCATCGGGCCTTCGCTGCCCAGGTGATGCGCCGGTTGCGCCCGCTGGGGTTCGACTGGTTCGCCGGCGAGGCCTTTGCTCCGCTCCAGCCCGAGCCGGCGCCGCGGATCGGCGACTACCGGCCGGGGATGCCCTTCCTGCGGACCTATGGCTACTATTCGCGCGACCCGGTTCTCGCCGAAACGGTGCGGGAGGCCGGCCGGCTCGGCTATCGTTTCGCCGACTATGAGTTCCGCCACGATCAGCGCGGACCGGACGGGATCGACATGGACGCCCGGACGGCCCTGCGCGAGGAGGCCCAGGCGGACAACCTGATCGCCAATGTTCTCGCCCCCCATCCCGAGGCGCGGGTGTTCGTCTATTGCGGCTACAGCCATGCCATGGAGGCGCCGGTTATGGGCGACGAGTGGTTCGCGTCGCGCCTGAGACGCAAGACCGGGCTCGACCCGCTGACCATCGACCAGGCCTATTGCACCACCGAACTGCGCCCGGAAGAGGATGCGCCGCACGTCGCCGGCGTGCAGGCCGCCTTCGCGCCGGATCGGCCGGTCGTCGTCCGCCGCGCGGACGGTACGGGAGTCGGGGCGAGACTGACGGACGGCGGGATCGACCTGTCCGTGTTTCACCCGCGGCTGGACCCCGTACGCGGCCGTCCGGGGTGGCTGGCGGCCGATCCGGCGCGGCGGCTGTTCGAGGTGGACGTGCCGGCGTTCGAGGGGCCCGCCCTGCTGCAGGCGCTGTGGGCCGGAGAAGGCGCCGCCGGCGTTCCGGCCGATCAGTTCCTGCTCGCGGCCGGCCAGTCCCGGGCGACGCTGGCGCTGCACCCCGGCCGCTATGTGCTGCGGCTGGAGCGGCCGGAGGGGTTCGATCCCGCCTATGGGGAGATCGAGGTTCCCGCCTGACCGCCTGCTCCGCCCCTCCCCGCTCAGGCCGGTCTCGCCCGGCCGCGCAGCCACAGGCCGTAGGCGATCGTCGTCGCCATGCCCGCGATGATCGCGCCGCAACCGACATAGAGGGCGACGTCGAACGGGGCGAAGGCCCACAGGGCGGCGTAGACGAGGCCGCTGAGGGCCATGGACCAGCCGCCGACGCGGGTGATCTTGCGGGCGTCGGCGCTGGCGACGAAGGTCTTGGGCATGCGGTTGCCGAACCAGGCGACCATCAGCCCCGTCGCGCCCATGACGATCCGGTTGACCATGTCGCCGTCGATATAGCCCTGCTGGCGGGCGAAGCTGGCGGCGAGGCCGACGGCGATGAGGCCGCCGGCCCATGCGAGGCTTCCGATCAGATCCCGGTTCATTTGGCTGTCTCCGTGGGGGTTTTGAGCTGCGGCGTCTCCGCGCCGAGGCCGAAGGAATGGACGAAGCCGAGCAGCGCTTCCTCAAGCACCGTCAGCTTCAGGTGGTAGATGACGGACTTGCCGGCCTTTTCGGCATGGACGAGGTCAGCCTCCTTCAGCACCGCGAAATGCGCCGACATGGTCGGCTTCGAGACGTCGAACTGGTCGCTGAGTTCGCCCGCGCTGAGGGGCCCCTGACGCAGGAGCTGAAGCACCCGGCGGCGGGTGGGATCGGAAAGGGCTTTGAAGACCGTGCTCATATTGCAATGATTAGCTAATCATCGAAATGAGTCAAGCGACGATGGAGATCGACGTCGTTTCAGCGTTGGCTTGCGCCCGTTGCGGCAGTGAGAACGCTAGGCCGCCGGGGCGTCGGCCCGGCGGTAAGGGACGGACAGGCTGACCTCATACATCTCCGCGCCACGCCGCGTTTCCAGACGGGCGCTCCGGCCGTGCAGATGCGTCAGTCGCTCGGCGACGTTGCGCTGACCGAGACCCGTCCCGCTGTAGGTAGGCTCCCACCTCGCCGGCAAGGTGTTCGATATGTGGAGCTCAAGGGCGCCGGCGCGGACGTCGGCCCTCAGGCGAACACGGACGACATCCTCGGTCTGGGCGACGACATGATGAATCACGTTCTCCACCAGCGGCTGGAGAATCTGCGGCGCCACCGCCGCGCGTTCGGCGTCAGGGGCTATCTCGATGTCGAGGGTCAATCGGTCGCCGATCCAGCTCTGTTCGATGGCCAGATAGTCGTGAAGATTGTCCAGTTCGTCGTTCAGCGGCACGGGCTGTGAGAGGTCTGATTGCAGGACATCCCGAAAGAAGGCGGACATGCGGAAGATCATTTCCGACGCGTCTGCCTTGCGGTCCCTCTCCACCAGCGAAAGCAAGGAGTTGAAGGCGTTCATCAGGAAATGCGGCGCCAGCTGCAGCCGCAGGACCTCAAGTTGCGCCGCGGTGAGCTGGATGCGGGATTCAAGCCGCGCACGCTGCATCATCAGCAGACCCAGGGCTGTGCCGTAGAATCCGTACAGAAGAAAGGACAGCTGGAGATTGACGAAGAACATCATGCGCATCGCCTCTTTCGTCTGAGGCAGCGCATAGCCCTCCACCCCGACGTCAGTCCGGCCGGCCAGCCCGAGCAGCACAACATTGATGGCGCTTCTTGCCAGAACGGCGAGTGCGATGGCCGCAACCGTCGCCACGACCCAACCCCGCCCGAGCCTTGTCCTGGCTGCGGTAATGGACGCGGCCAGCAGGAGGGCCAGAAGAAAACTGGCCGCCACCGATGGGAGGATCGTCGCCCAGGCGGCCGGGAACAACACGAGGTCCGGCGCCGCCTCCACAACAGCGAAAACGACCGCCAGCCACAGCGCCTCGGGCGGGATTATCCCATTCCGGCGCGAGGGCGCCGGAACCGGACCGCCGGGCATTGCGACGTCAGACTCCGAATTCATCCCCTGCTCCCCGTCGGCCCGCCAAGCCGCATATCGGGCTGGATGGCGACGAGCAAGACGCGGGGTTCGCCGCGCCAGTCGCGCCCCTAGAGGTTCAGCAGCGCCGGATCCCCGCCCTGGGCGGCGATGTTGTTGCTGATGGCTTTCTCCGAGGCGTAGCGGATCAGGCTGTAGGGGCCGCCGGCCTTGGGGCCGGTGCCGCTGAGGCCTTCGCCGCCGAACGGCTGGACGCCGACCACCGCGCCGGTGATCGAGCGGTTGATGTAGACATTGCCGGCCGGGACCAGGCGGATGACCTGGGCGGCGAAGGCCTCGATGCGGCTGTGCACGCCGAGGGTCAGGCCGTAGCCGCGCGCGGCCAGCTTGCCGGCGACCGAGGCCAGGTCCTTCGGATCGTAGCGGTAGACGTGCAGGATCGGGCCGAACACCTCGCGTTCGAGGAAGTCCGGGGTCGGGATCTCGGCGAGGGTCGGGGCGAAATAGTCGCCCGGGCCGGCGCCGGCGTTGGCGCTGGGCGACAGTTCGGCGCGGGCGAGGATTTTCGCCTCCTTTTCGAGGCGGGCGAGGTGGGCTTCCAGGGTCTGGCGCGACTCGGCGTCGATGACCGGGCCGATGTCGGTGGCGGGGTCGGCCGGGTCGCCGACGACCTGGGCGGCGAGGGCGCCCTTGAGCCCCTCGATCAGGACCTCGGCCGAGTCCTTGGGCACATAGAGGATGCGCAGGGCCGAGCAGCGCTGGCCGGCGCTGCCGAAGGCCGAGAGGACGACGTCGTCCAGCACCTGTTCGCGCAGGGCGGTGGTGTCGACGAACATGGCGTTGAGGCCGCCCGTCTCGGCGATGAAGGGGATGATGGCCCCGTCCCGTTTGGCGATGGCGGTGTTGATGGCGCGGGCGGTGTCGGTGCCGCCGGTGAAGGCGACGCCGTCGATGCCGGGGTGGGAGACCAGGGCGGCGCCGACGGTCTCGCCGCGGCCTGGGACGAGGGCCAGCAGGTCGGGCTTGAGCCCGGCCTTGTGGAACAGTCGCACCGCCTCGGCGGCGACCAGCGGGGTCTGTTCGGCCGGCTTGGCCAGCACGGCGTTGCCGGCGGCGAGGGCGGCGGCGATCTGGCCGGTGAAGATGGCCAGGGGGAAGTTCCACGGGCTGATGCAGGCGAAGACGCCGCGGCCGTGCAGCACCAGCTGGTTGGTCTCGCCGACCGGGCCGGTCAGGGTCTCGGGACCGCCGAAGTCGCGTTCGGCCAGCATGGCGTAGTAGCGGCAGAAGTCGGCCGCCTCGCGCACCTCGGCGACGCCGTCATTCAGGGTCTTGCCGGCCTCGCGGGCCAGCAGGGCGACGAAGCGGTCCATGTCCGCCTCGAGCGCATCGGCCATGCAGCGCAGGACGATGGCGCGGGCGGCGCCGCCGGCCTCGTCCCAGACGAAATGGGCCCGGGCGGCCAACTCGACGGCCTGGTGGATTTCGGACTCGGTGGCCTCGGAGACATAGCCGAGCACGTCGTCGCGGTCGGACGGGCTGGTCACGTCGCTCGGGTTCTGGCCGGCGCGCAGGACGCCGCTGACGATCGGGCCCGAGTTGAGCTTTTCACGGTCGATCAGGTCGAGGGCGAGGGCGTGGCGCTCGCGGGCCTCAAGCTGGCTGTAGTCGCGGCCGAGGGAGTTGAGGCGGTTTCCGTACATGTGCTGGGGGACCGGAATCTTGGGGTGGGGGCCGGGCTGGCTTTCGAGGACGGCGACGGGGTCGAAGGCGACGGTCGACGCGGGGACGCGCTCGTCCAGCAGGGCGTGAACGAAGGAGGAGTTGGCGCCGTTCTCGAGCAGGCGGCGGACGAGATAGGGCAGCAGCTCCTCATGGCCGCCGACCGGGGCGTAGGCGCGGATGGTCAGTTTCTCGTCGGCCCAGGCGGCCTCGGCGGCGTCATACAGGGGCTCGCCCATGCCGTGCAGGCGCTGGAATTCGATGGCGACGCCGGCGTCCTTGGCCAGCCGGTGCACGGCGGCGAGGGAGACGGCGTTGTGGGTGGCGAACTGGCCGTACAGGTGCGGGGCGGCGTCGATGATGGCGCGGGCGCAGACCAGATAGTTGACGTCGGTGGCGACCTTGGTGGTGAAGACCGGATAGTCGGGTCGCCCCATGATCTGGGCGCGCTTGATCTCGGTGTCCCAATAGGCGCCCTTGACCAGCCGCACCATGATGCGGCGGCCAGAGGCTTCGGCGAGGGCGGCGACGCGGGCGATGACCTCGGGGGCGCGCTTCTGATAGGCCTGGACGGCGAGGCCGAGGCCCTTCCACTCGCCCAGCTCGGGATCGTGGGCCAGCCGGTCGAGCAGTTTCAGCGACAGGGCGAGGCGGTCGGCTTCCTCGGCGTCCATGCAGAAATTGATGTCGTATTTCGCGGCGATCAGGGCGAGGCGTTTGACCCGCGGATACAACTCGTCCCAGACGCGCGGCTCATGGCTCGCCTCATAGCGGGGCGACAGGGCCGACAGCTTGACCGAGACGCCGTGGCCGGTCTGGGGGCCGCGCATTTCCGGGGTGTCGCGGCGGATCTTGCCGACCGCCTCGATGGCCTCGGCGTAGACCACCTCATAGCGTTCGGCGTCGGCGGCGGTGCGGGCGCCCTCGCCCAGCATGTCGAAACTGCACAGCCAGCCCTCGCGGGCCGAGCGTTTGAGCGCGCCGCCGATGGTGCGGCCGACGACGAACTGCTCGCCCATCATGCGCACGGCGGCGGCGACGGCCTGGCGGATGACCGGCTCGCCGACGCGGCCGGCGACGCGGCGCAGGAAGCCGGGCAGGTCGTGCTTGGCGTCCTCGTCGACATCGACCAGCTTGCCGGTCAGCATCAGCCCCCAGGTCGAGGCGTTGACGAACAGGCTGTCGGACTGGCCGAGATGTTTGGCCCAGTCGGCCGAGCCGATTTTCTCGGCGATCAACTTGTCGCGGGTGTCCTCGTCCGGAATGCGCAGCAGGGCCTCGGCCATGCACATCAGGGCCAGACCCTCGCGGGTGCCGAGGCTGAACTCCTGCAGGAAGCTTTCGACCACGCCCTGGCGCTGGTTGCTGCGGCGGGCGCGCTCGACCAGGTCGACGGCCTCGGCCGCCACGGTCTCGCGCCCTTCCGGGGTCAGCGGGACGGCGGCCAGAAGGGCGCGCACGGCCATGGCTTCATTGGCGAATTTGCCGTGGTCGAGGGTGTCCCAGTCCTGCGAAAGCGCCGGGGCGGATGAAACGATCGTGGTCATGATCGGGCCCCTACACCTTTCCTTTCGGGAAAGGGAGAGCACATCCGCCGCGTCCCGATGTCTCGCCAACCGCGCCGCAAGGCGCTAGAGGTTTCACCCGATCAACGGCGGAGCCACCCGGCCCACATGCGCATCGTACTGGCCACCGACGCCTGGGAGCCCCAGGTCAACGGCGTCGTCCGCACCCTGACCCGGACCATCGCCGAATGCCGCGGCATGGGCCATGAGGTCGAGGTCATCGAACCCAGCCAGTTCAAGACCATCCCCTGCCCCACCTATCCGGAGATCCGGCTGGCGCTGGGGGCCGAGGAGGAGATCCGCGAACGGCTGCGGGCCTTCGAGCCGGAGGCGGTGCATATCGCCACCGAGGGGCCGATCGGCATCGCCACGCGGCGCATCTGCGTCGAGTGGAAACTGCCGTTCACGACCAGCTACCACACCAAATTCCCCGAATATGTCTCGGCCCGGTTCCCGATCCCGGTCCAGGTCGGCTACGCCTATATGAAATGGTTCCACAAGCCGTCGGGCCGGCTGATGGTGGCCACGCCGACGCTGCGCGACGAACTGGTGGCGCACGGTTTCCGCAATGTCTCGCCGTGGTCGCGCGGCGTCGACACCATCCAGTTCAACCCCGACCTGCCGCGCATCTACGATGAAATGGGCGGGAAGGACTGGCCGCGGCCGTTCTGGCTCAACGTCGGCCGGGTGGCGGTCGAGAAGAACATCGAATCCTTCCTCAAGACCGACCTGCCCGGCACCAAGATCGTCGTCGGCGACGGGCCGGCGCGGGCCGAGCTGCAGGAGAAATACCCGGAGGCGAAATTCCTCGGGGCGCGGTTCGGCGAGGAGCTGGCGCGGTGTTTCCGCGACGCCGACGTCTTCGTCTTCCCCAGCTGGACCGACACCTTCGGCCTGGTGATCCTCGAGGCCATGGCCACAGGCACGCCGGTCGCGGCCTATCCGGCGCACGGGCCGATCGACATCATTCCGGGCTCGAACGCCGGGGCCATCGACAAGGACCTGCGCGTCGCCTGTCTCGAGGCGCTGAAATGCGACCGCGCCGCGGTGCGGGCCTATGCCGAGAAGTTCAGCTGGCGCGCCTCGGCCGAACAGTTCGTCGAGAATCTGCAGCCCTATCCCGAGCCCGAGCGCGGCCGGTTCTGGCGGCGGCTGCGGCGGATCGCGCGGTTGCGGAAGAAGGTCGCGGCGTAGCTGAGGGATTAAGGGATGAGGACGGGGAAGCGCAGCCTCTCTAATCCCCAATCCCTGATCCCTGATCCCGTCGTTCGACTACTCCGGGCTGGTCATCGGCGTCATCGCCGTGGCGATGGCGCGCTGGGCGGCCAGTTCGGCGGCGGGCAGCGGCACCAGGCCGCGGTCCTGCAGATAGCCGCCGCGACCGGCCGAGGCGTCCGACATATATTCCATGACGAACTCCTTCACGCCCGGAATCACGCCGATGTGGGCCTTCTTGACGTAGATGAACATCGAGCGGGAGATCGGGTACTCGCCCGAGGCGATGGTCTCCAGCGTCGGCATGACGCCGTTGACGCTGTGGGCCTTCACCGTGTCGGAGTTCTGCTCGAGGAAGGAATAGCCGAAGGCGCCGGTCGAACCCGGGGTGCGGGTCAGGGTCTGGACGATGGCGTTGTCGTTCTCGCCGGAGTCGATCCAGCCGCCGTCTTCACGCAGGGTGTGGGCGATGGCCTCGAACCGGTCGGGGTCGCTCTCGGCCAGGGCGGCCAGCGCCGGGATGGCCTTGGCCGACGGGGCCATGGCCAGTTCGATCCAGGAGTCGCGCGTGCCCGAGGTCGGCGGCGGGCCATAGACCATGATGCGGGTGGCGGGCAGGCCCGGATTGACCTGGTTCCAGGTGGTGTTCGGATTGGCGACGAAGGTCCCGTTCGGGCCCGGCACCTGCTTGGCCAGGGCGAGGTAGAGGTCGTCGCCGGTGAAGCCGTAGTCGGGCGCGTTCAGGGCCGTGGCGATGACCAGGCCGTCATAGCCGATCTTCAGCTCGACGATGTCGGTGACGCCGTTCGCCTGGCACATCTCGAATTCGGACTTCTTCATCCGGCGCGAGGCGTTGGCGATGTCCGGGGTGTTCGGGCCGACGCCGCGGCAGAAGGCCTGGATGCCGCCGCCGGTGCCCAGCGATTCGACGCGCGGCGCGGCGCCGCCCGAGGTGCGGGCGAAATTCTCGGCGACGCGGGTGGTGAAGGGGAAGACGGTCGAGGAGCCGGCGGCCCAGACCCCGGCGCGTTCGCCCTGGGCGCCGCCAGAGTTTTCGCCACAGGCGCCGAGGGCGAGCAGGGCGAGGGCCGAGGCGGCGGCGAGAAGCGTGCGGGTCATCGTCAGTCTCCGGACAACAGGTGTGCTGGCTCGCTTAGACCAGAGGATTGTGACGGTTGGGCGAAGGGGGGAGGCAGCAGGCAGCAGGCGATCCAGCGGAAGGGTCAAGCTCGCTCGACCCGCTGCCTGTTGCCTGATGCCTGATCCCTCAAATGTGGATCGCGTGGCCCAGGGCCCGCAGCGACGCCTCGTGGAAGGCCTCGCCCATGGTGGGGTGGACGTGGATGACGCCCGCGACATCTTCCAGAACCGCGCCCATCTCCAGCATCTGGGCGAAGCTGTTGGACAGTTCCGAGACGTGCTGGCCGACCGCCTGGACGCCGAGCAGGCGGTGATCGGTCTTCGACGCCAGCACCCGGACGAAGCCGCCATCGTCGCCGGCCTCCAGCGCCAGGGCGCGGCCGATGGCCATCAGGGGGAAGACCGCCGTGATGACGTCGTCTCGGCCTTCGACGTCCAGCGGGCCGAGGCCGGCGGAGACGATCTCGGGTTCGGTGAAGCAGACGGCGGCGATGGTGACGGGGTCGAAGCGTTTGTCGTGACCCGCGATGATCTCGGCGACGATCTCGCCCTGGGTCGAGCCCTTGTGGGCCAGCATGGGTTCGCCGGTCAGGTCGCCGACGGCCCAGACGTTGCGCATCGAGGTGGCGCAGCGGTCGTCGATCTTGACGAACGGCCCGGCCATGGCGACGCCCATGTTTTCGAGGCCCCAGCCCTTCGTCCGCGGGCGGCGGCCGACGGTGACGAGCACCTTGTCAGCCTTGAGCCTGAGCGACTGGCCGTCGGCGGCGACGACATTGAGCTGGCCCTTCTCGAACGACCCGGCCTTGGCGCCGAGGTGGAGTTCGACGCCGTGCGTCTCCAGCCATTTGCGGACCGGATCGGTCAGGGCCTTGTCGTACAGCGGCAGCAGGCGGTCGGCCATTTCGACGATGGCCACCTCGGCTCCCAGCTTGCGGAAGGCGACGCCGAGTTCGAGGCCGATATAGCCGCCGCCGACGACGACCAGCTTGCCGGGGACCTTGTCCAGCGACAGGGCCTCGGTCGAGGAGATGACGTCGCCGCCGAAGGGCAGGAACGGCAGTTCGACCGGCTCGGAGCCGGTGGCGAGGATGACGTGTTCGGCGCTGATGACGATGTCGCCGTCGGCGGTCTTCACCGTGCAGGTCTTGGCGTCCGTGAAGGTCGCCCAGCCGTTGATGACCTTGACCCTGGCCTTCTTGAGCAGGCCCGCCACGCCGGCGTTCAGCTTGCGGACGATGCCGTCCTTCCACGCCGTGGTCTGGGCCAGGTCGATGGCGGGCTTGCTGGCCGTGATGCCGAGCGTGCCGCCGGCGGCGGCCTTGGCGACGGTCTCGAATTTCGAGGCGGCGTGGATGATGGCCTTGGACGGGATGCAG
>CAZGPS010000043.1:0-16564 GCA_964527675.1 uncultured Brevundimonas sp. | reverse complement strand
GGTGCCCCCATGCCCCGCACCCGCGAACAACCCGCCGAACGCGCCGCCCTGGAGCTGCAGGACGGCTTCTACGTCAACCTCGGCATCGGCATCCCGACGCTGGTCGCCAACTACATCCCGGCCGGGATGGAGGTCACCCTCCAGTCCGAAAACGGCATGCTCGGCATGGGCCCCTTCCCCTATGAGGACGAGGTCGATCCGGACCTGATCAACGCCGGCAAACAGACCATCACCGAGATCCCGGAGTCGTCCTACTTCAGCTCGGCCGACAGCTTCGCCATGATCCGCGGCGGCCACATCAACCTGTCCATCCTCGGCGCCATGGAAGTGGCCGAAAACGGCGACATCGCCAACTGGATGATCCCGGGCAAGCTGGTGAAGGGCATGGGCGGGGCCATGGACCTCGTCGCCGGGGTCAAACGCGTCGTCGTGGTCATGGATCACGCCAACAAGCACGGCCAGTCCAAGGTGCTGAAGGCCTGCACCCTGCCCCTGACCGGCACGGGCGTGGTCAGCCGCATCATCACCGACCTGTGCGTCTTCGACGTCAGGCCGGGCGGCGCGGGCCTCGAACTGATCGAACTGGCCGAGGGCGTCACCCTCGAGGAGGTCGCCGCGAAGACCGAGGCCAGCTACACCGTTGCCGAAAACCTCAAGGCGTAGTCATAGTTAACCCGACCGGCCGCAGAGCCGGGGTGGGAGACCGAGTGATGGCCGACGGAGCCTACCGCTGGCAGGGGCACGCCCCCGCCCCCGACGCCGCCCGTATCGAGGCGATCGACGCCGCCTGGGACGAGGCCGGGGTCGAAGCCTTCGCCGAACCCGCCCGCGCCGCCGCGGTCGAACGGATCGAGGCCGCGCTCGCCGCCGCCCGCTCCGGCGACCTCGGCGAGGCGGCCGCCCGGCTCGCCGACGCCCGCTCGGGGCTTTACGGCCTCGACCCCTCCGCGCTCGAACCGCGCCGCGGCCTCGCCGGCCTGTTCGACAGCCGCAACCGCCGCCTGAACGCCTTCCGCGACGCCTTCCGCCGCGCCGCCGCCGCCCTTTCGGACGCCGCCGCCGACCTGGCCGGTCGGGTCGAGGCCGCGACCGCCCGCTCCGGCGACCTCGACGCCGTCTGGACCCAGGTCCGCGACGCCATGGTCGAGCTCGACGCCCATCTGCTCGCCGCCGCCGGCCGCCTCTCCGGCCATACCCCGGCTGACGACACGGCGCCCCATCCGCTGGAAGCCCGCACGGCGACGCTCGACGCCTGCCGCGCCGCCGCCCTGGGCGCCCTGCCCCTGATCCGCAGCGCGCAGAACGTCGACGCCCGCGCCGCCGCGGCGCTCAAGGCCTGCGCAGATGGCGTCGCGGACTGGCGTCGGGGCTGGAGCGAAGCCCTCGGACTCGCCGGCAAGCGTCCAAAGAGAGTTCGTCCCGACCGCGATCGCCTGCTGGCCCTGCGCAACGACCTGCTGGTCCGCATCGACCGGGCGCTCGCCGAACTGTCCGCCTCATCGTCCCGGCGGACACAGGTCGAAGCCCGGCTGGCTGAGCTCCGCGCGGCGCTCTGATCAGCTGGCGTTGACGTCGGTCCAGGCCACGATCTGGGTGTTCAGGTCGCGTGTCGCGACATCGAACGCCTCGACGATGGCCGAGACCCGGTTTTCCGCGGCGGGCTGCTGCACCGTGAAGGTCCGCTCCGCCGCCACGGTCCGGTCCGGCAACGCCAACATGCGGGCGCGGGCCGTCACCACCACCATCGGAGCGACTCCCGGGACGTCATAGCGCGCCTCAAACGCCCGGATGTCGATGTCCAGCGCCCGCTCGCCCCGGGTCACCTCGCGCGGCCCGATCAACCGCACACGCGTCGCCTGGGCGGCGAAGGCGTTCTCCACGCTCTCCATATAAAGATCGGCGGCCGGCGAAACCCAGCGCGCCCCGGCGATATAGGCCGTCTCGGTCCCCGTCACGCCGAGGATCTTGTCCCCCTCGACGGCCTCGGGGAACTGCACCCGCCGCAGGCTGACCTGACGAAGATTCGGTTGTCCCTCCGCCGCCATGCTGGCCGCCGCCGGGCCGCCGAAGCGATAGGTCTGCACCGGATCGGGCGAGGACAGCAGGGCGCAGCCCGCCAGAGCCAGGGCGCCGACCGCGGCGAGGGCGAGTTTGATCGAAAGTCGGATCACGGCTGGACCTCCATTTCCTTGCTCGGCGCGCGGCCGATGAAGTCGCGCGGGCTTGAGCGCACCTCGTCGATGAGCCCCTCCAGCGATCGTGTCGCGTCCTCCAGCCCCTGGATCGACTGCTGCAGCTGCGGCAGGCCTGTCGTGACGAACTCGTTGACCGGTCCCTCCGCCCCCGTGGCGATCCGGTTGATCGAGGCGATGGCGCCGCGGGCGTCCTCCGCCGCGGCGTTGATATTGGCCACGGCCTGGCGCCCGTCGGTCTCGACGACCTGCCGCGTGCTGACGGCGAGGGCCTCGTACTCCGCGACCGCCGAATTGGCGCGGGTCAGAGCCTGCTCCAACTGCTGCAGCATTCCCTTGCGGGCTTCCAGCTCGGTGCTCAGAGACTCGAAATTCTTCAGGCTGGTCGAGAACGACCGCACATTGTCGTCCGACAGCACCCGGTTGATCCGGTTCAAGGCGTCCACCGTCTGCGCCAGCACCGTACCGGAGCCGGACAGCAGTTCCGCGATCGGCGACGGCTGGCTCTGGATCACCGGCACGACATTGTCGGGATACTGGGTCTTGAGGATGGCGCTGTTGGGGTTGCCGGCGGTGATCTGGATGTAGTTCAGCCCGGTGATGCCCTGCGGCTCCAACTGCGCCCGCGACGTGACCCGCACCGGCGTGGTGCCGTCGATGCGAATGCGCGCAATGACCTGGTCGCCCTTGTTCGGATCGAGATTGAGGTCGGTGACCTCGCCGACGCGGATGCCGTTAAAATGCACCTCGCCGCCCTCCGACAGCCCGCGCACGGGGCCATAGAAGACGATGTCATAGACATCATAGTCGTTGTTGAACTGCAGCCGGGCCAGCCAGATGGCGAAGACCGCCAACGCCGCCAGAAGGGCGATGGTGGCGATGCCGACGGCGGCGTAGTGGGCGTCTCTTTCCATCTCTCCGCTCTCCTCAGGCGGCCTTCTTGCCGGCGCGACCGCGCGGCCCCAGGAAGTATTCCTGGATCCACGGGTGGTCCGACTGCTCCAGCTCCTGAACTGTCGCCTTGGCCACGATCCGCTTGTCCGCCACGACCGCCACCTTGTCGGTGATGGCGTAGAGGCTGTCGAGGTCGTGTGTGATCATGAATACGGTCAGGCCCAGATCGTTCGATAACTGACGGATCAGATCGTCGAACGCGGCCGCTCCGATCGGGTCGAGACCGGCCGTGGGCTCGTCCAGGAACAGCAGTTCCGGGTCCAGCGCCAGCGCCCGCGCCAGACCGACCCGTTTGCGCATGCCGCCCGAAAGTTCGGCCGGCTTCTGGTGATGCGACTCCGGCTTCAGCCCGACCATGGCGATTTTCATCTCGGCCAGTTCACGGATCACGTCCTTGGGCAGGCGGGTGTGTTCGACCAGCGGCGAAGCCACGTTGTCGATCACGCTGAGCGACGAGAAAAGCGCGCCCTGCTGGAACAGAACCCCGGTCCGGCGCTCGATATCCGCCGCCTCGTCCTTGCTCAGGTTCGCCATGTCGTGACCGAACAGCCGCACGACGCCGCCGTCGGGCTCCTTGAGGCCGATGATGGAATTCAGCAGGACGGTCTTGCCCGAGCCCGATCCGCCGACAACGCCGAGCACCTCGCCTCGCTCAACCTGCAGGTCGAGGTTCTCGTGGATGACCCGATCGCCGAACTGGCTCAGCAGCCCGCTCACCTCGATCAGAATCTCGGGCCTGGCCGCCGTGTCGGCGGTCTCCCCGCTCACCAGTCCAGCTCCAGGAAGATCATGGCGAACACCGCATCCAGAAAGATGATCGCGAAGATGGCCTGCACCACCGCCGCGGTCACGCGGCGGCCCAGGCTCTCCACGTCACCCGCCACGGACATGCCCTGGCGACAACCGATGGCGGCGACCACGACGGCGAACACAGGCGCCTTGATCAATCCGACGGCCAGATGGGTGGCCATCTTGGGGTCTTCGGTCATGCGCTGGATGAAGAAGGCCGGGCCGTACGACAACTCGGCCCAGGTCACCAGCAGGCCGCCGAACAGTCCGGCGATCATCCCGACAAAGGTCAGCAGCGGCAACATGGCCAGCATCGCCGCCAGCCGGGGTATGACCAGGGCCTGGAATGGATTGACTCCCATCACCTGCATGGCGTCGACTTCCTGGGTCATTCGCATCGAGCCGATTTCCGCGGCGAAGGAAGATGAGGAGCGGCCCGCCAGCAGCACCGAGGTGATGACCACGGCGAATTCGCGCAGCACCGAAACGGCGACCAGCTGCACGGTAAAGACCGAGGCCCCGAACTGGGTCAGCATATTGGCGCCGAGGAAGGCGATCACGGCCCCGATGAAAAAGTTCGTCACGACGATGATGGGGATCGCGTCCAGTCCCGCGCGCTCCATCTGGCTGAACCAGGCCGCCCAGCGAATGCGGGCCGGGTGGCGCAGCGCCGTTCCGGCGGCGACAATCAGGCGCCCGAGGAACGCGAGCGACAGGGTCGCCTCCGCGACGATATCCTCCACGCCACGCCCGACCTTGCCGAAGCCTCGCACCCAGCCGGATGAGCGCCGGGGCGGACCGGCGCTTTCCCGCTCCAGCCGCTCGACCAGGGCATAGGTCCGCCCTGCTTCCGGGCGCTGTTTCCAGGCGGTTTCCGGCAGCACGCAGTTGCTGGCCTGGACGATGGCCAGAGCGCCGGCGGTGTCGAAACGGCCAAGGTCGCTGAGATCGACCGCGTCGACGCACCGTTCCGCCAGATCGTCGTCCAGCCGGCGCGAAATCCGGCCCAGGCTGGTTGCGGTCCAGTCGCCGACCAGGCGCAGGGTCAATCGCCCCTCGCCCTCGTCTATCTGAAAGTCCGCTGTGGCCATGCCCCTACCTAGATTGCGCCGTTCGGTTTGCATACGGTGAGCGCACGGCAAAGCTGGCCCAGAGCGGAACAACGCCGCCCCGGCGTATTCGTTCAGCCATGGTCGTTGCCGCGCTACAGAAGACGTTTCGCCCGTTTCAGATCTGCCACAAAGCGCTCTCGTTCCGCGATCTTCCTGGCGGCCTCGGGAATGCGCAGCAGATAGGACGGGTGTACTGTCACCAGCGCCGTCGCGCCGTCAGTCATGTCGATCGCCGCGCCGCGCTCCTTTGTCACCGCCACCTTCCGTTCCAACACGCCGAGCGCGGCCGTCGCCCCCAGGGCGACGATGACCTTCGGCCGCACCAGTCGCCGCTCGGCCTGCAACCACCAGCGGCAGGCGCTGACCTCGTCGGCGGCCGGCGTCTTGTGCAGGCGCCGCTTGCCGAGCGGTTCATGCTTGAAGTGCTTCACAGCATTGGTGACATAGACATCTTCGCGGTCGATGCCGGCTTCTTGCAGAGCCTCGTCCAGCACCTGTCCCGCCGGGCCGACAAAGGGGCGACCCGCCAAGTCTTCCTGGTCTCCGGGCTGTTCGCCGACTATCATCAGCGTTGCTTTCCGGGGCCCCTCTCCACAAACGGCCTGGGTTGCGTCCCGCCACAGCGGGCACCGGCGGCATGACTGGACGGCCTGACCCAGCTCCTCCAGCGTCGATGGGCTGAAGCTCTCCCCAAAGGATCGGCGCCGATTGATCGGCGAAAGGGTCTTTGCAAGCCTGACGTTCGGCTCCGCAGCAGGCGCGGCGACCATGGATTCCGTCCGGATGGCGGATTGCGCCACCAATTCCGGGATGAGGGAGGCCTCCGGCAGGTTCTTCCAGTAGCGCCTCGGCATCTCGGCCTGCATGGCGTTGGTTTTCAGGCGCGTCGGGTTGAACGTCGAGGCGTAATAGGTCTTCCAGAACTCTTCAACCTCGTCCTCTACCGGCGCCATGTCGCTTGTCGCCGGCGGCCCAAACGCCAGCGTCGCGCCGTCCCAGTGAGCGGAGCCCTCGGGTGTCAGGATCGACCAGCCCAGGGTCGTGAACCGGCGCGCGAAATAGGGGGCCGGCGTCTCCAGCACCCGGTGGGCCGGCTCGAACCATGCGATCCAGCGATCGCCCGCCGCGTCCTCCACCTGCCGAAAGCGCACGAAAGCCTTCATCTTGTGGCTGGCCCGGCTGACGTTCTTCGCCCGCTCCAGGGCGTCGGCTACGTCAATGTCGGTGACGATGTTCATGAGGTCCGGTTCACCTCCCAGCCGCCAAAGAAGCCGGTACAGCAGGTCGAACCGGTCGGACGATCGATGCAGGATCACCTCCTGCGCCAGATCCACGAACTGCCTCGTGACACGGAACGCAGCGCCATCCGGCGCGGGCGGGGGCGGGCTTTCGTCGAACAGCCCCACGCGGCCGGGTCCAACCCGGAACGCGGCTTGCTCCGGCGGCACGCCGGCCTGCCGGAACGCCCTCGCCGCCGTACGCCAGCCGTCGAAATCAGAGTCGTGGGCAAGGCTCGCCACATGCATCAGAACAGGCTCATCTGCACCGGGGCGGGATCGGGCGCGATGCGTGCCCGCAGGTCGGCTGTGTCAATCAGCCCCCCGGGGGTCCAGTCCAGCGCGGTGACGAACGGGCGTACCTTGTCGATCCCCCGGCAAAGGCGGGCGACATCTTCCAGCCGAAGCGACCGCAAACGCCGCACCGACACGATCCGGTCCACAGTCCTGACGCCGAGGCCCGGGACACGGAGCAGCATTTCCCGCGGCGCGGTGTTCACATCAACCGGAAAGTGGTCCCGCCGTTTCAATGCCCAGGCCAGCTTGGGGTCTATGGCGAGGTCAAACATTCCGTCCGTCGCGGCCTCGCCTATCTCCGGGGCCGAGAAGCCGTAGAACCGCATCAACCAGTCAGCCTGATACAGCCGGTGCTCGCGCATCAGTGGAGGCCTGGCCAGAGGCAGGGCGCTCGAGGAATCCGGAATGGGACTGAACGCGGAGTAGTAGACCCGCCTCAGTCCGTAGCCTCCGTACAGCGAGGCGCTGCGCGCCATTATCTCTGTGTCCGGGGCCCCGTCCGCCCCTATGATCAACTGGGTCGACTGGCCGGCTGGCGCATATGTGGGCGGTCTGGTTCGATCCCCTCGTTCCGGCCGCGCGGCCGCGACCGCCAGCCTGACCTGCCCCATCGCCTTCTTGATGACGCCGATGTCCTTTTGCGGCGCCAGACGCTTCAGGGCCTCGTCGCGCGGCAACTCGATATTGGCCGACAGCCGGTCTGCGTACCGGCCGGCCTCCTCGATCAACCGGGAGTCAGCCTCGGGAATGAGCTTCAGATGGATGTAGCCCCGGAAGTCACGTTCGGTGCGCAGCTTCTTCGCCACCAGCACCAGTTGCTCCATCGTATAATCGCCCGACCGGATGATGCCGGAGGAAAGAAACAGCCCTTCGATATAGTTCCGCTTGTAGAAATTCAGCGTCAGCTCGACGATCTCATCCACCGTGAACCGGGCGCGTGGCACGTTTGAGCTCGCCCGATTGATGCAGTAGGCGCAGTCGTAGATGCAGAAATTCGTCAGCAGCACCTTGAGCAGGGAGACGCACCGCCCGTCCGGCGTATAGGCGTGGCAGATGCCCATTCCCTCGGTGGAGCCGACCCCCTTGCCGCCGATGGAATCCCGTTTCGATGTACCGGAAGACGCGCAGCTGGCGTCATATTTGGCCGCGTCTGCGAGGATGGACAGCTTTCGCCGGAGATCAATCTGGGCCATATGTTCGCACTATGTTCCGTTTGGAACAGGGCGTCCAGCCTGGCTTTAAGGGCGTTTTGTCGCGTTACCTCAGATAGTTGAGCAGGGAGACATCGCGAAGCTGCGATATCACCTGCGCCGACGCCTGAATGGCGATCTGCGACAACTCCAGGTCGGTGATCGCGCGGGCCATGTCGGCGTCCGTTCGGTCGGCCACCAGTTCGTCGAGCGAGACCAGTTGCGCTTGATGTCCTTTCATCACGGTCTTGACCTGGTTGACCATGGAGCCCGTGTTTGCAGTCTTGTCTATGACCCCGTTCGCCGCCTGCTCCAGCCGACCCAGCTGTGTCGTCAGGAAAGCCTTCTGGGCGTCAGTGACCTTGCCGTTCAACGGTCCGTTCGCCCCGGTATGATAGATCTGGATGTCCCTCAGGATTTCCATCACAGCGCTGCCCACTTCGTTGGCGAGGAAGCCGGTTTCCAAAGTCGTCCCCTCCGCTACACGGCTGGCCGTCTTGAGGGTGTCATTGGTGAAGACGGACGCCACATCCGGCGCCGCCGCCAGCTCGGTGAGGTTGGCGACAGACATTGGCGGCGTTGAACTGGAGGCGCCAGAGAACAGATATCCGCCCTGGTGGCGCATTGTCAGGCCGCCGCGGATCGCCTGGAAGCGGCCTTCTAGCTCCAGCATCAGCGATCCCGCCGAGTCGGTGGCCAGAACACTGCCCGCCGCCTCCCGCAAGCCGGCGATGCCGTCATCGATCTGGGTCAGGGCCCGGTCCTGCGTAGTAAGACGGGCGGTCACAGTCTTGGAGGTTTCAATGAACCCCTGGATCCGGCTTTGCGCGCCCTTGAGAGCGGTCAGCGTCTCGGACTGACGTCCGAAACCGGTCAGATCGGTCGCATTCTTCTGGGTCGAAATACGCTCCTGGGCCTCCGCCGCGCGCGTCTGGGCCGTCATCAGATTCAACAGCGCGGACTGATAGTTGCCGAAGGTCGCAACGCGGGTCATCAGATCATCCTCAGAAGCGTGTCGTACATGTCGCTGGCGGCCTGGATCAGGCGTGCCGAGGCGTTAAAGGCCTGTTGATAGGTCGTCATCAGGACCAGTTCCTCATCCAGATTGACGCCTTCGTAGGCTCTCTGGCGGGATGAGGCCTCGGTCGCGAGAGCCGAGGCCGTGTCGCTTCGATTCTTGGCCGCAGCCGCCTTGCCCCCAACCTCTCCGGACAACTCCGCCGCGTAGCGGGACACCGATATCGTACCGCCCGAGGAATCCCCGGCGGCGGCGAACCTGGCCGGTCTTTCGCCGGCGTCAGCGAGCAACAGCGCCCCCCGGCCGTCCCCCACGCTCAGCGCCGAGGAGCCGACCGCCGCGGACAGGTTCAGTTGAGCCAAGGCCAGTTTTGACGGGCTCTGGCGTATGTCGGCGCGCAACGAAAAGCCGTCCGCGCGCGAGGCCCGAACGCCGCCGCCTATGCCGAACAGTTCGGTGACCGAAATGCCCGACGGAACCTGGGTCGTGCGGTCCTCGAGCACGGTCATCTTGACCGGTCGGGCCCCCGAGGCCGTGAAGCTGAGCGAGCCGTCCGCGGCGAGAGCGAAGGACCCGAAACGTCCGACGCCCGTGGCGGGGTCATTCAGGGCGTTGATCAGATCGTCGACCGTGCCGCCCGCCGGCACCGACACCTGAATATCGCGCAGTTTGGAGCCCGCCTCGTCGACGAAGCGGAAGCTCAGGGTCTCGCCTGCAGTGAAGCCGTGAGGCGACGTCCCGGTCAGACCTGTTTCGTAGATGGCCGGTCGATCCGTGGAGATAAGGTCGTTCAGGCCAAAATAGTGCGAGAAGCCTCGACCCGCCTTGTCGGAAGGAGTGCTCGGATCATCGGCCACAGCGACCCCATTGGAGCCCGTGGCGGCGATGGTCAGCTTGCCGTCGACGAAGCTTGCCGTTGCGGCGCCGCCCAGTTGGGCGTTCAGCACGGTCAGGAAACTGGCCGGCGTCGCGGCGACGCCGTTCACCGTCATGGTGGCGCCGCTGAACACCACATCCGCCCGCGCCTGGATCACGCCGGCCGCATTTGTGACAGCTATGGTGGTCTCGCCGGCGAAGCCGGTGATGGCGGTTTCGAACGCCTGGCCGACATTGCGACCGGTGAGACTCCCGGGGGCCGGCACCGAGCTGTTGGCGTTATGCGCGCGGTTCAGTTCATCCGCGACGTGGGCCACCAGTTCAGCCAACCGCTCTGCTGTGGCCGGGGCCTCGACATCGCGTAGTTCGACCAGGCCCTTGATCTCGCCTGAAACGACGTTGTCCAGCAACGGGCGCTTCTGCCCTCCGGGCTCGGTCACCCAGATTTCGTTGAAAGCTGTCTCGCTCGTGACCGTGCCTGCACGGGTATAGCTCAGCGTGGCCGCCCCCTCCCCCGCTAGCAGCGTCCCCGAGCCGGTGCGGATCGACACGCCGCCGACAGGACGGACAGAGACGCGGATATCGAGCAGTTCCGCCAGCTGACCGATCAGGGCCGACTGCGCGGTTTCGGCGCCCGAGGGGTCGCCGTTGATTACCGTGGCGCGGGCGATCTCGACGTTCAGACCCTCGATCTGCGCCAGCAAATTGTTAGCCTTCTCGACCGCGCTCTGGATGCGGCCGTCGGCGTCTTCCCGCACGGCCTGGATCTGCTGGCCGATTCGTCCCGCCTCGTCGAACAGGGCCTGGGTCCGAAAAAGCGCGTCCTGCCGGCGGGGGGACGATGTCGGATCCTCGGCGCTGGCGGCGAAGGCCGAGAACACGCCATCAACCTGGGAGAAGAAGCCGCTATCGCCGCCGGGATCGCCGAACAGCGACTGAATGCGGTCGAACAGTTCATGGCGGACGCCCTGACGCGCCGCCTCGGCGCCGGCGTTCAGGCTGGCGGCCTGAAGGAAGCGGTCAGTGGCGAGGCGGATACGCGCCACCTCGACACCCGCGCCCATTCCCTGACTGGTCAGACTGACCTGGTCGCCGATCTTGCGGACGTAGCCGGGCGTGTTGACGTTGGAAACGTTGTCCGAAACGATCCGCAGTTGCGTCTGCGCCGCCGCGAGACCGCTGGTGGCCGTGTTCATGATGGCGTTCAGCGACATGTGGAGGCCTCCCATGCAACGGCGCCCGGCAAGCCCTGCCAGCCGACGTGCGCTTTTTGCCCGGCGGCCCTGCGAGGCGGTCCGCTCAAGTCACTGAAATACCACGAGTTCGCGCATAGACCCTGTGTCATGGCCACCAAGGACCGCAAACTGCGGGCCAGTCAGACTGCGACCAGAGCCAAGGGCCGGCGCCGGGCAAGAAACGTCGCCACACGGCAAGTTTGGACCGAGCGCGTGGTTCATGGATTCACAGGTTTGGGCAATAAGCTGTTTAGTTTTCAAGAACTTGATGCTGCCCGGCGAACTGGCCCGTGACTTGCGCTGTCGCCTCTGAATATCCGGCGCAGCAAGCGCCCCAGCCACCATCGCTCCGGCGACACCCCTCGGGACCATGTCCGCGCAAGCCATTCTTTCCATGATCGCACCCGTCCATCCGGCGAGCCCGCAAGGGCCGGCGGTCGCGGATGCGTCCGGCTTCGGGGATTTGCTTGCGAACCTGTTCCCGGCCGAAGCTGCTTCCACGCCGGCCATCACAGCAGCCTCACCCGTCCAGCCGGCTGTTGCTCCCCATGAGGTAGCTGTTTCGTCCGGAGACGAGGCGCCTCCGGCGGTTGACGTCATGCCCCCGCCCGTCGAAGCGGCGGGTCCAGCCATTGAGGCGACAGCTCCCCCGGTCGGTCCCGCGGTTTCGCCGGCTGAGGAATCGGCGCCTGCCGGTGAAGAGACGGCTATCCCCGACGACTCATCGTCGTTCCCCGAAGGCGAAATGGATTCGCCCGCTCTCCTCGCGTCGCTTCCGCCCGTCGCGTCGCCACCTCTCGTCACCAACGCCGGAGGGCCGCTCCCGTCGAACGACACGGGTGAGGACGTGATCGCCGCTATTGCGCCGATCCCTGACACCGACACGGCGATCGAGCCCGACGTCGCAATGGCCAGCTCGCGCTCGCCAATGGAACAGACCCCTGCCAGAGCGACCAAGCCGGTGGAGACGACGTCGGGCGGGGGCGCCCCTGCCCTGACCCCGACAGACGCGCCGCCGGAAGACATCGCCCCGGGCTTGACCCCCAAGGCCGCCGGGACCGCGTCGGCCCCGATGGACGAGCGACCGGTAGCGGGGCCCCTCCAAACCCCCTCGCCTGCGTCTTCGCATCATTCGCCTTCGCCGCCACCGCCACCGCCACCGCCATCGTTGCGCGCCTTGGCCGAACGCACCTCAAAGCCACTCGATCAATCGGCCCAGGCTACCGACGTCTCCACATCGGCTGAAGCGAAGCCGGCCATTCCTTCCAGCCCTCCGTCCTCCCATCCGGCAAGCCAGACGGACAAGCCAATCACCTCCGCCCCGGCCGCAGCTGCTCCCACCGCAGCCGGGGACCCCGCCTCCGCCCCGGCCGAGACTGGCCCCGCCGGAGATCCAGTCGCCGACCGGACGGAGGCTGCGGCGCCAGTGCAGGATCGCAGTCTGTCGACCCTGTCCCGAGCCGCCATCGACGCCACGGCCCAGATCGCGGCTCAGATCCAGCGCAAGCTGGAGGGCCGTTCAACCCGGTTTGAGATCGCCTTGCGCCCTGACGAACTCGGCCGCGTGGACGTAAAATTGGATATCGACGCAGAGGGCCGACTTTCGGCCCGGCTGGCGTTCGACAATCCGGCCGCCGCCACCGACTTGCGGGGCCGCGCAGATGAACTGCGCCGCCAGCTCGAGGCTGCCGGGTTCCATCTCGCCGAAGACGCTTTCGAATTCGCCGAGCGCGACAGCGGCTCCAGCGCCTTCGACCGAGGCCAGGACGCCCGTCAGGGCCAGAATCGGGCCTTCGCCGCGGCTGCCCGCCTGAATGACGACATCGACATCGCCCAGCCACCGCAATGGCTGGCGCTCTCCCTCTCGCCTTCGGGCGTGGACATGAAGGTCTGACCGATGGTTGATGCCGTCACCACCACCAGCAACGCAACGAACAAGATCAACGCTGGCAGCGCCATGCTGGCCTCGAATTTTGAGACCTTCCTAACGCTGCTGACCTCGCAGCTGAAAAACCAGGATCCCCTTTCCCCGGTCGATTCCAACCAGTTCACCGCCCAGTTGACCCAGATGGCGGGCGTCGAGCAGCAACTGCTCACCAATGAACTGCTGAAAAGCCTGGTTTCGGCGCAGGGCGGCGGCGGGCTTGCGGATGCCGCCAACTATATCGGCAGAGACGCCACTGCGGCCTGGTCGGCGACCAAGTTCACGGATGGCGAGGCCGAGTGGAGTTATGAGGTCGCGTCCAACGCGGCTTCGGTGAAGCTGCAGGTGGTCGATGGCACCGGCAAAGTGGTCTGGTCGGGCGACGCGCCGGACAAGACCACCGGCGTCCATAAGTTCACCTGGGACGGGAAGGCGACCACGGGCAACGACGGCCAGGACGGCCAGGTCTACTCGCTGAAGGTCGTCGCCAAGAACGCTGCCGGCGGGGCCGTTGACGCCCAGGTGCTGACCGAGGGCCGCATCACCGGTGTCGAGATGTACGACGGAGAAGTCTTCCTGACCGTCGGAAACTCCATCCTGCCTATATCGACTGTGATCGCGCTGGAAGAGGCGCGGACCGCCAAGGTCCCGCCAGCGACAGACGACGAGGTCTAGAGCCTGATGACCTCAACAGCTTCTTCGCCCACCCCCCCGAAACTGCTTTCCTAAGGAGCCCCGCGCCATGAGCATCAACAGCGCACTACTGGCCGGCGTGTCCGGCCTCACCGCCAACTCCGCCGCCCTCGCGGCGATCTCGCAGAACATCGCCAACGTAAACACCGTCGGCTACAAGCGTTCGGCCGCCGAATTCCAGACTGTAGTCAACGCCCAGAGCGCCGGCGCTGGCTATTCCGCTGGCGGCGTCCTTGCCGGCGCCCGCCACTACACCAGTCAGAATGGTCAGCTTCAGCGGACGACCTCCTCGACCGATCTCGGCATCGCCGGTCAAGGCTTCTTCGTGGTCACCGAAAAGGCCGAGAACCTGACCCCGGCGGACTCCCGCCTGTTCACGCGCGCCGGCGCATTCCGGGTCGATAATCTCGGGTATCTGAAGAACACGGCCGGTCTCTACCTCCAAGGTTGGCCGGTCGACGCCAACGGCGATATTGTCACAGACCCGTCAGACCTGAACCGCCTGAGAACGATCAACGTCGGCTCGGTCGGCGGTGCGGCCGAGCCGACCACCCGGGTTCAGCTGAACGCAAACCTCCGTTCCAGCCAGGAAGCCTCGCCCGAGGCGATCGCCCGGGCCGCGCGGGACGCCGATCCCGCCGACCCGGCCGCCGCCGGCGCCTATGATGTCATGACCAACTCGATGGCCATGTGGGATCCGGAAACCGGGAACGGCGTGAAGCCGGACTTCGAAGTCACCATCCCGGTCTCCGATTCCAAAGGCGGGCAGCGCACCCTGGCGGTGTCCTTCCTCAAGAGCACCATTCCGAACCAGTGGTACGCCGAAGTGCGTGCAATCCCTGCCGACGATATCACCGCCAACGCCGGCCTCGGCACCGACGGCGTACTCAAATCGGGTCTTGTGGCCTTCACCCAGGACGGCCGGCTGGATGTGGACGCCATGGCCGCCATGCCCGGAGGCGTGGCCCTGTTTGCCGATCCGTCCGCCGCCTCGCTGAGCTTCCGGGCCTCCGACACCGATCCCGCCACCCTGGGCGCCGGAGAGTTCATGTGGGGCTCCCAACTGGGCATCGATGACCAGGTCATCACGTTCGACCTCACCGCGGCCGCTGGCGGCCTGTCCCAGTACGACAGCGCTTCGGTGGTTCAGGCCACGCTCACCAACGGAACGGCCTTCGGCAACCTGTCGGAAGTCAAGATTGACGAGAAAGGCTTCGTCACCGCCATCTTCGACAACGGGGTGACACGCCGGATCGCCCAGGTGGCTCTGGCCACCTTCCCCAGCGCCGATGCGCTGTCAGAAGTTTCCGGAAACGCCTTTCGTGTCAGCCAAGGCTCCGGGACATTTAACCTCAAGGCCGCGGGTTCCGGCGGCGCCGGCCTGATCGGCGCCTCTCAGCTGGAAGCCTCGACCGTCGACCTCTCGGCGGAATTCACCGGGCTTATCACCACCCAGCGCGCCTACTCGGCATCCTCGAAAATCATCACCACGGCTGACGAGATGCTCGCTGAATTGATCAGCATCAAACGCTGATCTTTAAGTAACGGGTCGTAAACCTCAATGAAATCTTTGTTGAATATTGGGCGGGTGGACGGAGGTCATTTTAGGCTTTCCTTCACCACGACGCTTAAACGGCCCTTAGCCGCCGACCGCTACGGTTCAGCCTTGGTGATGGTGGTCAATGAGGCATAAGCCCATGTTGCAAGAGCGACGCCTTAATACGCAAGGCGAACAGTATGTGGTCGGCCCGACGGGCACGCCCCTGACCCTGCACGATCTTCCGCCGGCCAACACGGACCGCTGGGTGATCCGCCGCAAGGCCGAGGTCGTGGCCGCCGTGCGCGGCGGTCTGATCAGCCTGGACGACGCATTGGCGCGCTACCGTCTGACCGCCGAGGAGTTCCTCGCCTGGCAGAAGGCCATCGACAAGTGGGGCATGCAGGGTCTGCGTACGACCCGCATTCAGCACTACGGTCGCGGCAGCTAGAACAATACCCCCGAAGACACGACGGCCGCTCCCGGAACGGGGGCGGCCGTTGTCGTTTCAGGCGCGGATTTCCGGCCCGGCCTCGAAATCGCGCACGTTTGGCACTAGATAGCGCGCCATGACGCTCGCCGAGCCGCTTTGCCCCGTGCCCGACATCGCCCGCGCCGATATGGATGCAGCGATCGAGTCCGCGCGCGCGGCGGTGGGTCTGCCGGTCGGGGCGCGCGTGGTCGCGGCCATGTCCGGCGGGGTGGATTCGACCGTCGTGGCGGCCCTGCTGCACAAGGCCGGCTACGATGTCGTCGGCGTGACGCTGCAACTCTATGACCACGGCGCGGCGCTCAAGAAGAAGGGCGCCTGCTGCGCCGGCCAGGACATCCATGACGCCCGGCTCGCGGCCGAGATGCTGGGCATCCCCCACTATGTCCTGGATTACGAAAGCCGCTTCAGGGACAGCGTCATCGACCAGTTCGCCGACAGCTATCTGGCCGGGCAGACGCCTGTGCCGTGCATCCGCTGCAACCAGACGGTCAAATTCCGCGACCTGCTGGACGTGGCCCGCGACCTGGGGGCCGAGGCTATGGCGACCGGACACTATGTGCGGCGCTCGGTCGTCGACGGCCGGGCGCAGATGCGCAAGGCGGTCGACCATTCGCGGGACCAGTCCTACTTCCTGTTCGCCACGACGGCGAAGCAGCTGGACTATCTGCGCTTCCCCCTGGCCGATCTTGAGAAGCCCCAGGTGCGGGGGGTCGCGGCGGAGCTGGGTCTGCGCATCGCGGCCAAGCCGGACAGCCAGGACATCTGCTTCGTCCCGAACGGCGACTATCGCACCCTGATCGACAAGCTGCGCCCGCAAGGCCGTGAGGCCGGCGAGATCGTGCACATGGACGGGCGGGTGCTGGGCGGCCATTCGGGGATCACCGACTATACGATCGGTCAGCGCCGGGGCCTGAATGTCGCCGTGGGCGAGCCGCTGTTCGTGACCCGGCTGGATCCGGCGAAACGGCACGTCATCG
>CAZGPS010000042.1:0-16565 GCA_964527675.1 uncultured Brevundimonas sp. | reverse complement strand
TCGAGGCCAGCGCCCGCCGCACCGCCGCCGATCCCCTCGCCGACCTCGCCGGCGAGACCGTCGAACGCATGGGCGCCCGACACGCGCTCGAGGCCAATGCCGCGGTGCTCAAGACCGCCGACGACATGACCGGAACCCTGCTGGACATGCTGGCCTGATCTCAGGCGGCCCGCCGCTCCGCCTTGGGCGGCAGGTCGAACCACCGGGTGAAGCGCACGAACGCCGCCGCCTCCCCCTCGACCGTCAGCCCCGCCAGCGCCTCGGGCGCCGGGCCATAGACCGCCGCGGCCACCGCCTCCGGCGTGCCCGTGACCACCGCCTCGACCTCGTCCGGCTCGCCCCGCGCCGCCGTCAGCATCCCGTCCGCCACCCGCACGACGAAGCGTTCGGCCCCGAAACGGAAGCCCAGCGCCGTCCGCGCGCCCCCGGCCTTGTCGGCGTCGAACATGGTCCGGAACGACAGCATCAGCCCCACCGGGCTCAGCGGCAGGGTCGCGTCATGGTCCGGCGACCGCGCCGCCCACCGCCCCATGGCCTGGATGATCGGCTCGGCCTCCAGCCCCCAGGGCGTCAGCTCATAGACCTGCACCGAGGCCGGCGGCGCCAGCCTTCGCCGCCCCAGCACCCCCGCCGCCTCCAGCCCCTCCAGCCGCTGCGTCAGCACATTGGCGCTCAGCCCCGGCAGGCTGGCGCGCAGATCGCCGAACCGCTTCGGCCCCAGCATCAGCTCGCGCACCACCAGCAGGGCCCACCGCTCGCCGAGGATCTCCAGCCCCAGCGCCGTGCCACAGGCGTCCTCATAACGCCGTCCGTGCAGGCTGGTTACTTTTTCTAACTTCATACTTGCCATATCTAACTGATAGCGGCATGACTCTCAAGCGACCTCCGCCGCGCGGGACCGCATCCCGGGCACGGACCACCAACCTTGGGCTCAGCAGCGAGGGACCGCGTCCCGAGCGATAGCCCCCTCAAGCGGAGCAAGCAGGATGAGCTATATCGACGGATATCTGGTCCCGGTGGCCGCCGGACAGAAGGAGGCCTACCGCGCCATGGCCGAAAAGACCGCGGTCATCTTCAAGGCCTGCGGCGCCCTGCGCGTGGTCGAGGCCTGGGGCGATGACCTGCCCGACGGCAAGGTGACCGACTTCAAACGCGCCGTGAACGCGATCGACGGCGAGAACACGGTCTTCTCCTGGGTCGAATGGCCCGACAAGGCCACGCGCGACGCCGGCATGAAGGCGTTCATGGATCACCCCGACCTCAGCGGCATCACCGAAGCCCCCTTCGACGGCAAACGCATGGTCCCCGGCAGCTTCGTCGCCTTCGTCGACGCCTGACCGGGGCTCAAGCAGCGAGCGACCGCGTCGCGAGCGTTAGCCCCCACCAACAAAACGGAGCGTCAAAAATGCCCTTCCTCGACATCACCGTCATGCCCGTCCCGACCGCCAACAAGGCGGCCTATCTGGAGCATTCGCGCCAGACCACGCCCTTCTTCCGGGAGGCCGGCGCCACCGCCGTCACCGAATGCTGGGGCGAGGACATCCCCGACGGCAAGGTCACCGACTTCAAGCGCGCCGTGGCCCTGAAGGACGGCGAGACCGTCGCCGTCGGCTGGATCACCTGGCCCGACAAGGCCACGCGCGACACCGGCTGGGAGGCGCTGATGAAGGACGAGCGCATGATGGGCCTCGACATGCCCTTCGACGGAAAGCGCATGATCTACGCCGGGTTCGAGGTCATCGCGGAGAACTGACCCGCCGCCCCTTCCTCTCCCTTCGCCCGATCCTCCCCCTTGGGAAAGGGTGACCGCGCGAAGCGCGGTGGAGGGGGCCTGGCCACGCCACAGCCCCCTCGCCCGTCCCGCAACTCAGCCCGCCCATTTCACCGCTGTGGAGCGTGACCAGCCCCCGAAATCGCTCTCAATGTAGTGTTCCCCGCCAGGCGGTCATGTCCGATTCTTGCGCACAGCGTCCGTCGCACCTCAGCAGACTGGCGCCGGCCTCCCGTCACGATTTAGCAGGTCCTGGACACGCGCGACGTAGCTGGACCCCACCGGCGTCGTCACCCCGTCCCGCATGACCAGCACCATCTGCCACCGCGTCGGGCGGCGGACTTCGGCCACCCGGTCCAGTCGAACGAAGGCGGACCGGTGTACTCGGGTCAAGCCCGATCCGGCGATCTCCGCCTCAAGCGCCGCCATGGTCATCCTGAGGATGTGACAGCGCCTCGCCGTGTGAAGGAGGATGTAGTCCTTCGCAGCCTCGATCCAGTCGATCTCCTCCAGCCCGACCCGGATCCGCCCCGCGGCGGTTCGGATCCAGAAGCCCGCTCTCGCCGGATCTGGGGCCGGCGGGCCGGATTCGCCGGCCTGCTGGCGCGCCAGCGCCTTGCGTTCGGCGCTCCGCCGCCGGGCGCGGTCGATGGCCTGACGAAGGCGATCCTGCCGGACCGGCTTGAGCAGATAGTCCGCCGCCTCGACCTCGAAGGCGTCCGGAGCGAAGGCCTCGAAGGCGGTGATGAAGACGATCTCCGGGCCGTCGGCGCCTCTCAGCTCGGCCGCCACGTTGAGGCCCGTGCCCCGCGGCATCTGGATGTCGAGCAGCAGGAGGTCAGGCTTCAGGGCGCGGGCCTGCTCGACGGCGGATCGTCCGTCGCGAGCGAGGCCGACGATCTCCACCCCTTCGAGACCAGCCAGCATGAGTTGCAGGCGCTCGAGGGCGGGCGGTTCGTCGTCGGCGATCAGGACGCGCATCAATGGTCGTCCCAGGGAAGGTGAAGTTCGGCCCGGAATCCCCCTGACGTGGCGGCCGCCTCAAGTCGCGCGCCCGCGCCGTACTGGAGCGCGAGCCGCTGTCGGACATTGGCCAGCCCAACCCCGGCGGAGGGCGCCGAGGCGGCCGATCCGTCGCCGGTGTCGGAGACGATCAGGCGCAGGTCGCCGTCGCCGGTTCGCTGCGCCTCGATGCGGACGGTGACAGGCCCGGCGCTCGGTCCGACGCCGTATTTTATGGCGTTCTCGACCAGTGGCTGAAGCAGGAAACCCGGGATCGGGGCGGCGCGAAGCGAGGTCGGGCAGACCAGTTCCACCTGCAGCCGGTCGCCGAAGCGAACGGCCTCGATGTCGAGATAGGCTTCCAGGATCTCGAACTCCGCCTCGATCGTGGACAGTTCGCCGGCTTCGGCGTCGAGGGAGGCCCGCAGGAAGTCCGCGAGTTTCTCCAGCATTCGCTCGGCGATCGATCCGCGACCGGCCATCACGTTCACGGAGATCGCGTTGAGGGTGTTGAACAGGAAATGCGGGTTCAGTTGCCAGCGCAGGGCCTGCAGCCGGGCGCGCTCGGCGGCCGCCAGGGCGTTGCTGGCGTTCAGCCGGGCCTCGGCGGTCTCGCGCTCCTGGGCGGTCAGTCGGTCCTGCTGGACGAGGACGTCGAACAGGGTGGCGCAGGCGACACAGAGCGACGCCATGATCGGATAGCTGCCGATGGCCCACAGCCACATGTTCGGCTGCATCGGCACCATGGGCGCCACGACATAGGTCCCGAAAGCGGCATCGCTGACAGACACGCCCGCCCCCACGATCAGGGCCGCGACCAGTACGACCGGCAGGCGCCGGGCGGCGGACTGGCGGCTCTGGCTGGCGGCGACCGTGAACAGCACGACACTGCCGAGGACACCGAGAACGCCTCCGCTCAACGCCACAAGGATCGGAGGCCAGCCGATCTTTCCGTTGTCCGCATAGTGTCCGATCATCAGGAACAGGGCCGCCGCCGACCAGATGATGACGGCGTAGACGGTCGCGACCCGCGCCGCGCGAGAGACCGGCTCCAGGCTCATCACGGATCACGCCGTCCCGTCGGCAGCGCCCGCCCCGCCTTTTCCAGAATGACCGTGCCGTCACCCGGGAAGTTGATCACGAGCTCGGGGTCGTGCTCGGCCCGGAACACGCCGCCGCCCCGGTGCAGCAGGCGGGCGGCGACCTGACCTTCGGGGCGGGCCCGCAACCTGCCGTCGAGAACGAAGACATCCAGCCGCGTAGGACCGATGCGATAGGCGCCGGCGAGGGCCTCGAGGTCGGCCTGCGACATCGGCGCCTCGGCCGGCGGCGACCAGGCCCGCCCCATGGCGGCGCCGGCCAGGTCCTGTTCGAGGCGCTCCGCAAGGGCGCCCGCATAAATGCCGTTGGTCAGCACGACGACCCCCAAGCGCTCCCTCGGCCGCCAGGCCATCTGGGTGATGAAGCCCGAGGCGGCCCCGCCATGGTGCAGCCGCTCGCCGTCGTCGTCCACGTAAATCCCGAGGCCATACCCCGACGCGGAGCCGTTCGACAGCCGTTGCGGCTCCGTCATCAGGGCGAGGGTTTGGGGCTCCAGCACCCGTCCAGACATGAGGGCCGACTGCCACGCCAGCACGTCGCCGGCCGTGGAGCACAGCATGCCGGCGGCGCCCGACGCCAGCGGATGGTGGCGGGTGTGAAGAACAGGGCCGTCGCGGCTGATGAAGGCGTGGTTGAGCCCTGCGGGCCGGGTCGCGTCCTCGAAGGCGCAGGGCGCGGTTCTGGACAGGCCGAGCGGTTCCAGCAGTTCTTCCCGAAGGAGATCGGCGTAGGCCCGCCCGCCCTCGCGTTCGAGGATCAGGCCCAGCAGGCCGTAGCCGTTGTTGTTGTAGCGGAACCGCGCGCCGGGGCTGAACTCCACGGGGCGGTCACGGACCGCCGCCAGCAGGGCCTCCGCCGACACCGGCAGCGACATGTCCTCCGCCACGGGGGCCGAGGCGAGGCCCGAACTGTGCGCCAGCAAATGCCGGACCGTGACGCCATCCGCCGCTCCCCGCAGTTCGGGCAGCCACCGGGTGATGGTCTCGTCCAGCGAGATGAGACCATGTTCAACCCGTCTCAGGATCAGGGCGGCGGTGAAGGTCTTGGTGATCGAACCGATCTCGTAGACCGTGTCCGCCGTCGCCGGGGCCTGGCGGGCGGCGTCGACATGACCCCAGGCGACGATCAGCGGCGGCTCATCGGCCCTTGCGATCGCCACGGTCATGCCGACGATCGGCGCGCCCCGGTACCAGGAGGCGATCGGATCGAGGGCGGCGGCCGTGAGGCCGGGCCCGACCGGCGCCGCCGCGAGGGCGGGGGAGCCGACGCCGGCCAGGGTTACGAGGGTCAGGACGATGGCGATGTCGCGAAACGGTCGGCTCACAGGCCAGCCTCCTTGATGCAGGTTTCCACACGGCGGGTGCGCCCGTTATCGGGCAGGGTTTCGGCCCATCGGCGGCGCTCGGCGGCGCGGCCGACCTCGTCGTCGATCAGGCTGCTCCGTCGGCTGGCCTGAAACATCCATTCGTTCAGGGCCCGGTGTCCGTCGACGGTGAAGCCGCCGCCCGCCCGGTCGGTCGCCGCCTTCTCAACCGCGAGAACACCGACGCAGGCCGCAGCGAAGCCGGCCGAGCCGTCGTCGCGAACCGGATCCACGACCGCAACGGAGGCGCAGCCGGCGGCGGCGAGGCCAAACGCGGCGGCGGCGATCCGCCGGGTGACGCCGTCGGTCTGCATCGGACGCTGCGCGCCGGGCGGCGTCCGTGCGGGCAGGGATCGGACAGGTGGCATGGGCCGGTTCCGGGTCTGTGGGCTCCGCCATGCTTCCCCCGGGTCGGGGTCAGGTCACGCCGACGGAGACGAACGCCACCCGTCCTGCGACGGACGTCACAGCGGATCGGGCCACGCGGGCGGCGGCCGGGACAGGAGGCGTTCGTCGCACCATAGACGGGTGTTGGTCGCCGTCGTGAGGCGGTTGTCGCCCGGCGGGGCGGTGGTCGACGCAATCCCGAAGCAAATGACGACGGCGCCGGACCATACAGCCACGCTCATTTGGGAGAACTACCATGCGCCTGCTGATCGTGACCGCCCTCACGGCTCCCCTGATTCTGTCCATGCCCGCCCCCGCTTCCGCCCAGTCCTTCCTTGATGGCCTCGCCCGCCGGGCCGCCGAGCGGCTGGCCGCCGGCGCGGCCGAGCGTATCGAAAACGCTGCCTCCGGACTCATGCCCGGAGGCGACGAACGCGGGGATGACGACCGGTCCGACGTCCCGGTCGGGCGGGCTGCTGACACGGCCAGGGCGTCCGAGGGGCCGGCGCCCTGGCCGCTGAATCCGGACACTGTGTCCTATACAGGCGACCTGGAGTTCGATCCGGCGGATGAAGCCCGCGCCGAGGGTTTGCACGAGTTCGCCAAGGTCCGGTGCATGGACTGCGAGGGCGGCTACAGCTTCGACTCCTGGATCACCCATCACACCGGGATGGATGTCGATGAGGTCGCGACCCACGTCGGGGGCCTGGGCGTGGGCGAAGCCCTGACCTGGAACGGAATCGAGGCCTCGGGTCGTCTCGAAGTCATCTCCGAAACGCCTGTGGGGCCGTTCGCCTGCAAGCAGGTGCGCACGGTCATGACCCGCGGCGAGGCCACCTATGAGACGCCCGGTCTCTACTGTTTCGGCAAGAGCCACGCCTACGCGAGGGCGATGTGGGTGGAGGTGCTGTGATGAAGGAGTGGATGACCCGCGGCTCGGCCGCCGCGTTCTTCGCCGTGATCCTGACGGCGGGTCCTTCCGCCGCCCAGGAAGCCGACATCAATGCGTCCCGGCTCAACCGTCTTGCCGCGGAGATGAGCGTGGGAGAATGGTGGGGTCATAGCCGCACCGATCTGCGGGCGCGTTTGATCATCGAACCCGCCGGCAAGCCGCATGCCGCCCGGCTGCACATTTGGGGCGTCCAGGGCCATCCCCTGAGCGGGGAGGTGTTTCTGCTGAACCCCAATGCGACGGGGGAGCGTTTGCAGTCGGCGGAGACGACCCAGCATTCCCTCACCATGACGCGCCAGTTCGACGATTGCGTCCGCCTGGTGGGCGAGATGCGACCGAACGGGTCTCGTCCTCGTCGGGAGCCGGTAGACGAGATCTTATGCCCCGACCGTGCGTTGGCGTCGCGTCTCCGCGACCGCTGGGTCGGCCGTTGGCAAACCTCCCTCGGTGTTCTGGAAATCCAGCACGGCCGGGGAGGGGTGCTTCGCGGCTGGTTCAGCCGGCCGGATGCGCAAGGAAACAACGCGCGTTACCGGCGCGTTGCCTTCGGGGCGGAAGTTCAGGCGACGCTTCTGGGAGGCTGGTCCGGCACGACGACCGAAGCCGGCCGGGGCGTGCAGATGACGTATAATCCCGACGGGAGCTTCACCGGTCGCATCTGGCTGGGCGACGATACGCCAACCTCTTTCACGGGCCGTCGGATTGAGCCTTCGACGCCATCACCCTCTTCCACGTCCTCATCGCCTCCGCCTTCCCCGCCGACGTCGGGGTCTGGAAGTTCGATTCCAATGCCGGACAATCCGGGTGGGTTCAGCCGGCTTGATGATTTCGAGGTGCGGTTCGACCGGCTCGAGCGCGTGCAGGGGTCGGTCGTCGTGCGGGCCGTCGTGACCATCCGTAACGCGGGTCAGCAGCTCCAGCACCTGCCGTCGGGGACGTTCCGCGCCATTCTGACGGACTCTGACGGGGTCGGGCAGGAGCGGAATCAGCTGTGGCGCGGTTCAGGCGAGCCCGCCCAGCTGTTCAACGGCACCCCGACGCTCCAGCCCGGCGGAGAGTTGACGGTCCGGTTCACCTTCAATCCAGACAACCGCGATCTCGGCGTTCTCGTCCTGATGCGTGGCCAGGAGCGGGTTGAATTCGATATGTCCGGCCAGTGAGCCGTTCGGAGGCTTTGCCGCCTGTGGCCAACACGTTCTCCTTCGATCGATAGTCGTCAGGGAGCCAGGCCCACCTGGCCCCTCCGCGGGAGGCGTGGTCCAGGAGACTGGCGACGACAATAGCCGACCCTGCCTCATAGCGGCCGTTGCCAACGTCCGCTACGAATAGGCCTGTGTGAACCCGGGGCTGGGAGGCACGTCCTCGAAACGCCCAATCGCGGTCGAGCGCCACAGGTCGGGCGGGCGCTGAAGCTTCAGCGTTCCGAGGACCGTCAGCAAAATTTCGCACGAGCGTCGCCCGGACATCATTGAACCGCGCTTCATCCGTGAGGTCGGCATTGCGCCGGACGGGAGGCGCGCGTGCTCGGTCTGAGAGAGGTCGACCGCTGGTTCATCGACGAGGTGCTGCCGTTTGAATCCCGCTACCTCGCCGTGGCCCGCCGGTTCAGCGCACGCGGCGCGGCCGGAGGGGATGAGGCGGCCGACCTGGTCCATGACGTCTATGCGCGGGTGCTGGCGTCGGAAGGCTGGCGCTTCATCGACGAACCGCGCGCCTATGTGCTGACCATGATCCGCAACCTCGGCATCCAGAAGATCCGCCGCGCGCGCATCGTTGTCATGGAGACCCTCGCCAGCGCGGAAGGCGCCTTGGGCGACGGCGAGAGCCCGGACGCCTTCGACCAAGTCTCGGGCCGGCAGAGATTGCGGCTGGCGCTCGACGCCCTGCGGGCCCTGCCGCCGCGCTGCCGCGAGGTCGTCGAACTGCGGCGGCTGCACGAGTTGCCGTCGCGAGACATCGCCCGGCGGCTGGGCCTCAGCCTGTCGACGGTCGAGAAGCGGCTGGCGCGGGGCATGGTGCTGATGGCCGAGGCGATGACCCGGGCGGACCCGGGGGTCGCGCCGGTCCGTCGATCCGCGGTCGCGCCGGGTTCGGGCGAGACCGGGCGCCGGCGGGTGAAAAAATAGCGCGGTCCGCTTGGTGGTGCGCGTCCCGTCGTGCGTCTCTATGAATACCATGATGAAAGCGCCGCCCGAATCCGATCCCGGTCCCGTCGCCGAAGCATCCTCCGGCGCGGCGCGGCGCGCGACCGAGGCCATGGACGAGGCCGGCCTGTGGCTGACCCGGCTGGATTCCGGCGCCGCTGACCCCGAGGCCTTCGAGCGGTGGCGCGCAGCCGACCCTGCCCATGCGATCGCCTATGCGCGGGTCGCGGCGGCCTGGGGCTCCCTTGACGATACGCCCGCGATCCTCGCCACGCCGGCGCGGAAGGGGCTGTCCCGGCGCGCGGCCCTTATGTCGGTCGGCGGTCTGGCGCTGGCCGTCGCCGGCGTCGGTGTGTCCGGCAAGGTTCTGGCGCGAGAGCAGGCCAGGACGGAGGTCGGCGAGCGCCGCACCCTCCGGCTGGCGCCCGGGGCCCGGGTCGATCTCAACACCGACAGCCATGTGTTCTGGCGCGCGGGCCCCCGGGGCGTGACCGTGTGGCTGGAGCGCGGCGAGATCGCCGTCAGCGCCGCGGCCGGCTCCGGGGCCGTCCACATCCGCGGCGAGGGCGTCGAATGGCGGTTGGCGCCCGGGCGATACAACGCCCGACTCGATGACGGCCGGCTGGAGCTGACGACTCTCGACGGCCTGGCGGAGAGCCGCAAGCCCCGACCGGTTCGCCTGACGCGCGGGGAGCGGCTGATTCTGCGCAATGGCGTCATCTTGACCGGCGAGGCTCCGGGACCCGCCCTCGACAGGGCCACCGCCTGGCCGCGAGGAGAGATCGTCTTCGAGGATGCGCCGCTGGAAGAGGCCGTGGCGGAGTACAATCGCTATCTGGAGCGAAAGCTGACGATAGCGGATCCGGCGATCGCCCGCCTGCGCATCGGCGGCCGCTTCACCTCCAGCGACCCGTCGGACTTCCTCGCCGCGCTTCAGGCCGTGCTGCCGGTCCGGGCGCAATCGTCGGGCGCCGGCGTGGTTCTGACCCACGCGGGATAATTTCAAAGCGACTTGGCGGTTTCCCCGGGGCCGACCGTCCTCCCCAGTGAAGGCGCCGCCGTCGCGGCGTCCGAACCTGAGGCGGGGGCCATGAAGTCGACTGTATCTCCTTATGCGCTGTTCGCGGGCATGACCGCGGCCGTCGTCATCGCGGCCGCTCCGGTCCAGGCCCAGGACCGGGTCCGCGCCTTCGACATCCCGGCCCAGGGGCTCGGCGCGGCCCTGAACGCCTGGTCGGAACAGGCCGGTGTGCAGATCCTCTATCCGTCGACGGCGACCGCCGGCCGGACCGCGCCGGCGGTCCAGGGACGGATGGAGTCGCGCCAGGCCCTGCTGCGCCTGATCGCCGACAGCGGCCTGCGGGTCAGCCGCGATGACGGTCGCGTCGTCGCCCTGCAGCCGGTCCGCAGCGACGAAGCGGCGACGGCGATGCTGGAGGAGATCGTGGTGACGGCCCAGCGCCGCGAACAGGCGGCGACGGAGGTGCCCTTCGCCCTGACCGCCCTGACCGGCGACACCCTCCGTGAGCGCGGCGTGTCGACCCTGCGCGACCTGTCGCTCTATACGCCGGGCCTGGTGGTCGAGGACCAGTCGCCGAACAATCCGATCTTCGTCATGCGCGGGATCAACTCCTCGGGCGGCGACTCCTTCAGCGAGCCGCGCGTCTCGGTCTTCCAGGACGGCGTGCCGATCTCCAAGTCGCGTGGTTCCTTCGTCGAACTGTTCGACATTGCCCGGGTCGAGGTGGCCAAGGGGCCGCAGTCGACCCTGTTCGGGCGCGGCGCCCTGATCGGCGGCATCAACGTGATCCAGAACCACGCCGGACCCGACGTCGACTGGTCCGTGGCGGCCGAGGCCGGAAACCAGGGCCAGGCCATGGTCGAGGGCATGGTCAATCTGCCGGTCAATGACGCCCTGTCGCTGCGGCTGGCGGGGCGCCATCGGGAGCGCGACGGTACGCTGGAGAACCTGGCGCCGGACTCGGGCGACGGGCTCAACGCCCTGCAGCTGGACGCCGTGCGGGCCGCGGCGGCCTTCACCCCGAACGACCGGTTCCGCGCCGATCTGATCGTCAACTTCCAGCAGGAAGAGACCGACGGCACCGGCTTCAAATCCATGTATCTGCGACCCACCGATCTGGCGACGGGCGCCGTCCTGGCGGGGACGGCGACCGGCGATCCGGTCTGGCTGTCGGCGCCGGCCGACTTCGCCGGCGGGCGCGGCCTCGGGGTCGACCAGCAGTACGCCGGGGTCACGGGCCTGATCCGCTATGATCTGACCGACGCCCTGACGCTGCACGCCGTCACCGGCTGGCGCGATGTGGATTCGGTCGAGGTCTATGACGCCGACGGAACCTCCCTGCCGGTCTTCACGACCATGGAGGACAACGGCGGCGAGTTCTTCAACCAGGAGCTCCGACTGAACTATGACGCCGGGGGCCGGCTGAGCGGCTTCGCCGGCGCCAACTATTATCGCGAGCGGGCGCGATCCCGGGTCGATGTCCGCTTCGACGAGCGCATCCTGCTGGCCCAGGTTTCGGGGATGCTGAACGGCGGCCCGTTCACCGGCCTGCCGGCGGACAATCCGGCGCCCCTGGCCCTGTTCGGCAACACCGCCTTCACCGGCGCCCTGGTGCAGGGGACGGTGGCCCAGCTCAGCGGCGGCAATGTCCTGCTGACCGGCCCCGAGGCGGTGGCCCTGGCCGCGCGTCTGAACCCGGCCCATGTCGAGACCTCGAACAACACCGCCGACCTCGATTCCTTCGACCTGTTCGCTGACGCCACCTTCAAGGCGACCGACCGCTGGGAGATCAGCGCCGGCCTGCGCTACACCGAGGACGAAAAAACCACGCGCTGGGGCAGCAGCGTCGCCGGACGCAGCATCCTCGGCGGCATTGTCGGCGCCTCGGGCCTGGCCGCGAGCGGAACGCCGGTCGGGATCGGCACGGCGCGCGCCCTGCTGCAGGGGCTGACGGCCTATGGGACCGACCTGTCGGTCACCGCCCTTCCGGCGTTCGGCATCAACGCCCAGCCGACCGCCAACAATGGCGACGTCGAGAGCCAGGACCTCAGCGATGACGGCTTCACCTGGCGCCTGACCAGCCGCTACGATCTGACCGAAGCGACCAATCTCTACGGCAGCTATTCGCGCGGCCGCCGCGCCGCCGTGCTGTCGGGCGCCCCGCCTTCGGCGCCGGGCGGAGCCGCCCGGTTCACCGTCTCGCCGGCTGAAACCGTCGACGCTTTCGAGGTCGGCCTGAAGACCTATCTGCGCGCGCAGCGCCTGCGGTTCGACGCCTCGGCCTATTTCTATGAGTACGAGAATTTCCAGACCCGGGAACTGGTCGGCAGCGCCTTCATCACCACCAACGCCGGCCAGGCCGAGGCCTGGGGCCTGGAGTTGCAGGGCGACTGGCAGGCGACCGACGCCCTGTCGCTGTTCGGGACCTATGCCTGGAGCCACGCGCGCTTCGGCTCTGGCGCCTATGAGGGCAACCGCTTCGCCCGTTCGCCGGACCACAGCCTGTCCGTGGGCGGATCCCTCAAATTGGCCATCGCGGGCGGGACCCTGGACGTGCGGCCCAGCTATTCCTGGCGCAGCAAGATCTTCTTCGCCGACGACAACGACCGGCCGGAGCTGCAGACCGGCCGGATCGTCGCCGACCTGCTGCAGGATGAATATCAGGACAGCTATGGCCTGCTGAACCTGCGCGCCTCCTGGGCGCCGGCCGCCGGGAACTGGGAGGTCGAGGCCTTCGCCAGCAACCTGGCCGACGAGGTCTATCGCAAGGGCGCCGGCAGCGCGGGCGAGTCGATCGGCATGCCGACGAACGTTCTGGGCGAGCCGCGCCTGTACGGCCTGCGCCTGACCGTGCGCCGCTGATCCCCGAACAGGAGTTCGTCATGTTCCGTCGTCTCGCCGGGCTTTTCGCCCTCAGCCTGATCCTGTCCTCGCCCACTGTGGTCGAGGCGCGGACGCAGGCGACGGAGGCGGCGTCCTCTCCCATCGTCATCGCCCATCGCGGGGCCAGCGGCTACCGCCCGGAGCACACCGAGGCGGCCTATCGTCTCGCCGTCGCCCAGGGCGCGGACTATATCGAGGCCGATCTGGTCATGACCCGGGACGGGGTGCTGGTCTCGCGCCATGAGAACGAGATCGGCCGCACCACCGATGTCGCCGCCCGTCCCGAATTCGCCGACCGGCGCGGCACCCGCACCATCGACGGCGAGTCCTTCGACGGCTGGTTTGTCGAGGACTTCACCCTGGCCGAGTTGAAGACCCTGCGCGCCCGCGAGCGCAACCCTCGCCAGCGGACCGCCAGCGCCGCCCACGACGGCGAGCAGCCGGTCCTGACCCTGACCGAGATCATCGCCATCGCGCGCGAGGAAGGCGAACGGCGCGGCCGCTCCGTGGGCCTCTATATCGAGCTGAAGAACCCGGGCCACCATGCCGCCATCGGCCTGCCGATGGAGCAGGCCCTGATCGACGCCCTTCAGGCGGCCGACCTGAACCGGGCCGATGCGCCGGTCATCATCCAGTCCTTCTGGCCCCAGGCCCTGGTCGCCCTGCGCCCGCTGACGCCGGTGCGGTTGATGTTCCTGCTCAACAGCGTGGCGCCGCCGGAGGAAATCCTGCGCGCCAACGGCATTCGCGCCTGGTCCGACGTCTATTCCGCCGAAGGGCTGCGGCGGATCGCAACCTTCGCCGACATCGTCGGGCCCGAGACCGGACTGATCTTCCCGCGCGACGCCGACGGCCGTTCCCTGCCGGCCACGAGCTTCGTCGCCGACGCGCACGCGGCGGGGCTTCGGGTCCACGTGTGGAGCGTCAACGCCGAGAACCCCTATCTGCCGCTGCAGCTGCGCCGGGGCGATCCCGCCGCGGCCGGCTATGACGGACAGTTCGGCGACGCGGCCGCCATGGTCCGCGCCCTCGCCGCTGCGGGCGTCGATGGCCTGTTCACCGACCACCCGGACATCGCCGTATCGGCCCTCGGCCGCTGACATAAAACTTGTTCCGGCCGACCTGGCGTTTTCCCCGCCCGGGACTTCTCGGGCAACCAGATCAACCGGACGCCCAAGGAGATGTCCGGATGTACATCCGGCCTGGCGCCCCCTCGCCCGGCTGTGGGCCGGGGCCGCCCCCGGGGCGGCGTCAGGCCAGGGAAATCAGGGCGCACAGGCGGGCCTCGGTTTCGGACACGAACCAGCCCCGGTGGCCGAACAGCGCGTTGTTCCTGAAATCGGTCCGGACACGGTCCACGAGCCGGGGCCGGGCGTCATCGCTCCAGCCGTTCGGAAAGATCGCGGCGCGCAGTTCGGCCGCGCCCTCCGGATGACGGGCCAGCCAGGCACGGCCGATCTCGGTTGCGCCGGCGGCGTCGATGGCGGCGATGTCCGGGGTCTTCACGGCCCGGGCGGGCCCCGCCGCGGAAACCGCGGCCAGGCCCGCGAGGGTCTGCAGCAGACGGCGTTTGCTGATCAGGGTCATCCGGCGGTCCCCACATGGCTCTTGAGATGGTCGGCCAGGCGGATGGCCAGGGCGGTCAGAGTCAGGGTCGGGTTGACCAGCCCCGAGGTCGGGAAGACGGAACTTCCGGCGATGTAGAGGTTCGGCGTTCCGTGCACGCGGCAGTCGGCGTCAACCACGCCTTCGCCCGGGTCCGGCGACATGCGCGTCGTGCCGATATGGTGGCGCGAGGGGCCCATCGAGGCCAGCAGGCCTTCGGTTCCTATGGGCCAGCAGACCCGCCCCAGACCCTGTTCGCCGAAAGCCCTTGCGAATCCCCGGGCCGAGGCGGCCAGCGAGGTCCAGTCGGCCGCTGTATAGCGCCAGTCGAGCCGGGCCCGCGGTTGGCCGAGGGCGTCGGTCTGGTCCGACAGGGTGACGCGGCTGTCCGGATTGGGCGCCTCTTCCGACATCAGGAAATAGTCCAGACGGCGGGCCGGGACGTGCTCAACGGCGGCCGCCAGCTGTTCGACCGCGGCTCCCGCCGTGCGGGCCGCAGCTGCCGGCTTGGGGCGCAGCGAAAGCGTCAGGGTGCAGTTGCCGGCGCCGAGCCGCTCATGGGTCGCGAGGTCGAGGGCGAAGACGGCGTGGGCCCGGTCACGCGCCTGGCTGTCGTACAGCGACAGGTCGGCCGGGGTGGTGAAGGCCACCTCGGCCTCGCCCCTCGGATCGTTGTCTCCGGTCGTGATCACGACATGGCCCTGGAAGCAGCGTCCGACCCACCCCGAGGCGTTGCCGACGCCTTCTGGCCGGTCGGCGTTGGACGCCAGCAGCAGCCGGGCGTTCTCGACCCCGCCGGTCGCGAGGACGTAGGTCGCGGCCCGGGCGGTGTGGCGGCTTCCCGACAGGCAGCGCAGCTCCAGCCGCTCGACCGCGCCATCGGCGTCCAGCCGGATGCCGGTGACATTGACGTGGGTGTACACATGGATATTCGGCGCCTGGCCGGGCGCATCGCGGAAGGCGGCGAAGGCGACCGGATCGACCCGGCCCGAGACGGGGCTCCAGGCGCGGGGCGACGATCGCAGCGGGCCGTCGGCGGCGGCTGGTGCGGCGAGGGTCTGGCCCTCGGGCGGGCCGTCGTCGACCGGAAAGCGCGGAAGCTTCAGCCGATCGCAGGCGCGGTCGTAGAACGGCTTCAGCGCCTCGCGGCCGAACGGCCACCCGCTCAGCGGACGCCACGGTCGCGCGGCGAAATCGGCGGCGTCCAGCGGCCCGCATTTGCCGCCCCAGACATGGCCCGAACCGCCGAGGGCGCGCACACGCGACTGGCCCAGATAGTCGTTGATCGGCCGGTCGGGGTTCCCGGGGCCGGACATGACGCCGGGTCCCTCGTACAGGGCCTGGATTTCCGCGTCGGGCTCCGGTCCGCCGCTCTCCAGCACCACGACCCGGGCGGAGCCGCCGACGAACTCGTGGGCTATGGTCAGGCCGGCCATGCCGCCGCCGATGATGATGACATCGGCCTCCAGCCGGCTGGCGTCAGGCAAGGTTCTGGCGTCGGTGACAGGCATGGCCTTCTCCGTGGTCGAGGGGTGGGGACGTCAGGCGGGGATCAGGCGCGGGCGCCGTGGGCGATCAGATAGTCGACGATGTCGGCGCGGCCGGACCGGCGGGCCATGCCCAGCGGCGACCGTCGTTCGGGCGGCCCGTCGAACCGGGGCGCCATGACGGCGAGGTTGGGGTCGGCCCCCGCCTCGACCAGCCGCTGGACCACCCGCAGATGTCCGCGACGGGCGGCGTTGATCAGGGCCGTCTCATCGCCCGCCACGGCGGCGTCGACCCGCGCGCCCGCGGCCAGCAGCAGGTCGACGACCTCGACGTGACCGCCCGCGGACGCCGCGATGAGCGGATTGCCATCGCCATGCGAGGCCCGGTTCGGGTCCGCGCCCCGCTCTATCAGCAGACGGGTCACGGCCAGGTCGCCGTTGTCGGCCGCGACGATCAGCGGCGAACCGTCACCGGCGACCACCTGGTTGGGGTCGCCCCCCCGATCCAGCAGCAGCCGCGCCAGCGACAGCTCGCCAGCGCGCACGGCGAGGATGAGGGGCGAACCTTCGCCCATCGACCCGCCGTTAACGTCCGCTCCTGACCGGACCAGATTCCCCGCCTCGCTGACGCGCCCGTCCTTGATGGCGCGCATCAGGGCCGACGTGGCCGGGGACGCGTCGCGCGTCGCTGCGGGGCGTGCCGGGACGGGCGGCTGGGCGGCCCAGGCCGCGACCCCGCCGCCCAGGTAGAACACGATGAACCGAACGCGTCCCAGCCGATCCTCGACGTTGTTGCCGAAGATCCACAGGTAGAGCATGTTGCCGAGCACGTGCAGCCATCCGGCATGA
>CAZGPS010000041.1:0-17237 GCA_964527675.1 uncultured Brevundimonas sp. | reverse complement strand
GATCGGGGCCTGCGGCCTCGTCATGGCCGGTTGCGCCACCACCGACGGCTACGCCTCGGCCTGCGAACGGGACTATGCCGAGAACCGCAACCGGTCGATGGCCGCCGGAGCGGCGCTGGGCGGAGCCATCGGCGCGGCCGTGGCCGGTCGCGACGACCGGGCGGCGGGGGCGGCTATCGGGGCCGCGGCCGGCGCCCTGATCGGTCGCGAGCTGTCGGCCGAGGACGATCCCTGCGGCTATGGCTTCGGCGGTTACAACCGCGACGGCCGCTATGGGCGCGAGCGGGTCTACTGGCGCGACGGCAGCCGCCGCTGGTGAGGAACCGGGCGGTCGCGGCGGGTTTTGGTTGATCCGACGCCGCGACCATGCGTTGAGGGGCGATGACCAAGCCCAGCAAGCCCGCCGTCCTTTCCATCCGCAACGCCCGGCTGGCGGATGTGAACGCCATCTCGGCCCTGGTGGCCAAGGTTTACAAGGACATGCCCGCCTATACGCCGGGCATGTTGCGCGGCCAGATCGCGGCCTTCCCGGACGGCCAGTTCGTGGTCGAATACGCCGACCAGATCGTCGGCTACGCCGCCGGCTTCCGCATCGACGAGAAGACGGCGATGTCGCCCCACACCTGGACCCAGATCACCGGCGGCGGCTACGCCGCCCGGCACGATCCGGTCGGCGACTGGTTCTACGGCATGGAGGTCTGCGTCGATCCCGACCGCCGCCGGCTGCGCATCGGCCAGCGGCTGTATGACGCGCGGCGCGACCTGTGCGAGGCGCAGAACTTGAGGGGGATCGTCTTCGGCGGGCGGATGCCCGGTCTGGCGCGGCGCAAGGCGGCCTATCCGGACGCGCGCGAATATCTGGACGCGGTCACCGCGAGGAAGCTGAACGATCCGGTGATCGGCTTCCACATGCGCGGCGGGTTCGAGCCGATCGGGGTGCTGGAGAACTATCTGAGCTCGGACACCGCCTCGATGGGGCATGCGGCGCACATGGTCTGGCGCAATCCCTATTATACCGAGACGCACGGCCGGGGCGCGGCCTTCGCGGTCAAGGAGACGGTGCGGGTGGCGACGGTGCAGCTGCAGGCCCGCAAGGTCGCCAGCTTCGAGGAGTTCATCCACAACATCGAATATTTCGTCGATGTGACCTCGGACTACCGGTCGGACTTCGTGGTCTTCCCCGAGCTGTTCACCCTGCAGTTGCTGTCGCTGGAGAAGAAGAAGCTCAGCCCGGTGGAGTCGATCGAGGCCCTGACCCGCTATACGCCGCGCTTCGTCGAGGCGATGCGCAAGATGGCGGTCGAGTACAATATCAACATCATCGGCGGCTCCCACCCGACCCAGACCGAGGACGGCGACATCCAGAACGTCGCCTATGTCTTCCTGCGCGACGGCTCGGTGCACGAGCAGGAGAAGATCCACCCGACGCCGAACGAGCGCCACTGGTGGAACATCAAGGGCGGCGACCGGGTCCACGCCATCCCGACCGACTGCGGCCCGATCGGGGTGCTGATCTGCTACGACTCGGAGTTCCCCGAACTGGCGCGGCGGCTGGTCGACGAGGGGGCGCGGCTGCTGTTCGTGCCGTTCTGCACCGACAACCGGCAGGGGTATCTGCGGGTGCGCTATTGCTCGCAGGCGCGGGCCATCGAGAACCAGTGCTACGTCATCCTGTCGGGCAATGTCGGCAATCTGCCGAATGTCGAGAACATGGACATCCAGTACGCCCAGTCCTGCATCCTGACGCCGTGCGACTTCCCGTTCGCGCGGGACGGCGTGGCGGCCGAGGCGTCGGAGAATGTCGAGACGGTGACGGTGGCGGACCTCGACCTGTCGGATCTCGCCTGGGCCAAGTCGCAGGGGACGGTGCGCAATCTGCGGGACCGGCGGTTCGACCTGTACAAGACGGTGTGGACCGACGGGGGGTGAGCGGCGGCGGGTCGGCGGTTCGTCACAACGGGCACAACGGAAGGCACAACGGGCACGACGGGACCTGAGCGGAGGATGGGGTCGGGCTCACCTTCGCCGGGATCGAATAATGCGGCGTACGCCGCGATCACATGACACCGGAAATGAACTGTCGAGGACACGGCTCCGGCGCCGTCGTGTCCGTTGTGCCTTCCGTTGTGATCGTTGTGACGAACCTCCCGGCGGTCGCCATCCTCAGGCCGGACGGCGCCAGGCGACGATGCCGAGGCTGGATATCTGCACCGGCTCGCCATTCTGGTTCCGGGTCTCGTTGCGGGTGCGGACCATGCCGCGGTCAGGCCGCGACTTTGACGGCGTGCTCTCCAGCACCTCGATGTGAACCGTCAGCGTGTCGCCGGGCCGGGTCGGGCGCGGCCAGGTCGTCTCGCCGCCCACGCCGACCAGACCGCCGGCGATGGGCAGGCCGTCGACCAGCAGCCGCATGCTCAGGGCCGCCGTGTGCCAGCCGCTGGCGGCGAGGCCGCCGAACAGGCTGTCCTGCGCCGCCGCCTCGTCGAGGTGGAAGGGCTGGGGATCGTACTGGCGTGCGAAGGCCTTGATCTCCTCGGCCGTGACGGTGACCGGGCCGGTGGTGAAGGTCTGACCGACGCGGAGGTCTTCGAGATAGAGGGCTGGGGCGGACACGTCCGTTCTCCGTTGGCGGCGGCTGGGAGGCCGCCCGGGATATGGCGATTTATCCCGGAGCGGAAGTCCCCGGCGCGGCCGCCGGCTCGGCGATCCGGGCGGTGAGGGACGCGGCGGCGCCCAGGGCCAGAACCGCCAGCGCCGCCATCAGCCACGGGCGGACGACGCCGCGCCCGGGGCTCAGCGGCCGGACCAGCATCAGCACCAGCAGCCCCATCACCGCCAGCACGCCCGGCAGGTCGAGGCCGATGCCGAGGAAGACTGGATGCGCCATGGCGATCAGCCAGCCGCCGCCGGGGACCGCGGCGACGGCGATCGGGGCCAGCGAGCGGGGCCGCGTCAGCCCCGGATCCGCGAAGGCCGCCACCGCCGCCGTGGCCGCCGCCAGCAGGCCCGGCCACAGGAGCAGGAAGGCGGTCTGGGGCGCCGCCGTCTGGGCCACGGCGCCGAGGGCGAGGACGAGGGCGATCAGGCCGGTCCAGCCGCCCCAGACGGTGCGCGCCGCCAGACCGGGGTATAGCGACAGACCTACGGCGATCACCGCGGCGCCGATGACGATCGGGCTGGGCCCGCCCAGCGCCAGGGCGAACACGGCGGCGACGGTCAGGGCCCCGGCGGTGATCCGCCGGTCCGGTCGCGCCCGCCCGCCCAGCACGGCCATGACCAGCGCCAGCACGGTCAGGGCCGCGCCCGCCTCCATCCACGGAAGGCGCGCCAACAGGAGGTAGTAGGCCGCGGCGCTTTCGGCGTGTTGCGCCATCGGTCCGGCGAGGGTCCGTACGGCCTGGGTCAGCACCAGTCCGGCGGCCGTGAACCACACGCCGTCCACCGCCCCCCGTCCCACGTCGGCCAGCGTCAGACCGGCCCGGTCGCGCGCCCGCCAGCCCGCCGCCACCAGCAGCGTCAGGGCCAGCGCCAGCAACCCCCAGCCCGCCGCCGGCGAATGGCGGAGCAGGACCCGGCCGAACAGATCGGCGTAGACGGCCTCGGCGGCGCGCGCCGGCAGGGCCTCCGCCCGCAGCAGGGCGTCGGCGCTCTCCAGCGCCTGCGAGCCGATATGCTGGACCGAGCCGCGGTCCAGGCTGTCGGGCGTCGAGGTCGGGGCGTGATACTGCTCGGGCCGGCCGATGAAGGCCAGGTTCAGGCCCTGGACGCCGCGGTTCTTCGGAATGGTGAAGTCGGTGCCGTTCGGCATCCGCTCATAGACATAGGCCGCCAGCGAGTTGGAGGTGACGCCGCCGTCGGCCCGGATCCCGGCGCGGCCGAACAGGGCGATGGTTTCGGCGGCGCCGCGTCCGGTCTCGAACATCATGGCCCGCCCGCCGCCGCCGCGCGCCTCCAGATTGATCACCGCCCCGATCCGGTCGCGCAGCGGATGGCCGCCCCAGAAGGCCCGCGCCCCGTCGAGGCCGATCTCCTCTGCGTCGGTCAGCAGCACCACCAGGGTCCGGTCCGCCGGACCGCGCGCGCGGATGGCCCGCACGCTCTCCAGCACCGCCGCCACGCCGGCGGAATCGTCGGCCGCGCCGGGCGACATCGGCACGGTGTCGTAATGGACCATCAGGGCCACGGCGGGCAGGGCGGGATCGCGCCCGGGCAGGACGCCGATCAGATTGACGGCGGTGAAGTTCGCCGCCTCGGGGTCGCCGCCCATCCGGCGCAGGTAGCGGGCCGAGCCGCGCGAGATCGGCCCGGTCTGGGTCGAGGTCTCGAGGCCGAGCGCGGTCATGCGCCGCATCAGATAGTCCCGCACGCGGGCGTGGTCGGCTGATCCGACCGGATGGGGCCGTTGCGCCAGTTCGCGCACGTCGACCATGGCGCGTTCGGCCGAGAAGGCGGTCGCCGGGGCCCGGGCGTCGACCGGTCGGGGGCTTTGCAGCGAGGCGACGCCGATCAACAGCGCCAGCGCCAGCGACCCGATCAGCCAGAACAGCCGCATGCGCATCCTCCCGACGACGCCCGAGACTAGGTCAACATTGAAGAGGAGCGAAGCGCTTTGGCGGCGAGCCGCTACGCCGCCCGTTTCAACGCCGCCGGCGTCTTGACGAACAGGCCCTTGCGGCCGGCGACGGGGCGGAAGGCGATGCTGTCCGATTCCGGCGCCTCGTCGAGGCCAACGAACAGGCAGCCGTCGTCGACCAGCCGCCGCTCCAGGTTGTCGAGGGTCTGGGCGCGCCGCCCCGGCTCCATGTCGCCCAGCACATAGCGGCAGAAGATGACGTCGAAGCGGTGGTCGTCGGCCGGCGGGTCCAGCAGGTTGGCGCGGGCGAAATGCACCGTGGCGCGCAGCTCGGGCCGGGCGATCCAGTTGTCCTCGGCCTGGTCGAACCAGGCCAGCATGGTGCCGGCCTTGAGGCCGCGCTGGATTTCAAAGCCGGTATAGGCGCCCGAGCGAGCCTTTTCGAGCGCGCGCTGGGACAGGTCGGTGCCGATGACCTCCACGGGGAAGCCGGCGTCCATCGCTCCGATGGCCAGGGACCAGGCCTCCTGTCCGGTCGAACAGCCCGCGGCCCAGACCTTGACCGGCGCCCCGCCCCGGGCGGCCGAGAGGGCCGGCAGCAACTCTTCCGCGAAGGTGTCGAAGGTCGCCCGGTCGCGACGGAACCAGGTCTCGGGGTTCAGCAGCGCCTCGATCACCGCCCAGCCCAGCGTCGCCACCGGCCGGGCCCACAGCGAGGCCAGCAGGGCGTCGACGGTCTCATAGCCCTCGCGACGGGCCAGCGGGCCGAGCCGGTGTTCAGCCAGCTTCATCCGGTCGCGCGTCAGGCGGAACCCGGCGCGCGAGGCCATCAGCGATTGCAGGCGGTCGAAATCGTCCGGCGACATGGGTTCAGGCGGCCCCCACCTCGGCGAATTTCGATGTCAGGATCTCGCCGTCGAACGGCTTCATCACATAGTCGTCGGCCCCGGCGGACAGGGCCTCGGCGATGCGGTCGGCGCGGGTCTCGATGGTGCAGAACAGCACCTTGGGCGCCGCTCCGCCCGGCATGGCCCGCAGGCGGCGCAGGAAGGTCATCCCGTCCATCACCGGCATCGACCAGTCGAGCAGGACGACCTCGGGCATGACGCCGGCGCAGAAGGCCAGGGCTTCGGAGCCGTCGGCGGCCTCATCGACCTCATAGCCCAGGCCTTCGACGATCCGCCGGGCGACCTTCCGGATGATCCGGCTGTCGTCGACGATCAGGCAGGTTCTGGGGGTCAAGGCCTGGGTTCCGGAACAGAGTGCACAACGCCCGCGTGTGCTGGGGTCTATAATCACCGCGCGCCGGTTAACGAGTCCTTGGGAAACCGGCTTAAGTCTCAGTTAGGCATGTGGACGGTCAGCGAAACGCGGCCCTCCTCGGCCGCCACGTCCAGCGATCCGCCGGCGTCGTGGGCCGTGAGCCACAGCCAGTAAGGCTGTATCCACTGCCCCTGAAGGCCCTCGGACAACGGCTGGCCGGCCAGGCCGGCGACCGCCTCAGGCTTGAGACGGGCCCGCGCGCCTTCGGCCAGGCCGGTGATCTGCAGGGCGTCGCCGTCACGACGGGTCGAGATCACCGCTGCGCCGCCGGAGGGCAGGGCGGCCAGGGTCAGCCAGCCGAGATTGACCAGCGCCCGCGCCTGGGCCCGTGAATAGTCCCCGCCGTCGGCGCGCCACTCCAGGGTGGCCCGCCCGCCCTCTGACAGGCTCATGACCAGTTCGCCCAGCTCCGCGCCCGAGAATCGCTCGGCCGAATTGGAGGCGCCGAAGGCCACCCGGGCGAAGGCCACCAGCGCCACCATCTTCTTCGCGCTGGCCTCGATCAGGCTCATGGCGTCGTCGCGCATGTCCTGGGCGGTCGGGTCCTTCAGCAGATCCAGACCGGAACTGATCGCCCCGGCCGGGCTGATGAAGTCGTGGCACAGCTTGCCGGCGACGAGCGCCGCCAGGGCCTGGCCATCGGGAAGGGAGGACGAAGGAACGGTGTCGGTCATCGGGCTCGAAAACAACAGGAGAGGGATGGCGCGAACGCTGCCCTGATTTGCCGGTTCTTCAAACCGCCCCGATGGTCTAGGCAGCGCCCATGAGCAAACTGACCGCCGACCTCGCCTCGGGCGCCCTGACCGAGGCGCTGGCCGACATCGCCGAGGACGCCGCCCGCGTCATCCTGCCTTACTGGCGCAACGGGGTGGTCGCCGAGGCCAAGGCCGATGACAGCCCGGTGACCAGGGCCGACCGCGAGGCCGAGGCCCTGATCCTGCAGCGGCTCGAAGTCCTCTATCCCGGCGTCCAGACCGTCGCCGAGGAGGCCGTGGCCGCCCACGGCGCCCCGGCGAGGACCGAAGAGTGGTTCTGGCTGATCGATCCGCTGGACGGCACCCGCGGCTTCGTCGAGGGCCGTGAGAGCTACACCGTCAACATCGCCCTGGTGCACAGGGACGCGGTGGTCGCGGGCGTGGTCACCGCTCCCGCAACGGCCACGACATGGCGCAGCGGCCCGGCGGGCAAGGGCGCCTTCCGTCGCCGCTTCGGCGAGGCCTGGCAGGCCATCAAGGTGCGTAACCGCCCGGCCTCGCCGACAGCCGTGATGAGCCACAGCATGACCGACGTCGAGGCCGAACGCCTCGCCTCGCGCCACGGCTGCGTCCAGTGGCAGGGGACGGATTCGTCGCTCAAATTCTGCCTGATCGCCGAAGGTCGTTTCGACGCCTATCCGCGCACCGGTCCGACTTCGGAATGGGATACCGCGGCGGGCCATGCGGTGCTGGAAGCGGCCGGCGGCCGGGTCATGGCCGAGGACGGACAGCCGCTGCGCTACGGCAAGCCGGGGTTCGCCAACGGCGGGTTTGTCGCCTTGGGGGGCTAGGTCAAGGGATCAGGGATTGGGGATGAGGATATCCCCGGGCGGGCAGCCCAGCCCTCGAGTTGCCAATCCCTCATTCCTAATCCCGGATCCCTTCGTTTTCCGGCATCGCCAGCACGGCGCGCTGCATCAGCCCCGGCGCGCCCCACTCGCGGGCGGTCTCCATCGCCTCGGCCAGCATCAGCCCGACCGCGCGCGGCTCGGTCGCGGTCAGTCGTCCCTTCGCCATCGCCAGATGCGCCATGCCGATCTGATCGGCGGCCCAGTCCAGCGGCTGGACGCCTGGGGCCATGGCCAGCCGGCGGCGAATGGTCGCCTCCATTCCGGTCAGGGCCGCGACATCCGTCATCGCCTCGGCGAGGGCGGCCTCGGCGGCGATACGTCGCTCACGCGCCAGCGCTCCGAGAATCAGCCCCGGCTCGCGGCTCAGCGCCTCGGCCTCGGCCAGCAGCGACAGCGGCGCGTCGGCGCGGGCCCGCGCCATACGCACGGCCACCCAGTCCAGCGGGCTGTGGTCGGGGGTGAACTGGTCGGCCGCGGCGTCGAACAGCGCCTGGCCCTGAATCCGGGCCGGCTCATTGCCCGCCAGTTCCGCCAGCGCCATCAGACCCGCGCCGGCCAGGGCCAGGGCCCGCGACCGCGTCAGCGGGCGATAGTCCGGAGAGGCGTCATCGACCAGCGCCCGCAGGTCCCGTCCGGCCTGATCCAGCATCCGGCCGTCACGTCGGGCCACCCCGGCTTCCAGCGCCAGCGCCGCCCGGTCCAGCCGCAGTTCGTCGCCCGCCGCCGGCGGCAGGCTGCGGCTGCCGTGGAGGGCCGCATCCAGCAGGGCCGCCGCATCGAGAAGGGCCGAAGGTTCGCCCGTCAACCGGGCGCGGCGGGCGCTGAGGCGCGCATGCAGCGCCGCCGCTGCGGACCGCGTCGCCGCCCGCTCGGCGGTCAGCGACTGGGCGTCCCCGAGGGCCGCAGTCAGGGCCGCCGGGCCGCCGAACAGGTCGAACCGCAGCAGATGAATCTCGCCGGATTCGATGGCCGCGGCTGCGGTGTGGTCCGGCGCGGTGGTGTGGCGGGTCGCTTCCGACGCGCATTTCGCCGCCCGGCCGAGGCTTTCGCGGCGGCCCGTGCGGCGGGCATGCTCGCGCCACAGGGCCGAGGCCCGCATCCAGCGTTCGAACGGTCGGGCGCACGACACCCGGCCGGCGTCAATCGCCTCGCGGCGCGCCTCGGCCTCGACCAGATCGGCCCCGATCAACTCCAGCCAGCCGAGGTCGTCGCTTTCGCGCGCCTTCTCGAACAGCTTCCTCAGGTCCCGGCCGAACTCGAACATGGAATGACGCGCGCTCCGTCCCGCTTCGGGACTGACAACGGTCCCTCTCGCTGCCATTGCAAACGCAACGCCGCGATGGAGGTTCGGCTTCACTGTGGGGCGGTTCGTCTGATCTGTGGGCGGACCAGCCCGGGCCGGCGTTCCTAGCCCCGCTCCTTCGTCTTGGTGAAGGCCACCTGCGGGAACCGCTCCATCACATAGCCGGTCTCCCAGCTGGACTTGGCGAGGAAGACCGGGTCGTCGTCGATGTCGCGGGCCATCTGGCCGCGGTATTTGCCCATGAAGTCCTCGAGGTCGGCCTTCGTCCCGCCGATCCAGCGGGCCTCGGCCCAGGGCGAGGGTTCGAAGATGACTTCCAGGCCGTATTCCTCGCCCAGCCGGTCGGCCATGACCTCGAATTGCAGCTGGCCGACCGCGCCGACGATGAAGTCCGACCCCATCTCGGGGCGGAACAGCTGGGTCACGCCCTCTTCGGCCAGGCCGTCCAGCGCCTTCTTCAGGTGTTTGGCCTTGAGCGGATCCTTGACCCGGACGCGCTGGAGGATCTCGGGGGCGAAATTCGGCAGGCCGGCGAAGCGGATCAGGCCGCTCTCCGACAGGCTGTCGCCGACGCGCAGGACGCCGTGATTGGGGATGCCGATGACGTCGCCGGCATAGGCGTCCTCGGCCAGTTCGCGATCGCTGGCGAAGAACATGATCGGGGCGTTCACCGACAACTGCTTCCCGGTGTTCTGCACCTTCAGCTTCATGCCGCGCTGGAACCTGCCCGAGGCCATGCGGAACATGGCGATGCGGTCGCGGTGGTTGGGGTCCATATTGGCCTGGACCTTGAAGACGAAGCCGGTGACCTCGGGCGCGCCGGGCTCGACGGTGATGGCTGCCGGCTCGGCGGCGTTGCGCGTTCCGGCGGGTGCGGCCTTGTGGGCCTTCATGACTTTCGGAGGGGGCGCCCATTCGCCGATCGCGGCCAGCAGTTCGTCGATGCCGAAATGGCGGAGGGCCGAGCCCCACAGCACCGGCGTCATATGGCCCTCGAGGAAGGACTGGCGGTCGAAGGCCGGATAGCCGCCCTCGACCAGCTCCTGGGCCTCCATCAGCGCCTCGTGCTCGCCCGCCTCGAAATACTGCGCGGCCTCGGCCAGCGGCAGGGCCTCGGGGTGCGGCACGTCCTCCGCCGAGCCGGCGGGCTTGCGGGCATAGGGCTGGAAGCGGCCCGTGCCCATCTCGACCATGCCGCGCAGCCGGTTGCCGCTCTGGGCCGGCCACCAGATCGGGGCAGGGTCCAGTTGCAGCCGACTTGCGATCTCGTCCAGCAGGGCCATCGGGTCCTGGGCCTCGCGGTCCAGCTTGTTGATGAAGGTGATGATCGGGATGTCGCGCAGGCGGCAGACCTCGAACAGCTTCAGCGTCTGCGGCTCGATGCCCTTGGCGGCGTCCAGCACCATGATGGCGCAGTCGGCGGCGGTCAGGGTGCGGTAGGTGTCTTCCGAGAAGTCTTCGTGCCCGGGCGTGTCGAGCAGGTTGAACATCTTGCCGTCGTGCTCGAACGTCATCACGGACGCCGAGACGGAGATGCCGCGTTCCTTCTCGATCTTCATCCAGTCGGACTGGGTGCGGCGGTTCTCGCCGCGCGCGCGCACGGCCCCGGCCGCGCGGATGGCCCCGCCGGCCAGCAGGATGTGCTCGGTCAGGGTGGTCTTGCCGGCGTCAGGGTGCGCGATGATGGCGAAGGTCCTGCGGCGCAGGGCTTCCTGTTCGAGGGGGAGTTTCGACATGGCGGCGGGAGGTAGCGCGGACGCGACAGAAAGTCACTCGCCGGCGAATACCCCCTCGTCAGACAGGGTTTTTGGAGTCATCGTCCCTTCAGGCGAGACGACCCGGTCACGCAATCGGGCGCCGCCTTTGGAAACGAAGGAACGGACATGGCGCTTCATCACCCGGTCGATCCCCAGCCCCGGAAGGACGGACCGCACCCCGCAATCAGCCTGATCGTCGGCTTCGGCGTAATCATCCTGGGCGCCGTGCTGGTGCACGTGGTCTTCAACGTCCTGGTCTAGGCCGGGGAAACCGCGGCTCTAAGCCGCCATTCGCATCCACACGGCCTTGTCGGCGGCCACGGCGTCGAGCTTGCCCTTTTCGGCGCGCGTTTTCAGCTGGCGCATGACCGGATCGGGCAGGGCGCAGAACAGCGGCTCGACCAGGTCGGGATCGCAGTCCGCCGCCGGGGCGGCGAACAGGGCGGCGTTGATGTCCGGCGAGCGGTCGTGGATCAGCCAGGCCAGACGGCGCGCTCGCACCGGATCATTGTGGTGCAGCATCGGATCCTCGGCGAACAGCTCGCAACCCAGCGTCAGCACATAGTCAAAGCCCAGCTTCTCGAACCGGCGCGCGTCGCCGGGCGTGACCGGGCAGGCCTCGTCCAGGTCGAACACGACGTCGTTCAGAAGAAAGAGCATCCGGCACACCCACCATCACATCGGGCTCATTTCGACCCGTTGACGTGACCATAGGCCCGGCGGCTTGCGGTTCCGTTCCCGAACGTCGTTAAGGATTTCGCACCGGGGGCAGGGGGCGGAAGGAGTGGTTAGGGAAGGGGGAAGGGACAGGCATCAGGTATCAGGCATCAGGGGGCGGTGCGTGATCGCTCTCTGATTTGCACTGCCGCTACCGGGCTGAGGCCCTTCTGCCTTCTTGTCTGTTGCCTGTTTCCTGCTGCCTATTCCGCGACCTTCTCCGTAATGAAGTGGCGTCCCTCCCGGTCCTCGATCTCGACGATCCAGAGATCGGGATCATAGCCGATCTGGCGCTGCAGATACGCGTCGAGCTCGCTCTCGAACTCGCTCCGGACCGGTTGCATCCAGAGTCGCTCGCCGTCCGGCCCGAAGGCCTCACTATAGAGTCTGGCCTTGCGGTTCGACGTGTCGAACGCCTTGACGATCACCGTGCCCGCGCGCGCGTCGCCCTTGCGGGCGACGGTGGCGAAGGCGCCCGAAAGCTCGGCGCGGCGGATCAGGGCGGAGACCCACAGGTCGGTGGAAAGAAGCAATTCGCTAACCCTGCTCGGAAACCCGACCGGAACGCGTGGCGCGTAGGGTGGGGCTCATGACGATAGGGCAGAACGCCGCCGCCGCCAAAGCCGTCCTCCTCGCCGCCGTCGTGCTGGCGGGGGCGGGTCCGGCGCGGGCGCAGCCCGCCGACACCTACTATGAGCGGGCCTTCGTGACGGCCGCCGACGCGCGCTGCGGCCTGTTCGACGATCACGTCAACGCCGCCCTGACCGCCGCCACCGCCCAGGCGCGGGGCGCCGCCCTGCGGTCCGGCGCGGCCGAGGCCGACCTGAACGCCGTCGCCGCCCGGGCCCGCTCGCGCGCCGGGGCGGTGGCCTGCGGGGACCCGCAACTGGCGGTCGTCCGCGACCGCGTCGACGGCGCCTTTTCCGGCTGGGTCCGCACGCCCCGCATGACCTTCTCGGGCGAGCGCCAGCCCTGGGTCGCCGATCGCACCAAATGGTCCCAGCCGGGCTGGCGGCTGATGCAGGCCTCCCGTGTCGGCGGTTCGCCGGTGACCTTCGGCTATGGCGGCAAGGCCGAGGCCTCGGACCTGACGGCGGTGGTCTCCTTCGTCGGCCGCTCCCGGCCCTATGCGGCCCGGATCCTTTTCCGCGACGAGGCCAAGGCGCCCCGGGCCTGGGTGTCCGGCGAGGGGCTCCCGCCCGCCTCCACCCGCGCCAGCGTCTGGGCCACCGGCGTCTCCGCCGCCGACCCGGCCCTGCTGGCCGATGGCCGCCGCGCCGGCGAGGCCTGGCGCTTCCCGGCCTCGGCCGCCGACCGTCTGGCCCGTCTCGATCCGCGCGAGACCTTCCTGATCGAATTCCATTTCCGCGACGGCAGCGTCGCCGCGGCGCGCTTCGAGGCCGGCGATTTCGCCGCCGGCCGAGCCTTCATGGCTATGGGCGCGCTGTAAGTTCTCCGACTCTTAACGCCCCGTTTACCACGCGCCCGGCATTTTCTGCCTGGCGGGCGTCGGTATGCACCCCGTGAGTATTCGGGGCGGGACGCGTGGGCGGCTTCACGGCGGCGTTGCAGAGATTCGGGATCGGTCGGCTGACCGTGGTGCTGGGCGTCGCCGCCGGCGTCGCGGCGGTGCTGGTCGCCGTCATGCTGCGCATCGGCCAGGCTCCCGACGCCCTGCTGTATTCCAACCTCGACCTGCGCGAGGCCTCCGAGATCACCACCGCCCTCGACAGCGCCGGCATCAAATATTCGTCCAAAGGCGACGGCTCGACCATCTTCGTCAGCCGCGACGAGGTCGGCGAGGCGCGCCTGCTGGTCGCCGGCAAGGGTCTCGTGACCTCCGGCTCGGTCGGCTACGAGATCTTCGACAACCAGTCGGTTCTCGGCCAGACCGAGTTCCAGCAGAACCTCAACGAGAAGCGCGCCCTCGAGGGCGAGCTGGCCCGCACCATCATGAGCATGCGCGGCATCACCTCCGCCCGGGTGATGATCGCCATGCCCTCGCGCCAGCTGTTCCAGACCGCCTCGGCCGCGCCCACGGCGGCGGTGGTGGTCGGCGTCACCGGCGGAACCCTGAGCGGGGCCCAGGTCCAGGCCATCCGCAATGTCGTCGCCTCGTCGGTGCCCAATCTGAAGCCGGAGAAGGTCACCCTGACCGACACGGCCAACCGCACCCTCGCCGCCGGCTCGGACAGCGCCGGCTTCAGCGCCGCCTCGGCCGAGGAAGCCAAGTCCTCCACCGAGTCCCAGTTGCAGGCCCGCATCAAGGACATCGTCGAGGGCGTCGTCGGCGTCGGCGCGGCCCGCGTCCAGGTCACCGCCGATATCGATCACAGCCGCTCGACCACCCAGGAACAGCGCTTCGACCCGGACGGCCAGGTGGTGCGCTCGACCTCGATGAACGGTTCGGAGAGCGCCGACACCACCGGCGTCCCCGACGGCGGGGCGACGGCGACCAACAACAGCCCGGGCGGCGAGGCCCCCGGCGGCGGCCAGGCCGGCTCGCGCGACACCACCACCACCGAGACCACCAACTACGAAATCTCGAACACGACCACGACCACGATCAGGGAGGCCGGCGAGGTCAAGAAGCTGGCCGTGTCGGTCGCCGTCGACGGCAAGTGGACGCCGGCGGCGAACGGCGGCGAGCCCGCCTACGCCCCGCGCACCGCCGATGAGATCGCCCAGATCAAGTCGCTGGTGGCCGCCGCCGTCGGCATCGACGAGGCTCGCGGCGACAAGATCGAGGTCCTCAATGTCCGCTTCGCGCGGGACGTGCCCGCCGCGGGCGGCGTCGAGGCCGGTTCATCGCTGTTCAACTTCACCAAGAACGACCTGATGCGCGGCGTCGAACTGCTGGTGCTGCTGATCACCGGCGTGCTGCTGATCTTCTTCGTCCTGCGCCCGCTGCTGAAGAGCGCCACGGGCGGCGGCCAGCCCCAGCTGGCCGGGGCCGGCGGCGCGCCGGTGACCCCGCTGCAGACCAGCCTCATGGCCGGCGCCGCCCAGATGGCCCAGCTGACCGGTCCGTCCGGCCCGACGGAGATGGAGCAACGGCTGGATATCGCCCGCATCGAAGGCCAGGTGAAGGCGTCCTCGGTCAAGAAGGTCGCCGACTTCGTCGAGAAACATCCTGACGAGTCGACCTCCATCCTGCGCAGCTGGGTGCACGAAGGCTGATGGCCGCCCGGATGGTCACCAACAAAAAGCCCGCGGTCGACGACATCCGGAAGCTGACCGGCCCGGAGAAGGCCGCCGTCATCCTGCTTTCCCTCGGCGAGGACCACACCCGCCTGTGGCAGAGTCTCGACGAGGACGAGATCAAGGAAATCTCCCAGGCCATGGCCTCGCTGGGCACCGTCAGCGCCCAGGTGGTCGAGGAGCTGATGGTCGAATTCGTCTCGGGCATGAGCGGCTCGGGCGCGGTCATGGGCAGCTACGAACAGACCCAGCGCCTGCTCAACGCCTTCATGCCCGCCGACCGCGTCGACGCCCTGATGGAGGAGATCCGCGGCCCTGCCGGCCGCACCATGTGGGACAAGCTCGGCAATGTGAACGAGGCCGTCCTCGCCAACTATCTGAAGAACGAATACCCCCAGACGGTCGCGGTCGTCCTGTCCAAGATCAAGGCCGACCACGCCGCCCGCGTCCTGACCAGCCTGCCCGAGGACTTCGCCCTCGAATGTGTCCAGCGCATGCTGCGGATGGAGCCGGTGCAGCGCGAGATCCTCGACAAGATCGAGCAGACCCTGCGGACGGAGTTCATGTCCAACCTGGCGCGCACCTCCAAGCGCGACAGCCACGAGATGATGGCCGACATCTTCAACAGCTTCGACCGCCAGACCGAGGCCCGCTTCATCGGCGCCCTGGAGGAACGCAACCGCGAGGCGGCCGAGCGCATCCGCGCCCTGATGTTCGTCTTCGAGGACCTGTCCAAGCTGGACCCCGGCGGCATCCAGACCCTGCTGCGCGCGGTCGAGAAGGACTCCCTCGGCCTGGCCCTGAAGGGCGCCTCCGAAGCCCTGCGCGAGATGTTCTTCTCCAACATGTCCGAGCGCGCCTCCAAGATCATGCGCGAGGACATGGAGACCATGGGCCCCGTCCGCCTCAAGGACGTCGACCAGGCCCAGATGGCCATGGTCCAGGTCGCCAAGGACCTCGCCGCCAAGGGCGAGATCATGCTGGTCGGCCAGGGCGCGGATGACGAGCTGATCTACTGACATGACCGCTCATCCCCTCAGCACCCCGTTCTCCTTCGACACCGAGTTCGACGACTCGGGCGTCGTCGTGCACGCCTCCAGCTTCCGCCCGACCAAGCGGGCCTATGCGCCGGCCGAGGTGGACGCCCTGATCGCCCAGGCCCGGATCGAGGCGCGCACCGCCGCCATGGCCGAGATCGAGAGCCTCCAGGCCATGGCCCTGTCCACGATCGGCCAGGCCCTCGCCGCCGCCGTCCCGATGCTGACCCAGGTGGCGCAAGCCCACCGCGAACAGTCCGCCGAACTGGCCCTGGCCGCCGCCCGCGTCGTCGCCTCGGCCGCCCTCGACCGCTTCCCCGCCGGGCCGCTGCAGGCGGCGCTGGAAGCCCTGGGCCAGGAGATCGACGCCTCGCCCCGGCTGGTCATCCGCACCGGCGAGCTCGATGACGCCAACCGCGCACGCATCACCCGGCTGTGCGACGACTCCGGCTTCTCCGGCGTGGTCGCCTTCCGCGAGGACCCGGGCCTGGCCCCCGCCTCCTTCCAGCTGGAATGGGCCGATGGCCGCGCCGCCTTCGACGCCGAAGCCGCCTTCGTCCGCATCGGCGAGGCCCTGAATTCCGCCCTCGCCGCCGAGGCCGGGCATGCCGAGATCCTCACCCCCGACAACTCAATGGAAGGGAGGCCGTAATGGCGTCCGACACCATGGCCCTGGAGGAGTTCGCCGACTCCACCGCGATCACCGTCAATGACGATGCGACCGACAAGACCGCCAGCGACCTGGCCCCGGTCTTCGACGTCCCCGTCAACATCTCGGCCGTGCTGGGCAAGGCGCACATGTCGGTGGCCCAACTGCTCAAGCTGAACCGCGGCTCGGTGCTGGAGCTGGACCGCAAGGTCGGCGAGGCGATCGACATCTTCGTCAACAACCGCCTGGTCGCCCGCGGCGAGGTGGTCGTTGTCGAGGACCGGCTGGGCGTGACCATGACGGAAATCATCAAGACGGAAGACTCCGGCGCCTGATTGGCGACGGCTGGTAGAGATTAGAGGAGAAGACCGATGCGGCTTCTGGTGGTTGGCAGGCTCAGCGGACAGCTGGCGACGGCGGTGAAGATGGCCATGGCGCACGGCGCCAAGGTCAGCCACGTCGAGCGCGGCGATCAGGCGACGGAACAGCTGCGGCGCGGGCAGGGGGCCGACCTGCTGATGGTCGACTATCGCGTCGACATCGCCGCCCTGATCGCCGCCAACGAGGCCGAGCGCATCCATGTGCCGGTGGTGGCCTGCGGCGTCGACGCCGATGCGACCGACGCGGCCAACGCCATCCGCGCGGGGGCCAAGGAGTTCATCCCGCTTCCGCCCGAGGCCGATCTGATCGCCGCCGTCCTGTCGGCGGTCGCCGACGACGACCGCCCGCTGATCTCGGCCGACCCGTCGATGAAGGCCGTGGTCCAGCTGGCCGACCAGGTCGCCCGCTCCGAGGCCTCGATCCTGATCACCGGCGAAAGCGGCGTCGGCAAGGAGGTGATGGCCCGTTACCTCCACGCCGGCTCGAAGCGCGCCGACCGCCCCTTCATCAGCGTCAACTGCGCCGCCATCCCCGACAACCTGCTGGAATCCGAGTTGTTCGGCCACGAGAAGGGGGCCTTCACCGGGGCCATGGCCCGCCGCATCGGCAAGTTCGAGGAGGCCGACGGCGGCACCCTGCTGCTGGACGAAATCTCCGAGATGGACGTGCGCCTGCAGGCCAAGCTGCTGC
>CAZGPS010000040.1:0-17331 GCA_964527675.1 uncultured Brevundimonas sp. | reverse complement strand
AGGATCGGCCGGTCGACGACGTTCAGCAGCTCCTTGGGCGTGGTCTTGGTGCCGGGCAGCACCCGGGTGCCGAGGCCGGCGACGGGAAGGACGGCCTTGCGGAGGCGGCGGGTCTGGTTGGTCATGCGGGATCCTGAACGGCGCGGTCGGACAGCCTAACGCATCCGGGCGTGTATGCGATCACTCCACCGTCACGGATTTGGCCAGGTTGCGCGGCTGGTCGACGTCCGTGCCCTTCTGGACCGCCACATAATAGGCCAGCAGTTGCACCGGCACGGCGTAGACCAGCGGCGCGATCAGCGAGTGGCACTCGGGCGCATCGACGCGGCGGATGCCGGCCCCGTGCGGATCGGGGGCCGACTTCGGCGCGATCATGATCACCGGCCCGCCGCGCGCCGCCACCTCCTGCAGGTTCGACGCCGTCTTCTCGAACACCTCGTCCATCGGGGCCAGGGCCACGGTCGGCGTCAGTTCGTCGACGAGGGCGATCGGCCCGTGCTTCAGCTCGCCGGCGGCATAGCCCTCGGCGTGGATATAGCTGATCTCCTTCAGCTTCAGCGCCCCCTCCATGGCCAGGGGGAACATCGCCCCGCGGCCGAGGAACAGCACGTCCGTGGCCTTGGCCACGTCATGGGCGACGGCCTTGAGGTCGTCCTCCATCAGCATGGCCTCGGCGATCAGGCGCGGGGCCTCGAACAGCGCCTTGACCAGCTCGGCCTCCTTCGCCGCATCGATCCGGCCGCGCTGCACCCCGGCCGACACCGCCAGCGCCAGCAGGGCGGCCACCTGGGCGGTGAAGGCCTTGGTCGAGGCGACGCCGATCTCGGGCCCGGCGTGGGTCGGCCACAGGGTCCCGGCCTCGCGCGCCATCGACGAGGAATGCACATTGACGAGGGCCGCCGTCTTCAGCCCCGCCGCCTTGCACCAGGCCAGGCTGGCCAGGGTGTCGGCCGTCTCGCCCGATTGGCTGACCGCCACCGCCAGCGTCCCCGGCGTCAGCGCCGGCTGGCGGTAGCGGAACTCCGAGGCGATCTCGACGTCGCACGGCAGGCCGGCCAGCTTCTCGAACGCATAGCGGCCGATCTGGCCGGCGTAGAAGGCGGTGCCGCAGGCGACGATCTGGATGCGGTCGACGGCGGTGAAGTCGGTCCCGTCGGTCTTGGCCTTCGCGTTCACGAAATCGAGGTAGTGCGACAGGGTGTGCTGGACGCTGTCCGGCTGTTCATGGATCTCCTTCTCCATGAAATGCCGGTACTCGCCCTTCTCGACCAGGGCGGAGGAGGCCGAGACCTGCACCACCGGCCGTTCGACCGCGCGCCCGTCGACATCGAACATGCGCGCCCCCGAACGGTCGAGGCCGACATAGTCGCCCTCTTCCAGATAGGAGATCTTCTGGGTGAAGGGCCCGACCGCGAGGGCGTCGGAGCCGAGGTACATCTCGCCCTCGCCCCAGCCGACCACCAGCGGGCTGCCGCGCCGCGCCCCCATGATCAGCCCCTCCTCGCCCTCGACCAGAACCGCCAGGGCGTAGGCTCCGGTCAGCCGGTCCAGCACGGTCTTGAAGGCGACCAGCGGGTCATTGGCCCGCGACAGTTCGCGATCCAGCAGATGCGCCACCACCTCGGTGTCGGTCTGGCTCTCGAACACATGGCCCTCGGCCGCCAGCTCGGCCTTCAGTTCGGCGAAATTCTCGATGATGCCGTTGTGCACCAGCGTCACCCGCCCGGCCTTGTGCGGATGGGCGTTCTCGGTCGTCGGCGCGCCATGGGTGGCCCAGCGGGTGTGGCCGATGCCCACCGTGGCCGCCAGCGGCTCGGCCGCCAGCACCGCCTCCAGCTCGCGAATCTTGCCCTTGGCCCGGCGCCGTTCGATGCGGCCGTCGACCAGCGCGGCGACGCCGGCCGAGTCATAGCCGCGGTATTCCAGCCGCTTCAGACTGTCGATCAGACGGGGAACCGCCGGGCCGGTTCCGGTCACGCCGATGATGCCGCACATGAAGAAGACCCTCGGAAAATCTGGAATCCCGCGCTTTGCGCGCGAACGGGGAACGGTCTAAGCCGACCCTGACTGTCTGGCGCCGGTGTAGGCGACAGGCCGTCCGGTTTGCACCTAAAAAGCGGTTTCGCAAGGTTTCTGCGACCGCCAACAAGGAAGACGACGCTTGGGCGAGAGACGTTATTTCGGCACCGACGGCATCCGCGGTCGCGCCAACACCCATCCGATGACGGCCGAGGTCGCCCTGCGCGTCGGCCTCGCCGCCGGCCGCCTGTTCATGTCCGCCGACGACCGCCGCCACCTCGTCGTGATCGGCAAGGACACCCGCCTGTCCGGCTATATGATCGAGCCGGCCCTGGTCGCCGGCTTCTCGGCGGCCGGCATGGACGTGCGCACCTTCGGCCCCCTGCCCACGCCCGGCGTGGCCATGATGACCCGCTCGATGCGCGCCGATATCGGGGTGATGATCTCGGCCTCGCACAACTCCTATCTCGACAACGGCATCAAGCTGTTCGGCCCCGACGGCTACAAGCTGTCCGACTCGGTCGAGCTGAAGATCGAATCGATGATGGACCAGGCCCTGGACGTCGACCTGGCCCCGCCCGACGCCCTCGGCCGGGTCAAGCGCATCGACGACTCCCAGGCCCGCTATGTCGAGATCGCCAAGGCCAGCTTCCCCAAGGGGCTCAGCCTGCAGGGTCTGCGCATCGCCGTCGATTGCGCCAACGGCGCCGGCTACAAGGTCGCCCCGACCGCCCTCTATGAACTGGGGGCCGAGGTCTGCGCCGTCGGCGTCGAACCCAACGGCCTGAACATCAACGCCGACTGCGGCTCGACCCATCCCGACACCCTCGCCGACGCCGTACGCACCTATCGCGCCGACATCGGCATCGCGCTGGACGGCGACGCCGACCGCCTGATCATCTGCGACGAGAAGGGCCAGGTCGTCGACGGCGACCAGATCATGGCCCTGGTGGCGCTGGACTGGGCGCGGCGGGGCCTGCTGAAGGGCGGCGGGGTCGTGGCCACCGTCATGTCCAACCTCGGCCTCGAGCGCCGGCTTCAGGCCGAGGGCCTGTCGCTGGAGCGCACCAGGGTCGGCGACCGCTACGTCATGGAGCGGATGCGCGAGGGCGGTTTCAACCTCGGCGGCGAACAGTCCGGCCACATCATCCTGCGCGACTACGCCACCACCGGCGACGGCCTGATGTCGGCGTTGCAGGTCCTCGCGGTGCTGGTGGAAAGCGGCAAGCCGATGAGCGAACTGGCGCGCCAATTCGAGACGGTGCCGCAGAAGCTGGAGAATGTCCGCTACACCGCCGCCAAGCCGCTGGAGAACGCGGGCGTGAAGGCCGCCATCGCCGACGCCGAGGCCCGGCTGAACGGTCAGGGCCGGTTGCTGGTGCGTCCGTCGGGGACCGAAAAACTGATCCGCGTCATGGCCGAGGGCGACGACGAGAAACTGGTGAGGTCGGTGGTCGCCGACGTGGCGGCGGCGGTGAAGGCGGCAGGGTAGGTCTCTGCCCCCTGCCCGTGTCATCCTCGAGCTTGACCCGAGGATGACGGTGGAAAGCAAAGCCACAGCAGCGCAGTCTCACCCGATGATTCTCGCCCGCCGGCCCGGCGCCCTGTCCCTGATCCCCGGCCTGCTCGCCTGCGTCGCCGTGGCTGCGGCCGCCATCGCCGTGCAGGCGCTGGAGCTGCGGCTGCTCGGACGGGGCTGGATTGACGCCGTCGTGCTGGCCATCCTGATCGGCGCCGCCGTGCGCTGGCTGTGGACGCCGCCGGCCGCCCTCCGCCCGGGCATCGATTTCAGCGCCCGCACCCTGCTGGAGATCGCTGTGGTCCTGCTCGGCGCCTCGGTCAGCGCCGCCACCGTGATCGCCATCGGCCCCGGCCTGCTGCTCGGCACGGCGGTCGTCGTTATCCTCGCCATCGCCGTCAGCTACGGCATCGGCCGGCTGCTGCGCCTGCCGCGCCGCATGGCGGTGCTGATCGCCTGCGGCAACGCTATCTGCGGCAATTCGGCCATCGCCGCCGTGGCTCCGGTGATCGACGCCGACGCCGAGGACGTCTCCGCCGCCATCGCCTTCACCGCCGTTCTTGGGATTGTTGTCGTCCTCACCCTGCCGCTGCTGGGCGCGGCCCTGGCCATGAGCGAGGTGCAGTACGGCACGCTCGCCGGCCTGACGGTTTACGCCGTGCCCCAGGTGCTGGCCGCCACCGTGCCCGTGGGCGCCGTGGCCAACCAGGCCGGGACGCTGATCAAGCTGGTCCGGGTGCTGATGCTCGGCCCGGTCTGCCTCGCCCTCGCCGTCATCGTCGCCCTGCGCGGCCGATCACAGGCGGGCGCAACCGCCGACGCCCCTTCGCGTCGGCTGCCGCTGCGCCATCTGCTGCCGTGGTTCATCGTCGGCTTCCTGCTGATGATGGCCGCGCGCTCCATGGGCCTGATCCCGGCCGCCGCCCTGCCGGTGCTCGGCGGGATCACCACCGCCCTGACCGTACTGGCCATGGCCGCCCTCGGCCTCAGCACCGACGCCCGCGCCGTGGCCCGGTCGGGCCCGCGCATCGCCGCCGCCGTCACCCTGTCGCTGCTGGCCCTGATCGGCCTGGCCCTGGGCCTGATCGGCCTGCTGGCGGTGATCTGATCCGAGCGACTGAACCCGGTCCTCCGATACCCTGCCAACCCGGTCAAACCCGGTCAGACCCTGCCATCCCGTGCACGGGGACGACGGCGCGCCGGCCGGATACGTCCGCGTCTGACGTATCGCCGTGCTTCACTGCCTTTGTCCCCACGGGGAGGGTCTTTGACAGTCAGCCGCCGCCGTTTCCGCGCCAGGAACCGGCTCCGTTCCGTCTCCGCGCGAGCCGGCCGCCGTGCATCAAAGTGTCGGGATGACAGGGTTTCGCGATTTTTCGGTGACCCTGTCGCCGGCCTCAGATTTCCTGGTTGTAGGCGCCGATCTCGCCGTACTTCGCCAGCCGCGGCTTCACCTCGTCGCGGAACAGGGCGCGCATGTCGTCCTCGGACTGCATGCTCTCGACCACCACGACCAGCTCCGGCTTGTTCGACGAGGCCCGCACCAGCACCCAGCTGCCGTCTTCCAGATGCACCCGCACGCCATTGACGGTGATCGCCTCGACGATCTTGCGGCCCAGGATCGAGCCGCCGCTGTCGGCCAGCGCCTGATATTCGGCGACGATCCGCTCCAGCACCTCATACTTCAGCTCATCGTCGCAATGCGGCGACATGGTCAGGCTCGTCCAGGCGTCCGGCAGGGCCGCCTTCAGCTCGCTGAGGGTCTTGCCCGGATTGCGGTCCAGCATGGCCAGGATGGCCCCGGCCGCGACGATGCCGTCGTCATAGCCGTGGCCCAGCGGCGCGTTGAAGAAGAAATGGCCCGACTTCTCGAACCCGGCCAGGGCGCCCAGCTCGGCCGTCTTGCGCTTGATATAGCTGTGGCCGGTCTTCCAGTAGACGGTGGTCGCGCCATTGGCCTTGAGCACCTCGTCGGTCTTGTACAGGCCGGTCGACTTCACATCGACGACGAAGGTGGCGTTCGGGTGCAGGGCCGACAGATCGCGACCCAGCATCAGGCCGATCTTGTCGGCGAAGATCTCCTCGCCGGTGTCGTCGACCACGCCGCACCGGTCGCCGTCGCCGTCGAAGCCCAGCGCCAGATCGGCCCCGGTGTCCCGCACCTTCTGCGCCATCTGCATCAGCATGGCGTGGTCCTCGGGGTTCGGATTGTATTTGGGGAAGGTGTAGTCCAGCTCGGTGTCCATCTCGATCACCTCGGCCCCCATCCGGCGCAGGGCCTCGGGGGCGAAGGCGCCCGCCGTGCCGTTGCCGCAGGCCGCCACCACCTTGATCTTCCGCGTCAGCTTCGTCTTCGAGACGATGTCGGCGATGTAGCGTTCGCGGAAATCCTCGACCCGGATCAGCCTGCCGCCGTCCCGGCTCACGCCTTCACCGTTCAGCACGATGTCCTTCAGCCGGCCGATCTCGTCGGGGCCGAAGGTCAGCGGCGGCTGGGCCCCCATCTTGACCCCGGTCCAGCCGTTTTCGTTGTGGCTGGCCGTGACCATGGCCACGCAGGGGCAGTCCAGCTCGAACTGGGCGAAATAGGCCATCGGCGACAGGGCCAGGCCGATGTCGACCACCTCCATCCCGCCTTCCAGCAGGCCCAGGATCAGGGCCTGTTTCACCGACAGCGAATAGGACCGGTAGTCGTGGCCGACGACGATGCGCGGCCGCTGGCCGATCTCGTGGACATAGGTCGCCAGGCCGAGACCCAGGGCCTGGATGCCCAGCAGGTTGATCTCCTTCTCGAGGATCCAGCGGGCGTCGTACTCGCGGAAGCCCGTCGGCTTCACCAGAGGCACGGTCTCATACTCGGCCGTGTTCGGGCGAAGGTCCTGGCGGGGCTTGATCATGATCGGGTCCTTGGCTGGGCGGCCGCCCGGTATAGACAGGCGGCCGGAGGGTCACAACAAGGCGGGAACGGCGATATCGGCGTCGCGTTGCCGACAAACCTTTCCCAACCTTGACCGGTTCCGACCCCGGGCCTACCCCCGGACGACGTGTGACGGAGACCCGAATGCCTCGCCTGATCCTGCTGCGCCACGGCCAGAGCCAGTGGAACCTCGAGAACCGCTTCACCGGCTGGGTCGACGTCGACCTCACCGAACAGGGCGAGGCCGAGGCGCGGCGCGGCGGCGAACTGATCGCCCGGGCCGGCTTCACCCCGGACGCCATGTTCACCTCGGTGCTCAAGCGGGCGAAGCGCACCGGCGCCCTGGCCCTGGACTCCGCCGGCCTGAAAGACGTGCCGGTGATCGAGGACTGGCGCCTCAATGAGCGCCACTACGGCGGCCTGACCGGGCTCAACAAGGCCGAGACGGCCGCGAAGCACGGCGAGGACCAGGTGAAGATCTGGCGCCGCAGCTACGACGTCCCGCCCCCGCCCCTCGCCGGCGGCGGCGAATACGACTTCACCGCCGACCCCCGTTACGCCGACCAGGCCATTCCGGACACCGAGAGCCTCAAGACCACGCTTGACCGGGTCCAGCCTTACTGGGACGCGGAGATCGCCCCGCGGCTGAAGGCCGGCGAAGACCTGCTCATCGCCGCCCACGGCAACTCCCTGCGGGCCATCGTCAAACTGCTGTTCGCCGTTCCCGACGACCAGATCGTCGGCGTCGAGATCCCCACCGGCAATCCGCTTGAGACCGATCTGGACGCCGACCTCAAGCCGACCGCCGCCCGCTACCTCGACGCGGACCGGGCCACCCACCTGCCGCCCCTGCCGGGGGCCTGAGCCATGAGCGACGCACGGGCGGCCTCCGATGACATCCGCTTCATGGGCCGGGCCATCGCCCTGGCCAAGGCGCGGATGGGCCAGACCTGGCCCAATCCGGCGGTCGGCTGCGTCATCGTCCGCGACGGCGAGGTCGTCGCCGAGGCCGCCACCGCCCCCGGCGGCCGCCCCCACGCCGAGGAACAGGCCGTCCCCGCCTCCGGCGATCGGGCGAAGGGCGCAACCGCCTATGTCACCATGGAGCCCTGCGGGGCCCGGTCGTCCGGCCGCACCTCCTGCTCGCATTTCCTGATGGACTCGGGCGTCGCCCGCGTCGTCGTCGCCGCCGTCGATCCCTCGCCCTTCGCTTCCGGCCGCGGCGTCGAACGGCTGCGCAAGGCGGGGCTGGAGGTCGAGACCGGCCTGCTCGCCCAGGACGCGGCCGTCCTCTACGAAGGCTATCTGCACCGGGTCGAGACCGGCCGGCCGATGGTCCGGATCAGCGATGACGGCGAAGGCTTCGACGCCCGCTTCGCCGCCTCTCCGAAGGCCGATCTGACCACCGAACTGAAGCGTCTCGGCGAGGCCGGCTACACCCGCGTCTGGGTCGGCCCCGGCGAACTGGCCGACGCCCTCGCCGACCAGGGCCTTCTCACCCCATGAGCCGGCCGCGGCCGGTAACCATTTCAGTTTTCCTTAAGCGCCCTGTGCCATAGCGGGACGATGTCAGCAGCCGCCGCGCCCGCCGTTAGAAGACGGATCGATCAGAAGGAGCTGGACGCCATCTGCGCCCGGCACGACCGGCTGTGGCAGGCCAGGCCGGGCGGCGCGCGGGCCGTCTTCGCCTGGCTCGATCTGTCGGGTCTGTCGCTGGTCGGCCGTAACCTCGCCGACGCTGACTTCGCCGCCGCCTGCCTGATCGGCTGCGACCTCACCGGCTCCCGCCTGGACAACGCCACCTTCTTCGGCGCGGACATGCAGGACGCGGTCTTCGTCGACGCCAGCCTGCGGCGGGCCGATCTGCGCGGGGCCTGCCTGCGCGGCGCCAACCTGACCGGGGCCGACCTGTTCGAGGCCGACCTGCGCGAAGGCACAATCGCCGCGGCCGACTCCCGGCTCGGCTTCCGCGTCATCGAGGCCCGGCACCGCAACGACACGGAGGCGACCGGGGCCTGTCTCGCCGGCGCCAATCTTCAGCGGTCAAAGCTGACCGGCATCGTCGCCGTCGCCGCCGACTTCTCCGACGCGATCATGAAGGACTGCAAGCTGGTCCGGGCCAATCTGAAGCAGGCCAGCTTCCGCGGCGCGGATATGGCCGGCGCGGACCTGTCCGGCGCCGATCTGACTGGAGCGGACATGCGCGATACCGTGCTGGTCGGGGCCAAGACGGCGATGTGGCGCACGGACGGCGCTGACATGGCCGGCGCCCTGACCGACGACCGCTCCGCCGGCAGCCCGGTTGACAAGATGCCCGCCGCCGAAATGCTGGCCGAGCACGCCCGCTGGTGCGAGACGGGCGGCGGCGCGGGCCAGCCCTCGGTATTCGACGGCGTCGACCTGAGAGCCCTTCGGTCCATCACCGGCTACAATCTGACGGCGCTGTCGGCCAAGGGCGCGGTCTTCTACGGCCTCGACATGGAGGGGGTGCAGCTCCAGGGCGCCCATCTGGAGGGGGCCGACCTGCGCTCCGTCAATCTCAGGGGCGCCGACCTGCGCGGGGCGCGGCTGGTGGGGGCGCGGCTCAACGGCGCGGACCTGCGCCAGGCCCAGCTCGGTCCCCTGATGATCGCCGCGGACCGGCTGCTGCCGGCCAACCTGACCGGCGCCTGCCTGAAGGGGGCCGACCTTTCGGGCGCCGACCTGAAGCAGGCCAATCTGACCGACGCGGACCTGGCCCGCGCCATCCTGCGCGGCGCCTGCCTGCGCCAGGCGGACCTGACCGGGGCCAATGTCACCGGGGCGCAGGGCATGGACGTCGACGCCGCGGCCTGACACGAAAAAGGGGGCGGCGCGGACGCCACCCCCTCGCGGTGTTCAGAGGGACCGGCGTCTTACGCGGCCTTGCCCTTCTTGCCCTCGATCAGGGTCTGCCCCGAGCCGATCTCGATGCGGCGAGGCTTCAGCGCCTCAGGAAGTTCGCGCACCAGCTCGATCGACAGCAGGCCGTTGACCAGATCAGCGGTCTTGACGACGACATAGTCGGCCAGCTGGAACCGGCGCTCGAAATCCCGTTCGGCCAGGCCGCGGTGCAGGAAGTTCCGGCCCTCGCCGTCGTCATTGGCGGTTTTCCGCCCGGTGACGGTGAGCAGGTTCTCCTTCACCTCGAGCGTCAGCTCATCCGGCCGGAAGCCGGCGACGGCGATCTCGATACGATAGGCGTTCTCGCCCGTGGTCTCGATGTTGTAGGGCGGCCAGCCGTTTTCCTGGCCTGTGCGCGCGGCGCTTTCCAGCAGGCCGGCCAGACGGTCGAAGCCGACGGCGGAACGGTACAGCGGGGTGAAATCATAGGTACGCATGGGTCATCCTCCTGGGATCAGCAAGGTTGAGCCGGTCCCGCGGTTTGAAGCCCGGACCGGCGGTGGGAGATCAGTCCCGGCGGCCCGAAGTCGGCCCCGCCGGTCTGGAGGACCCGATATCGGCGCCCTCGACAGTAGATGTGGGATGGCCGAAACAGCCGTCAAGAGGGCGGGCCTCCCGGATCCGCCCCGCTTCAATCTGTCGCCCGACCGGCATCGTGACTTGCGGCCCCGGTCCGAACCCCGCAGGGTTTCGGAGCCCGCCAAACCCATGGAGACGCCCCTTGCGCCTGCTCGCCCTCGTCGTGACCGCCGCCCTGGCCCTTCCAGCCGTGGCCGCCGCCCAGACTCTTCCGGCCTTGCCCGCGCTGGACGAGACCCCGGGGCAACGCACCGCCCGCCGGGCCGCCATGACGCCCCCGGCGCCGCAGGAAGACACCGCCCTCCAGGCCGCGGTCGCCTCGCCCGCCCGCCCCGCCGCCGATGTGGCGCGGGACGTGTATCGCCATCCCTTCGAGACCCTGACCTTCTGGGGCCTGACCCCGGGATCGACCATCGTGGAGATCGAACCCGGCCGCGCCGGCTGGTGGCGCAACATCCTCGAGCCCTATGCCGCTGCGACCGGCGGCGCCTATGTTCCCGTCAACCGGCCGCTTGAGGACATGGGCGTGGCCGACGGGGGGGCCGACATCATCGTGGTCGCCCGCGCCTTCCACAACTGGCACCGGGCTGAACGGACCGGGCCCTACCTCGCCGCCTTCTTCAAGGCCCTGAAGCCGGGCGGCGTGCTGGCGGTCGAGCAGCACCGCAGCGCCGAAGGTCTGAACCCGGACCAGACCGCCCCGACCGGCTATGTACCGGAAAGCTACGTCATCCGCGCGGCCATCGCAGCCGGGTTCGTGCTCGACGCGCGCAGCGAGCTGAACGCCAACCCCAGGGATGATCACGACCATCCCTACGGTGTCTGGACCCTTCCCCCGACCCGGGTCAGCGCCCCGCGCGAAGGCAACGCCGCCGACCGGCCGACGCCCCTGACCGAGGCCGAACGCGCCGCCTTCGACGCTATCGGCGAAAGCGACCGGATGACCCTGCGTTTCCGCAAGCCGGACTGATGCAGCCTGTCGCCGCAACGGCTTTGACCGCCCACGGGAACAAGGTTAAGCCCGTCACGAACGGGGACGAACCGTACGGCGCCAGGGTGCCGCGGGGGACGTGAATGGCTGAACGAACCGAGGTCTGGCGACCGCTTGCGTCGCGCCGGAGCGTGCTTTGCGGCGCGACTGCCCTGCTGGCCCTGTCCGGCTGCGGGCGGGAGAAGACGGCCGAACCTCCACCCCAGCCCGACGGTCCGCCCAAGGGCTCTCTGGAATGGGCCGTCGCCGGCCCGTGGCGCGCCCAGGATCGCATCCGCGACCCTTGGCGCCACCCGATGGAGACGCTGCGCTTTTTCGGCCTTCAACCCCGCATGACGGTGCTCGAATTCTGGCCCGGCAGCGGCTGGTGGACCGAGATCCTGGCGCCCTACCTCGCCGAGGGCAAAGGCCGCTACATCGCCGCCGGCTTCCAGACCGGCCCGGGCGCCGACCCGGCCCAGAGCCAGCTGATGGGCGCCTTCCAGAAGCGTTTCACCAACGACCGGCGTCTCTATGGCGAAATCGAGCTGTCGGAATTCGGTCCCACCTCCGGCCCCCTGGCCGAGGCAGGCACGGTCGATCTGGTCCTGTTCATGCGCAACATTCACGCCTGGATGGCGGCCGGCATCGCCGAAAAGGCTTTCGCCGACGCCTATGCCGCGCTGCGGCCTGGCGGCGTCCTCGGCATCGAACAGCACAGGCTGGGACCTGACAAGGATCAGGACCCGACCGCCGCCAACGGCTATGTCCAGGAAGCGTTTGTGAAACAGCTGGCGGCCGAAGCCGGTTTCGCCTTCGTCGCATCCTCGGAAATCAACGCGAATGAAAGGGATACCAAGGATCATCCGTTCGGCGTTGAGACCCTGCCGCCGATGGGTCTGACCGCGCCGAGAGGATCGCCGCCGGACCCGACCTTTGACCGGTCGAAATTCGACGAGATCGGTGAGAGTGACCGCATGACCTTGAGATTCAGGAAACCCGAGTGAGCCGAGCCGCCGCCTACGCCGCCAACGCCCCCCTGATGGGGGTCCCGGGCGCCGCCGCGCCTCCGGGCGGAACGGGCGAGTGGTTCCGCGGGGCTGGCGGCCTGCGCTTGCGCGCCGCCTTCTGGACGCCTTCGACCCTCGTCACCCGCAAGCCGCGCGGCACCGTCATCCTCAGTCCCGGCCGCACCGAGCCGATCGAAAAATATTTCGAGGTCATCGGCAATTTCCTCGCCCGGGGCTGGTGCGTCCTGGCCCATGACTGGCGGGGACAGGGGCTGTCGGCGCGACTTCTGCCCGACCGCCTGAAGGGCCACGCCCGCGCGGTCGAGGAGTTCCTCGATGACTACGCCCGCTTGCTGGACGCCTGGGAGGCGCGCGCGCCCAAACCTTGGGTCATGGTCGGTCATTCGATGGGCGGCGTGCTGAACCTGATGACCCTGCAGGCCGGCGAAGACCGCTTTTCCGGCGCCCTGCTGACCAGCCCCATGCTGCGCATCAAGACCGGCAAGCGCTCGATGTGGTCGGTCAAGCTGGCGGTGCGCTGGAACCTGCGCCACGGAAAGGCGGGCGACTACGTCCTCGACAATCCTGACGACCCCTTCGATCACACCTTCGAAAAGGACGCCCTGACCACAGACGAGAGCCGCTACGAACAGTGGCGGCAGCAGCTCTACGCCTGCCCCCACCTCGCGGTTGGCGGTCCGACCTGGGGTTGGCTGGCTTTCGCCCTCGACGCGGGCGAGCGGGCGCTCAAGCCCAAGGCCCTGAAATCCGTACGTGTTCCGGTTGCCATCGTTCAGGCCAGCGAGGACGACCGGGTCTGGAAACAGACCAGCAAATGGGCCGCCCGCCGCCTTGGGCGCGGCCGCTATGTCGAAATTCCCGGGGCGAAGCACGAGGTCATCATGGAGACCGACGAGCGGCGGGCGGTCTTTCTCGAAGAGTTCGACGCCATGGGCGCCTATGTCTCGCCGATCGAGGATCTGTCGCCCATACCCGGTCCGCCGGTGACCGAACCGATCGCCGCCGCCTAGAGTGCGGCTCGCCGGAAAGCGACGAGGGCCTGATCCTTCAGGCGGGCGTCGCCGACCGCCAGGATCTGGCCGCTGGCGTCCGGCGTCTGGCCGCGCCAGTTGCTGACCTGACCGCCGGCGGCTTCGATTACAGGGACGAGAGCGGACCAGTCCCAGACCTTCAGCGCGCTTTCGGCCACCAGGTCGATGCGCCCGGCCGCCAGCATGGCGTAGGCATAGGCGTCGCAGCCCAGCCGCGCGAGGCGGGCGGCCGCCCGCACCTGGGTCCAGGCCCCCAGTTCGGCGCCCGTGAACAGGTCGGGATCGGTCGTGGCGATCAGGGCCTGGTTGAGATGGCCGCAGGCCCGGACCGCGAGCGGTGTTTCGCGCGCCCCCTTCAGCAGCCGCGCCCCGGACGGACCGCCCAGAAACATCTCGTCGAGATAGGGCTGGCCGATCACCCCCACGATCGGACGACCTTCGGATTGCAGGGCGATCAGATTGGTCCATAGCGGCAGGCCGGCGATAAAGGCCCGGGTGCCGTCTATGGGGTCGAGTATCCAGACCTGGTCGGCCTCCGGTCGATCCTCGCCATACTCCTCGCCGATGACGCCATGGTCGGGATAGCGTTTGGCGATCAACCGACGGATCGCCGCCTCGGCCTCGCGGTCGGCCACCGTCACCGGATCAAAGCCGGCGTCGCCGCCCTTGTCGACCGTGTCGAAAGCCCCCCGGAAATACGGCAGGGACACGCGGGCGGCCTCGCGGGCCAGGTCGATAGCGAACAGTTCGTACTCGGTCATGCAGGCGGGATACTCACGCCCCGCCCTCATGTCACCGTGTCATTGCATCCGGATCAGGCGACCTGGCCGTCCGTGTGCAGCGACTTGGCGAGATCCAGCAACCGGCGGCGCGGTTTCTCATCCAGCTGATAATAGGCCTGGATCAGGTCCAGCGTTTCCTTGCGCGAGAACATCTCGCCGCCCTGGTTGGCGGCTTCGCGGCGCTCGATCGCCTCTTCCAGGCCGTCGTAGAAATAGCTGACCGGCGATTCCAGCGCCTCGGACAGCTGCCAAAGGCGGGCGGCCGAGATGCGGTTGGCGCCGCACTCGTATTTCTGGATCTGCTGAAAACGGATGCCGACCTGGGTGGCCAGCTGCTGCTGGGTCAGCCCCAGCAGGCGGCGCCGGCGACGGAGGCGGCGTCCGAGATGAAGGTCGATGTCGGTGGCCATGGCCCGAGTTCCCCTTGTTCCCAACCTGTCCCGATGCGGGACGGCTCGCCCTTCACGCGCAAGCACCATGCCGCGCTCGCGTGACGGGGGAGAGTCGTCGAGCGATGTTCTGCGGCAAGCTTAGCAACCGTTCGGGCGGCCGTGCATTACCGCGATAGAGCAATGGGCTTGGAAGGAGACACCTCATGGGTTTGGGAATCATTGGCTGGATCGTCATCGGCATCGTGGCCGGCTGGCTGGCTGAACAGGTTATGGGCCGCAATCACGGGCTGCTGACCAATCTGATCGTCGGCGTCGTCGGCGCCCTGCTCGGCGGTTTCATCGCCGGCAGCCTGCTGGGCATTCCGGTCGGCGGCTTCAACCTGATCACCCTGCTGGTCGCCTTCCTCGGCGCCTGCCTCCTGCTGTTCCTGGTGGGTCTGGTGAAGCGTCGCGGCTGATCGAACGATCAACGGCTGACAAACGAAGGGCGGCTCCGCGAGGAGCCGCCCTTCTCGTATCCGGTAGCCGGATCAGCCCATGGGATCGGTCGGGGCGTCCGTCTGACCTTCGCCCGGCGCCGGTGCGGCCGGATCTTCCGGCGGCAGGGTCGGCGGGGTCGGAGCCGGCGGCGCAACAGCGGGGTCTGAAACCGGCGGAGTGACGGCAGACTCCGGAACCGGCGGGGTCATACCCGGTTGCGCTTCCGGGGTCGCCGGCGTCGGGACAGCGGGAGGCATGGCGGGCTCGGGGGCCGTCTCCGGCGGAGCCGGCTCTTCCGCGACAGGGGCCGTGGCCGCGGCCGGCTCGGTCACGGTCTCGGCAGAACCATACTGTTCGACGGTGAAATCGACGACGACATCCTCGCCTTCCTGACGGATGCCGGTGATCGGCACGGCGCGGACGCTGCCGTCGTCGCCCTGAACCGTCAGTTGCTGGGCTCCGGCCTCGGTGCGCGCGCCGACGAGGACGCCGAGTTCGCCGTCGGCGCCGCGTACGGTCATGCCGGGCTGCAGGGACAGGGTCGGAGCCTGGGCCGGGGCCTCCGCGGTGGAGGACGGCGGGTTTGCGGGAGGCGTCTGCGGGGCCGTGCCGTCCTGGGCGAACGCCGGGGCGGACAGAAGGAACAGGCCGGCGACACCGGTGAGGAGCGCGGTCTTTCGCATGGGGAACTGCCTTTGATCTACGCGAGCTGGGGGCCCGCACCGATCTGGCAACCGGTGGGAGCGGACGGTGTTCCGTCTGCCCCCGAATCACCCCGAGTCAGACAGAATTGGCCGGTTTCCGCTCCCGGAGGGCCGCGATCACTCCTCGCGGACGCGCTTCTTGCGGAACGACGGGTTCAGCACGGCCTTGCGCAGGCGGATCGACTTGGGCGTGACCTCGACCAGCTCGTCCTCCTCGATATAGGCGATGGCCTGTTCCAGCGACGGACGACGCGGCGGGGTCAGGCGAACGGCTTCATCCTTGCCCGAGGCGCGGATGTTGTTCAGCGCCTTGGCCTTCATCGGGTTGACGTCGAGGTCGTCCCAGCGGGCGTTCTCGCCGATGATCATGCCCTGGTAGGTCTTCTCGCCGCCGCCGACGAACATCACGCCGCGGTCCTCGAGGTTCCACAGGGCGAAGGCGGCGGTCTCGCCGTCGCCGTTCGAGACCAGCACGCCCTTCAGGCGGCCCTCGATGGCGCCCTTGTGCGGCTCATAATGGCTGAACACCCGGTTCAGCACGCCCGAACCGCGCGTGTCGGTCAGGAACTCGCCCTGGTAGCCGATCAGCGAGCGCGACGGCGACTTCAGCGTCAGGCGCGTCTTGCCGGCGCCCGACGGGCCCATGTCCTTCAGCTCGGCCTTGCGGGCCGACAGCTTCTCGATGACCACGCCGGTGTATTCGTCGTCGACGTCGATGACGACATCCTCGATCGGCTCCAGCCGCTCGCCGTTCGGACCGGTCTGATAGACCACGCGCGGACGCGAGATCGACAGCTCGAAGCCTTCGCGGCGCATGTTCTCGATCAGCACGCCCAGTTGCAGTTCGCCGCGGCCGGCGACCTCGAAGGCGTCCTTGCCGCCGGTCTCGGTGACGCGGATGGCGACGTTGGCTTCGGCTTCCTTCAGCAGGCGGTCGCGGATAACGCGCGACTGGACCTTGTCGCCCTCGCGGCCGGCCAGCGGGCTGTCGTTGACCGAAACGGTCATGGAAATGGTCGGCGGATCGATCGGCTGGGCCGGCAGGGCCTCGGTGACTTCCAGCGCGCACAGGGTGTCGGCCACGGTGGCCTTGGACATGCCGGCGATGGCGACGATGTCGCCCGCCTCGGCGCTGTCCACCGGCTGGCGCTTCAGGCCGCGGAAGGCCAGCACCTTGGTGATGCGGCCCTGTTCAATGATCTTGCCTTCACGATCCAGCGCCTTGATGGCCATGCCCGGAACGGCCTTGCCGCTCTCGATCCGGCCGGTCAGCAGGCGGCCGAGGAAGGGGTCGCTCTCGATCAGCACGTTCAGGATCTGGAACGGCTTGTCCTTGTTCTCCACGACCTTGGGCTCGGGCACGTGTTTGACGATAAGCTCGAACAGGGCGTTCAGATTGTCGGACGGCTGGTTCAGATCCATCGTCGCCCAGCCGGCGCGGCCCGAGGCGTAGATGTGCGGGAAGTCCAGCTGCTCGTCCGTCGCGCCGATGGCGGCGAACAGGTCGAAGGCGGCGTTGTGAACGCGATCCGGGTCGGCGTGAGCGCGGTCGACCTTGTTGATGCACAGGATCGGCTTCAGGCCCATCTTCAGCGCCTTGGTCAGCACGAATTTGGTCTGGGGCATGACGCCCTCTTCGGCGTCGACCAGCAGGACGCAGCCGTCCACCATGCCGAGGATGCGCTCGACCTCGCCGCCGAAGTCGGCGTGGCCGGGGGTGTCGATGATGTTGATGCGGGTGTCGCCCGTCTCGCCGTGCCACAGCACCGAGGTGCATTTGGCCAGGATGGTGATGCCGCGCTCTTTTTCCTGGTCGTTGGAGTCCATCGCCCGTTCGGACTGGGCCTCATTGGCTCGGAAGACGCCCGACTGGGCCAGAAGCTGGTCCACCAGGGTGGTCTTGCCGTGGTCGACGTGGGCGACGATGGCGACGTTGCGCAGATTCATTTGACTATCAGACGTGCAAGGCGGCCGACCCGGGCAAA
>CAZGPS010000039.1:0-17489 GCA_964527675.1 uncultured Brevundimonas sp. | reverse complement strand
GTCGGCCGAGGGGCTGCGGTGGCTGGGCACCTTCCATTCGGTGGCGGCGCAGATTCTGCGCCGCCACGCGGAGCTGGTGGGGTTGAAGTCGAGCTTCACCATCCTCGACACCGACGATCAGGAACGGGTCTGCAAACAGGTGCTGGAGGCGGCCAACCTCGACACCAAGCGCTGGACGCCGAAGTCGCTGAACGGGCTGATCGACCACTGGAAGAACCGCGGATGGACGCCCGAGAAGCTGCCCTCCACCGAAGATTTCGCCAACGGCAAGGGGCACGACCTGTACGCCGCCTATCAGGCGCGGCTGGTCAGTCTGAACGCCTGCGACTTCGGCGACCTGTTGCTGCACAACCTGACGATCCTGTCGAAACATGCGGATATCGCGGAGGAATATCGGAGACGGTTCCGCTACATCCTGGTCGACGAATACCAGGACACCAATGTCGCCCAATATCTGTGGCTGAGGCTGCTGACGGCCTCGACCGGCAACGTCTGCTGCGTCGGCGACGACGACCAGTCGATCTATGGCTGGCGCGGCGCCGAGGTCGACAACATCCTGCGATTCGAGCGCGACTTTCCCGGCGCCAAGGTCGTAAGACTGGAGCGCAACTATCGGTCGACGCAGCATATTCTCGGCGCGGCCTCGGGCCTGATCGCGGCCAACCGCGACCGGCTGGGCAAGACCCTCTGGACCGAGGATCTGAGCGGCGACAAGGTGCGGGTGCGCGGCGTCTGGGACGGCGAGGCCGAGGCGCGACTGGTCGCCGACGAGATCGAGACGGCGCGGCGGGCCGGCACGCCCTACAAGGACATGGCGGTGCTGGTGCGGGCCTCGTTCCAGATGCGGGCCTTCGAGGAGCGGTTCGTGCTGCTGGCCGTGCCCTATGTGGTCATCGGCGGGCCGCGCTTCTTCGAACGGGCCGAGATCCGCGACGCCCACGCCTATTTGCGACTGATCCTGTCCGAGGACGACGACCTGGCCTTCGAGCGGATCGTCAATGTGCCCAAGCGCGGTATCGGCGACACATCGGTGCAGAAGGTGCTTCAGATCGCGCGGTTGTCGGGCGTGTCGGCGATGAGCGCGGTGCGAGACCTGATCACGTCCGACGAACTGCAGGCGCGGACGCGGACGGCCCTGTCCAATTTCGTGCGCGACATCGACCGCTGGCGCACCTTCGCCCAGACCACGACGCACTGGGAGCTGACCGAGACCGTGCTGGAGGAGAGCGGCTACACCGACATGCAGAAGGCCGACCGCGCCACCGGCCAGACGCGGCTGGATAACCTCAAGGAGCTGACGCAGTCGATGCAGCAGTTCGAGACCCTGCCCGCCTATCTGGAGCATGTCTCGCTGGTCATGGACCTGGACCGCGGCGGCTCGGACGACGCGGTGCAGATCATGACGCTGCACGGGGCCAAGGGGCTGGAATTTCCGCTGGTCTTCCTGCCAGGCTGGGAGGAAGGCGTCTTCCCCAGCCAGCGCAGCATCGACGAGAAGGGCGAGAAGGGCCTCGAGGAGGAACGCCGCCTCGCCTATGTCGGCGTCACCCGGGCCAAACAGGACGCGCGGATCTCGTTCGCCGCCAATCGGCTTGTCTATGGCCGCTGGACCTCGCAGCTGCCCAGCCGCTTCGTCGACGAACTGCCGATCGACCACGTCGAGGCCGAGAGCGACACCGGCTACTATGGCGTCACCCCCGGGATGAAGGAGGCCAAGTCGCGCTGGGACGAAATGCCGACCTTCGGCAGCGGCTATTCCTCGCCGGGCTGGAAGCGGGCTCAGTCGTTCACGGCGGCGCGTGGCCCGGCGGCGCGGCCGGCGCGGCATGCGCTGATCGAGGGCGATGGACGGCTGGTCGCCACGGCCGATCCGAATTCGGGCGGCGACTGGAGCAAGGGCGAGCGGGTCTTCCACCAGAAGTTCGGCTACGGCGCCGTGCGGGCCATTGAGGGCAACAAGCTGCTGATCGACTTCGAGAAGGCGGGAGAGAAGAAGGTGATCGATACGTTCGTGGAGAAGGCTTGATGCGGATGCTGGTCCTTGGAGCGGCGGCCGCCGCCCTGTCAGGGTGCGCCACGACCGCATACAGCGACAATGCGGTGCCGGAGTTCGTCGAACGGGCAGACATGTGCGCGCACTTTTCGGGTGAGGAACCCTATGACGATGCGCGACGTGCGGAAATCGACGCGGCCCTGCGTGACATGCGGTGCTCGACCCTGCTGCGCGACGGCGCGGCGCTGAAGCTCAGCCGGAAGGATCGGCCGGAGGACGTTCGGCGGATCGACGAGGCCCTGTCGGTTTTCTGAGATTTTGGCGGGCATTCGGCGGCGGGACTCACCGGAAGTTGCACTATCTGGCCCGCTCCCCGGCGCCGTGCGACACTGACAGACATGGCGCGCTTCACTCTCAAGCTCGACGACGACACGCTGCGAAAGCTGACAGATGCGGCACGCGCGGCGAAGGTGACGCCGGGGCGCATGGCGGGGACAATGCTGGAGGCGTGGCTGCGCGACGAGGTCGGGCCGACACCGGAGCGCGCTGCGACCGGGGTGGATGAGCCGGCTCGAGCATGGGCGGCGGACACCGACGGAGTGTCCGAGCCGCACCAAACGCCAGCGGACTCTGACAATCCAGTCGTCGAGATGGCTGAGCCCATGCGGTTGCGATTTGCTGGAATGGCGAGGGATCGCGGCGTCTCACAGGAAGTGCTGGCGGCCGAAGTCCTCGGGAACCGGCTGTTCGACTGCGAAGACTTCGAATGGCCCGAAGACGGCGACCCGCGCGACGACAGCGCCGCCAACTACGACCTGAACGAAGTTGGCCGCCCTTGGAGCGAGGTCAGGCCGGAGTTCATGGCGCTGATCGACAAGACCTTCGGCAAGGCTGAATGAAGGTCATCCTGTCGCGCCGGGCCGCGCTCGATTTCGAGGCCCAGGTGCGATGGTTGAACCAACATTCCCCCAAGGCGGGCCGTGACGCGGCCCTTCGGATCGTCGAGGTCATCGACCTGTTGTCGGACTTCCCTGATATCGGGACGGCCATCGACGCCGGAGTGCGCGAGAAGCAGGTCCAGTTCGGTCGGGACGGCTTCCTGATCCAATACCGACGGTCCGGGCGAACCCTGATCGTCCTGCGAATTTTCCATAGCCGCCAAGACCGGGGCTGAGACCACCCCCAACCCTTCCTTAAGCCCGTTGGCCGACCCTGTCCGCGTGCGCGACTCCCCTTCAGCCGATGCCCTGATCGAAACGCCCCCGACCCTGTGGGAGCGGGCGATCTGCGGCGTGATCATCGCCATGATGACCGGGGCGCTGATCGGGCCGGTGTTCGCGCCGCTGCAGGAAGAGACGCCGGTGCTGCGGCTGGTGTGGCTGCCGGCCTATGCGGCGATCTTCGCCATGGCGATCTATCGCATCGACCGGCTGTGGCGGGCGTGGCCGGCGGCGATCGCGGTGGTGATGCTGGTCGGGCTGACCTTCGCCTCGCGGTACTGGTCGATCGACTATGAGACGACCAGCCGGCGGGTCATCGCCCTGGCCATCAGCGGGGTGTTCGCCCTGTATCTGGGCGCGGTGTTCCGCGGGCCGCATCTGCCGCGGCTGCTGATGCACACGGCCCTGATCATGGCGGTTGGCAGTCTGATCATGGTGTTCGCCTTCCCCTCGATCGGGGTGCACCAGTTCGACAACGCCGGCCTGTGGCGCGGGCTCTGGTACGAGAAGAACCAGATGGGGGCGGTGATGGTGATCGGGGCCACGGCCTCGGCGGCGTGTCTCGCCTCGCCCGATCCGCGACGGCTGCTGCCGGCGATCGCCCTGCTGCTGTCCTCGGTTCTGGTGCTGGCGACCCAGTCCAAGACCTCGCTGCTGTGTCTGGTCATCGGCCTGGCCTTCGTCGGCGGGTTCTGGAGCCTGCGACGCGGCGGGGCGGCCTTCAGCGTCGTGGCCATCTGGTGCGCCGTGGTCGTGGCCGGGCTGGGGCTGTGGACGTGGGAGACCCATTCGGTGGCGGTGCTGGAGGCGCTGGGCAAGGACCCGTCGCTGACCGGACGCACCGAGATCTGGGACGCCCTGATGCGCAAGGTCGCCGACAAGCCGTGGACCGGCTACGGCTACGGCGCCTTCTGGGGCCGCGCGGGGAAGTCCGTGCCCGCCGACTGGGTGCGCAAGGAGACCCAGTGGCCCGTGCCGAACGCGCACAACGGCTGGATCGACCTGCTGGTGCAGCTGGGCTGGCCGGGGGCGATCCTGGTGGGCGCGCTGATGGCGATAACGACGGGGATAACCCTGCTCCGCTCCATGGGTCAGGGCCTGCGTGAGGGATGGTGGGCGCTCGGCTTCCTCGCCGCCTTCTTCGTGCTGAGCCTGTCGGAATCGATCCTGCTGGCCCATCAGGGCCTGCCGTGGGTGCTGTTCATGGCCGTGCTGACCCGGGCGGTGCTGCCGTCTCCGGCGCCGGGCCCCGCGCCGCTTGTGGAGAAGCGCCGCCGGGCCTACCAGACCGGCTCCCGAATCGCAGCACAGTATCGCTATGGGTCCCACCGCCGCGCCTTCCCTGTTCGATGACATCCCCGAGCCGCAAGGCCCGGAGCCGACGCCTGCCCGGACGCCCGAGCCGGCGCTGACGCCGCAGGCCGCCGCGCCAAGGGCGGAGCCGACCCCCGCCCCCCGCCCGGCCGAGAGCGCCGCGACCGCCTCGGCGGCGGCGACCGGCTATTCCGCCTCGTCGATCGAGGTGCTGGAGGGGCTGGAGCCGGTCCGCAAACGGCCCGGCATGTATATCGGCGGCACCGACGAGCGGGCGCTGCACCACCTGTTCGCCGAAGTCCTCGACAACGCCATGGACGAGGCGGTCGCCAAGCACGCCAAGCTGATCACGGTCGACCTCGACGCCGAGGGCTGGCTGGCGGTGCGCGACGACGGGCGCGGCATCCCGGTCGATCCGCACCCGAAACACCCCGGCAAGTCGGCGCTGGAAGTGGTGATGACGGTGCTGCACTCGGGCGGCAAATTCTCGGGCAAGGCCTATGAGACCTCGGGCGGCCTGCACGGCGTCGGCGTCTCGGTGGTCAACGCCCTGAGCGAGACGCTGGAAGTCACCGTCTGGCGCGACGGCTACGAATGGAAACAGTCGTTCAGCCGCGGCCTGCCGCTGGGATCGATCGTCCAGGGGCCGCCGTCGAAGAAGAAGGGCACGCTGATCCGGTTCAAGCCGGATGAGGAGATCTTCGGCGTCGGCGCCGCGTTCAAGCCGGCGCGGCTGTTCCGAATGGCGCGGTCGAAAGCCTATCTGTTCCGCGGGGTCGAAATCCGCTGGACCTGCGCCCAGGAGCGGATCACCGACCACACCCCGGCCGAGGCGGTGTTCCACTTCCCCAACGGCCTGGCCGACGCCCTGGCCGAGCGGATCGGCGAGCTGGAGACCGTAACGCCCGCCTTCGCCGGCCGGGTCGAGCGCAAGGGCGAGGCGGGCGCGGTCGAATGGGCCGTGACCTGGAGCCCGATCGGCTTCGGCGAGGCGGACGGCTTCGTCAGCTCCTATTGCAACACCGTCTCGACGCCCGACGGCGGCACCCATGAGGCGGGCTTCCGCGCGGCGCTGGTCAAGGGTCTGAAGGCCTACGGCGAGCTGACCAATGAGAAGCGCGCCGGGCTGATCACGGCCGAGGATGTCATCGCCAACGCCGGAGCGATGATCAGCGTCTTTGTGCGCAATCCGGAATTCCAGGGGCAGACCAAGGACCGGCTGTCCTCGCCCGACGCCCAGCGGCTGGTCGAGACGCTGATGCGCGACCCGCTCGATCACTGGCTGACCGAGAGCCCGAAACAGGCCAACACCCTGCTGGGCTTCGTCATCGAGCGGGCGGAGGACCGGCTGAAGCGGCGCAAGGACAAGGAGGTCCAGCGGGCCCAGGCGACGCGCAAACTGCGCCTGCCGGGCAAGCTGTCGGACTGCTCGCGCCAGTCGGCCAACGGCACGGAACTGTTCATCGTCGAGGGCGACTCGGCCGGCGGCTCGGCCAAACAGGCGCGTGACCGGACGACCCAGGCCATCCTGCCCCTGCGCGGCAAGATCCTGAACGTCGCCTCGGCCACGGCCGACAAGCTGCGGGCCAATATCGAACTGTCCGACCTCGCCCTCGCGCTGGGGGTCCAGCCGGGCAGCCGGTTCAACATCGAGGACCTGCGTTACGAGCGCATCGTCATCATGACCGACGCCGACGTCGACGGGGCCCATATCGCGGCCTTGCTGATCACCTTCTTCTACCGCTCCATGCCCGAGACCATCCGTCAGGGCCGACTGTTCATGGCCCTGCCGCCGCTCTACCGGATCAGCGCCGGCCCCCTGTCGGAATACGCCCGCGACGACGCCCACCGCGACGAGCTGCTGGCCACGGTGTTCAAGGGCAAGAAGGTCGAGATCGGGCGGTTCAAGGGTCTGGGCGAGATGATGGCCTCCCAGCTCAAGGAGACCACCATGGACCCGAAGAAGCGCACCCTGGCGCGGGTCACGGTGCCGGCCTCGGAAGACGAGATCGAGGACCTGGTCGAGCGGCTGATGGGCAAGAAGGCCGAGGCCCGCTACCAGTTCATCCAGGACAACGCCCGGTTCGTGGTGGATGAGCTGGACGTCTGATCAGGGACAGCTCGAGGGTTCGCCGAACCGGCGGACCTCGCCCCGCGTCTCGCCGTTGTTCAACCGAAGCACGATCATCCGGTCGTATTCACAGTCCGGCATGTCGGCGGCCTCCGTATAGCCGAGGGCGCGGGCGATGAGCGGGACGGTGTCGCTGTGGCCGACGATCAGGACGGTGGCGTCTTCGGGCAGGCCCCGGACGCGGGCGGCCACGGCCGCGGCATGGACTGCGGGACCCCCGTCCAGTGAAACCGCCTCGGGCGTCGTCGCGTGATAGTCGGCCGTCGGGGCGGCGGTCAGGCCGGTGCGGCGCAGGTTGCTGGTCAGGATCACCGAGGGGTGGGCGTCGGTCAGGGCGGCGGCGAGCGCCCGCGCCCTCGCCTGCCCGGCTTCGGAGAGCAGCGGATCGGCGCTGGCGTCGACCTTTTCGGCGTGGCGGACGATGATCACCGTCTGGGCCGCGGCCGGCAGGGCGGCGGCGAGCGAGAGGGCGGCGGCGAGCAGAAGGCGTTTCATGACAGGTCCCCGTTTCGCGCCAGACTGACGGCGGTCGCGCCGGCTGTCGAGATCGTCAGCTCCCGGCCGATTCGCCGCGCGGTTCGACGAAGGCCCGCTCGCCGCTGACGTCAGCGTAGGTCACGCACAGGTCCTCGAACACCCGGCCCCAGGAGAACCGGTCGACGGCCTTGATGCGGGCGGCGGCGCCGATGGCCTCGATGTCGCGGGCGAACAGGGCCTCAATGGCGGCGGCGTAGTCGACCGGGTCGGCGCTCTTCGCCAGCTGGCCGACGCTGTCGTCGACGGTCTCCTTGACCCCGCCGGCGTTGACGCCGACGACCGGACGGCCGCAGGCCATGGCCTCCAGCACGATCAGGCCGAAGGGCTCCTTGTCATTGGCGTGCACAAAGGCGTCGCAGGAGGCGATGATCCGGGCCACGGCCTTGGGATTGGCCTCGTACGGCAGGGAGATGACCCGGTCCTCGGCCGGCAGGCCGGCGCCGGCCCCGACCAGGATGAGGTGGTAGGGCGCGCCCAGCCGCTGCACCGCCTCGATCAGAACGCCGATGTTCTTCTCGCGCGCCGGGCGGCCGGCGAAGCACAGCAGGCGGGCCGACGCCGGCAGGTTCAGCTTCTTGAGCAGCCAGTCGCGGTCGCCGCGGTCGGGGCGGAAGGTGTCGACCTCGACGCCGAGCGGCTGGATGACGATGTCCTTGATGCCCGCCTCTTCCAGGCGGCGGGCGATGTAGCGGCTGGGCGAGATGACGCGGTCGAACTGGCCGAACAGACGGGCCCAGCGCTTCTCGACCGGCTTCTTGGCCCATTCGCCGAAGTGGAGGGCGGCGAGGCCGGCCGGGTCGGAGTGGCAGAAGCCGACGACCGGGCAGCCGGCGCGCTGGCCGGCCTCAAGCGCGCCCTGCCCCGGCGTGTAGGGATCGCCGGCCTCGATCAGCGAGGGGTTGAGCGACGCGACCCAGGCGCCCCAGCGGCGCACCGAGGTCGGCCAGCGGTAGCCGTCGCCGAAAGGCAGCTTGGTCGCGTGCAGCTGGACGATGCCATCGGCGTCGGCCCGGTGATGGGCCCCCGGCACCACGAGCGAATGAGCCACGCCGGGCCGCTCGGCTTCAAGCCAGGCCTTCTTGGACAGCAGGTAGCGCTTCACCCCGCCCGACCGTGGCGCATACAGCATGGTGGTGTCGACAAGCCGGGGACGCGCATCCTCGGCGGCCGCCTTGGTCGCCTTCAGGGTTTCCGAGACTTCCTCGTCCCAGCCCGGGAACAGGCGAAGCTCACCCTCCTGGACCTCCAGCCCGGCCAGGTTCATCAGCTCCTTCTCGGCGGCGTTGATGCCGAGGGGGCCGACGCGACGGACCCGCTTCTGAATGCGGCGGGCCTTGCGGACCTTGGACATATGCGACTTCACCATCCGCGCGCCGTAGCGCCCGCGACGGCGAAGCTCAAGCGTCATCCTTGCGGTCGTCCGTCGGCGGAGGGTCTTCCGAGGGGACAATGCCCCGTCGCGCCAGCGCCTCGCGCAGCAGCGTCTCCACCTGGGCGTTGACGGAGCGCAGTTCGGCGGCGGCCAATCGCTCGACCGCCGCCATTACGCCCGAGGAGGCGCGCATCAGGAACGGCTTCCTCGGCCGCGCCATCTCAGCCGTACAGGGTGCCGGCGTTGACGACCGGCTGTGCGTCGCGATCGGCGCACAACACCACCAGCAGGTTGGAGACCATGGCCGCCTTGCGGTCCTCGTCCAGGTCGACGACGCCGCGTTCGCCCAGATCGATCAGGGCGGTCTCGACCATGCTGACGGCGCCGCGAACGATCAGACGGCGCGCGGCCAGAACGGCTTCGGCCTGCTGGCGGCGAAGCATGGCCCCCGCGATCTCCGGGGCGTAGGCCAGATGCGCCAGGCGCGCCTCGTCCACCGCCACGCCGGCGACGCTGACCCGACCCACCAGTTCGTCGCGGAGACGCGCGGCGACGTCCTCGGCGTCGGAGCGCAGGGTCATCTCGGGCGCCGCGTCCTCCTCGCCGTGATCGTAGGCGTAGTGGGAGGCGATATCGCGCAGGGCGGTGTCCACCTGGATGTTCACGAAGGCCTGATAGTCATCGACGTCGAACAGGGCCTGGGCGGAATCCTCGACGCGCCAGACGACATTGGCCGCGATCTCGATCGGATTGCCGCGCCTGTCGTTCACCTTGAGCTTGTCGCTGGTCAGGTTGCGGACACGGAGGCTGACCTTGGTGCGGCTGTACCACGGCAGGACCCAGCGCAGGCCGGTCTTGCGATCTGTGCCGCGATAGTCGCCGAACAGCAGGATGGCCATGCCCTCATTGGGCTGCAGGGAATAGAGGCCGCACAGCAGCAGAAGACCGACCACGCCAACAAGCGCGCCGCCGCCGATCAGGAAGGGGTTGCCGGGATCCAGCGCAACAGCGCCCGGGCCGCCGAGCATCAGCAGAACGCCAATGAGCAACATCAACAGGCCGTTGGCGGTGGAGGCGGGGCGCTCCGTCGATCTTGAATGTGTCGTGCTCATTCATCCCTCCTGATTCCGATATGATAGTGATATCACTTCGATACCATATTCCGCAATGGCCCCGCTTGCGAACCTGAGGAAGACACGGCCTTCGGCCTTGCATTCGCCTCAAATTCGCGAAACTTGAGGCAGGCTGGCATGGTCCCTGTTAGAGGGTCGCCGGCGTCTCTGCGCGTGTCGTCCACAGGGGTTAATTCCGAATGCGTATTCTGCTTGCGAGCGCGGTCGCGGTCGCTCCCCTGATGGCGGCCTCGGGCGCCATGGCCGAGATCGTCATCTCGACGGCCCGGACCACGCCGATCACGACGGCGAACGCCACGGGGACCGGACCGGACAGCATTCGCATGGCGTCCGGCGGTTCGATCGCCGTGAACACCGGCGTCGCCGTCACGGTGAATTCGAGCCACGGCTTCAAGATGGAGGCGGGCAGCGCCGTCACCATGGCCAACACCGCGGACAACTCCACGGGCGTGCTGATCAACGGCGGCAACACCGCCAATGTGTCGATCGGCGGGACCATCTCGCTGACTGACAACATCGCGGCCGACGCCGATCGCGACACGGACAAGGACGGCGACCTCGACGGCGACTTCGCCAACGGGACCGGCCGTTACGGCCTGCGCCTCACCGGCGGCGCCCCGCTGACGGGCAATATTGTGCTCGAATCGGGCGGGCAGATCGTCGTCGAGGGCAACGACTCCTACGGCATCTCGGTGGAAGCGCCGCTCAACGGCAATCTCAGCACTATCGGCGGCATCCAGGTCGTGGGCAACGACAGCTACGGCGTCCGGGTGACCGGCGACGTGAGCGGCGATGTGAGTCTGGTCGGAAGCCTCTCCGCCCGGGGCGAGAACGCCGTGGGCGCCTCGATCGAAGGAGATGTCGGCGGCACCCTGCTTGTCCACTCCGCCATTTCGGCGACCGGCTACCGGTACACCACCCGTCCGGCGGCCCGCCCCGACGGCTATGTCGAACCGGCCGCCGACGACAAAGACATTCTGTTGCTCGACGAACTGGACGCCGATGACCTGCTGCAAGGCGGGGCCGCTCTCAGCGTCCAGGGCAATGTCGCCGGCGGCGTTCTCCTCGACGTGGGCCCTTCCTACCGCCTCGGCATCGAGGGCGACGACGACGGCGACGGCGTCAAGAATGGCGACGAGGACGACGACGGCGATGGCACGATCAACCGTTCGGACACCGATCGCGACGGTGACGGCATTATCGACGCCCTGGAGGGTTCGGCTGCGGTGACGAGCCTGGGCGCGGCGCCGGCCATCGAGATCGGATCGGCCAGCCAGTCGATCTCGCTGGGCGCCGTCGGCGCCGGCGACAGCGCCTACGGCTTCATCAACCGGGGCTCGGTGACGGGCCAGGGCGTCTATGACGGCGTCGCCGCCCAGGGCATCGTATTCGGCGGCAACGCCGGCCAAACCGTCACGATCGCCGGCGGCGTCCGCAACGAGGGCACGATCCTTGCGGCTTCCGAAAAGGCCGACGCCATCGCCATCCGCTTCGGCCAGGGCGTCACCACGCCCACATTGATCAACACCAATGGCGTTTCTGCGGGCGTCACCAGCGACACGGCGGCGACGGCCACCGCCATCCTGTTCGAAGCCGGCGCCAACGTCGGCAGCCTTTCGAACAGCGGCTCGATCCTGGCGGGCGTCGCCGGGGGGGTCGCTGACGGGGTGGCGATCCGGGATCTCAGCGGCGCCCTGGCGTCGGTCGAGAACACCGGATCGATCATCGCCAACGTCGCGGCGAACGCCGCCGGCGACGCCATCACCGGGCAGGCCATTGCGCTCGATGTCAGCGCCAACACCACCGGCTTCACCCTGGTCCAGAGGGGAACGCCCGGCACGGCCACGGCGTCCGATCCGGATACCGACGGCGACGGCGTTCCGGACAGCCGGGAACCGCAACTGGTCGGCAAGGTCAACCTCGGCAGCGGCGACGACACGCTCGACATTCGCAATGGCGTGGTGCTGGGCGACATCGCCTTCGGCGCCGGGGCTGACACCCTGTCGATCACCGGCGGAGCCCGGGTCGCCGGCGGACTGTCCGACGCCGACGGCGTCCTCGCCATCGACGTGGCCAATGGTACGCTGCAATCGCGCAAGACCGAAGTGCTGAACCTGACCAGCCTGAACGTCGGCGCCGACGGCAATCTGATCATCACGGTCGATCCGACCAACAGCAACACCGGCTATTTCAACGTCGCAGGAACCGCGACCCTGGCGGACGGCGCCGGTCTCGGCGTCCGCTTCACCTCCCTGCTCCAGGCCCCGGAACGATTCACCCTGATCGACGCGACGACGCTGAACTACGGCGCGGTCGATCTGTCGTCGCTGCAGGAGAATTCGCCCTTTCTTTACGTGGTCGAGGCGGGAACCGATGCGGCCGCCGCCCAGGTCTACGCTGACGTCCGCCGCCGTACGGCGGACGAGGCCCAGCTGAATCTTGTCGAAGGTCAGATGTACGACGCCTTCTACGGCGCCATCGGCTCCGCAGACGCAGAGGTCGTCCGCAACGCCTTCCTGGCGCAGACGAACCGCGAGGGCTTCGGCAACCTGTATGAACAGCTGTTGCCCGATCACTCCGGCGGTCCGCTGCTGTCGCTGGCCTCCGGCGTAGACGCGGTCACGCGCGCGCTGACGGGCCGCAACGCCGCGGCGGCCCCGGGCGAAACCAGCGCCTGGGTGCAGGAAATCAATTTCTACGCCGACAAGGACAAGACCGACACCTACGGCTTCCGCTCGGAAGGCTTCGGCGTCGCCGGGGGCATAGAGCGCGGCACCGGCCTGGGCGCCGTCGGCCTGAGCGTCGCCTTCACCTCGTCAGACCTCGAAGACCCCGAGGCCGAGGCCGAAGAGGTTCTGTCCGCCAACCTTCTGGAGCTGGGCCTCTACTGGCGCGCCCAGGGCCAGTACTGGACGACCTGGGCCCGCGCCGCCGCCGGCTACGCCACCTTCACCTCCGAGCGCCGCCTCGTCGGGGCCGGGTTGAACCTGTCCAATGAGTCGGACTGGAACGGGATGACGCTCGCCGCGGCCGGCGGCCTGTCCTACGAGCGGCAGTTCGGGCGATTCACCATCCGCCCCGAGGCCTACGCCGAGTATTTCTCCCTGAGCGAGGACGGCCACGTCGAGGAAGGCGGAGGCGACGGCTTCGACCTGGAGATCGATGATCGCGAAGGTCACCTGTTCTCGGCCACGGCAGCGATCAATTTCGGCATGAAGATGGGCCAGAACGACTGGCTGCGTCCGGAAGTCCGGCTCGGCTGGCGCCAGAACATCTCGGTCGATCCGGGTGAAACCACCGCCCGCTTCCGATCCGGCGGCGGCGACTTCACCCTGACCCCCGACACCATTGAGGGCGGCGGTCCGATCCTGGGCTTCCGGCTGAATGTGGGCAATGAGCTGGGCATGCTGTCGATCAGCGCCGACGCCGAAATGATCGACGACTATGTGCGGTACATGCTGTTCATGCGGGCCAGTTTCCGCTTCTAGGGCGACGGACGGGCGGCTAGCTCAGCTGGTCAGAGCACCTCGTTTACACCGAGGGGGTCGGGGGTTCGAACCCCTCGCCGCCCACCATCCCGCCCGCGGTCAGGACTCATTCACCCATCCTGCCCCACGATATGGCGTCGGGAGTATCGCATGAAGTCCATGTTCAGGCGCACAGCCGCCCTCGCCGCCGTCCTGGGCGGGACCCTCCTGCTGCAGGGCTGTCTTGTCGGCGCCGTGGTCGGCGCCGGGGCGGCCGTGGTCGGCGGGACCGCCAGGGCCACCGGAGCCGTCGTGGGAGCCGGCGTCGACGCCGTGACCACGTCCGATGAGGAAACCCGGGCCAAACGCGAGCGTGAGCAGCGGGATCGTGAGCGCGAGCAGCGCCGCTGTGAACAGCGCCAGCGCCAGGGGCGCGACTGCTAGAGCGGCTTTTCGACCGCCCAGTTGTGGATCGGCACGCCGGCGACCTCGAAGTCCCGCCGGCGGATGACCGAATAGCCCAGTCGTTCGAACACCGGCCGCGCCGTCTCGCTGGCTTCGGCGTAGAGACGGGCAGCGCCCGACGCCAGGGCCTCGACGGTCTCCAGAAGCGCGCGCGCCACGCCCAGACCAGCCGCGGCGGGCGCGACATAAAGCAGGTCGATGTGACCATCCGCCTCGACGTCGATGAAGCCGACGATATCGTCGAGGACGGCGACCAGCCGACTCCGCCCGTCCGCCATCCGCTCAATCAGGGCCTCCGCCGACGGGGTCAGGGAGGCCCACGCCTCGATCTGCGCCGCCGAATAATCGCGCGCGCCAAGGGCCCGGACCGAGGCGTCATAGAGCGCCGACAACGCCGGGGCGTCCTCGTACCGGAACGGCCGGATCGACAGATCGCCGGTCACAGGGTCAGGACGCAACGCTCGTGGATGGTCGGCCGCGAGACCGTGATGCGGCTGAGGCCGGGCCACTCCGGCTTCAGCCGCCTGGCGAACCACAGGCACAGATTCTCCAGCGACGGCAGTTCGAGACCCGCATGCTCGTTGAGCATGCCGTGGTCCAGCTCTTCGGCCGCCGCCTTCAGCGCCCGGTCCAGCGCCCCGAGATCGGCGACCCAGCCGTGGGCGACGTCGAGCGTCTCGCTGCGCACCGTGGCCTCGACCTGGAAGGAATGGCCGTGGATGCGCCGGTAGGGGCTGCCCTCCGGTTCGGTCGGAAAGTGGTGGGCGGCGTCGAAGGTGGCCGCCTTGGTGATCTCGAAAACGTTCATCTGACGCCGATGTATTTGTGGGTCTGGACGCTGAGCCGCCATTTCGGGTGGCTCAGGCAAAAATCGAGGGCCGCCGCCGTATTGGCCTCCCGGTCCGGCCCATCCATGGGCTGGAGCCAGAAGCGATCGAAGGCGAGATGTTCGAACCTGTCGGGCATGGCGGCGGCTTGCGGATAGACCAGCTTCAGCTCCTGACCCGAGGTCTGCACCACCGGGGCGTCGGCCTTGGGACTGACGCAGATCCAGTCGACCCCCTCGGGCGCGGCGAGCGTGCCGTTGGACTCGATGGCGATCTCGAAGCCGCGCTCATGCAGGGCTTCGATCAGCGGCCCGTCCAGCTGCAGCAGGGGTTCGCCGCCGGTGCAGACGACCAGTTTCGGGTCCCCTTCCCGCCCCCGCCACATCAAGGCGACGTGATCGGCCAGCGCTTCGGCCGTCGCGAACTTGCCGCCGCCGTCGCCGTCGGTTCCGACGAAATCGGTGTCGCAGAAGCTGCAGACGGCCGCCGCCCGATCGCGCTCGAGCCCGTTCCACAGATTGCAGCCGGCGAAGCGCAGGAAGACCGCCGGCCGGCCCGCCTGCCCGCCCTCGCCCTGCACCGTCAGGAAGACCTCCTTGGCGGAATAGGTCACGCCGGGCCCCCGATGCGCGCCATCCATTCGTTGTAGCCGGTCGCGCGCAGCTCGCAGGCCGGGCAATCGCCGCAGCCGTAGCCCCAGGCATGGCGATGCTCGCGATCGCCGCGATAGCAGGTGTGCGACGCCTCGACGATCAGCTCGACCAGCGGTCCGCCGCCGAGATCATGAGCCAGCGCCCAGGTGTCGGCCTTGGCAAGGGCCATCAGGGGAGTCTCGATCACCACCGGCTTGTCGAGACCCAGGCTCAGCGCATGCGCCATGGCGTCGATCGTATCGCGGCGGCAATCCGGATAGCCCGAGAAGTCGGTCTCGCACATGCCGCCGACCAGCACCTCCAGCCCCCGGCGGTCGGCCAGGGCGGCGGCGCAGGTCAGGAAAACGAGGTTGCGGCCGGGCACGAAGGTCGTCGGCAGACCGCGCGCGTCCATTTCAATGGCCCTGTCGGCGGTTAGGGCGCTCTCGGCGATCCGGCCATAGCCGGTCAGATCCACGACGTGGTCCGGCCCCAGCCGGTCAGCCAGCCCCGGCAGCACCTGGACCATGCCCTCACGGACCGCGAGGCGCGCCTGCATTTCCACAAGGTGGCGCTGGCCATAGTCGAAACCGACCGTCTCGACCCACGCGAACCGCGCCAGCGCCCACGCCAGGCAGGTGGCGCTGTCCTGGCCGCCGGAGAACAGCACCAGGGCGGATGTCGCGGGGTTCTGCAGTGAATCGTTCATGACAAACCTGCGGTCGGCCGGTCGGCCGCGCGCATGGACAAGGGGTGATGGGCCGTTCCAGGACGGGCGGGCCTTCTACACCAGCCCGGCGGATGGAGCAAAAGCGGCGGTAATGCGGCGAGCCGCCGCACTTTAACCCTTCCGCAAATGGTTCCCTGCAATGGTCCACAGGTCGCTGTGGAGTGCCGGTGAGTATGCCGACCATTGAAGTTCTCACCGAGCGCGCCGAGGCCGTGTCGCCGGAGACCCCCGGAAGCGAGGTGTTCGCCCGCTTCGAGCGCGAACCCGACACGCTCGTCATCGCCGTCGTCGACGGCCATCGGCCCGTCGGTCTGATCGAGCGCAACGCCTTCCTGCTGAAGATCGCCGGCGCCTTCGGCCATGCTCTCTACGCGCGACGGCCGATCATCCACCTGATGGACGACGATCCCGCCGTGGTCGAGGCCGGGGTCGCTATCGACACCTTCTGCGACGCCCTGCTCAAGGGCGGTCCCGGCGCGCTGATGCGCGGCTTCATCGTCACCCGCAACGGCCGCTATCACGGCGTCGGCACGGCGGTGTCCCTGCTGCAGGCCGTCAACGACAGCCAGCGCCGCCAGAACACCGAACTGGCCGAGCAGGCCCGTGAGCTCAGCGACACCCGGACCCAGGCCCTGATGTCCGCGCGCGCCAAGAGCCAGTTCCTCGCCATCATGAGCCACGAGCTGCGCACGCCGATGAACGGCGTCCTCGCCGTGGCCGAACTGCTGCGCCGCCAGCCGTTGAACGCCCAGGCGCATGCCCATGTGACCACGATCGTGGAATCCTCGGAAACCCTGCTGCGCATTCTCCAGGACGCCCTCGACCTGTCGCGGGCCGAGGCGGGCGAGCTGGAGCTGCACGCCGAGCCCACGCCGCTGCGCAGCCTGATGGACGACATCCAGGCCATGTGGGCCCCCCGGGCCTCGCAGGACAACGTCAGCCTGATGATCGGCTATGAGGGCGACACCGAACTGGCCGCCGTCATCGACGGCGTGCGCCTCAAGCAGGTGTTCAACAACCTGATCGGCAACGCCCTGAAATTCGCCCGCAACGGCGTCGTCGAGGCCAGCCTGAAGGCGGTCGCCGCGGGCGACCGCATCACCCTCGAGGCCCGGATCCGCGACGATGGACCGGGCATTGACGTCGATCGCGTCGATGCGATCTTCGAACCTTTCGTCCACGGCTCCGGTCAGGACGGCGCGGGTCTGGGCCTGTCGATCTGCCGCCAGATCATCGACCGTATGGGCGGCAGCATCTGGGCCGAGAACAATCCCGGGCGAGGCGCCACTTTCGCATTCGATCTCGAGGTCGATCGCACCCGGGTGGAGGCGACCGCGGCCTCGAATGTGCAGTCGCTGTCGGACCACGAGATGACCACGACGCCGCACATCCTGATCGTCGACGACAACGCCACCAACCGGGTCGTGGCCCAGGCCCTGTGCGAGATGTTCGGCTGCACTTCCGAGACGGCCGAAGACGGCGTCGAGGCCCTGAAGGCGGTCCAGGAGCGCAAGTTCGACCTCGTCCTGATGGACATCAAGATGCCGCGCATGGACGGCGTCCAGGCGACCGAGGCGATCCGCGCCCTGGACGGACCCGTGAGCGCCATTCCCATCGTCGCCCTGACCGCCAACGCCGACCCGGATGACGCGAAGAAATACCTCGCCT
>CAZGPS010000038.1:0-17534 GCA_964527675.1 uncultured Brevundimonas sp. | reverse complement strand
CAGATCGCCGGCTACGCCTTCGACGTCGATCGCGTCCTTCTTCGCGGCGATCCCGACACCGCCCGATTCGCCGTGTTCCATCTGAAGGGCGACCGGCTTCAATCCGTCGAGGCGGTCAACTCGCCGCAGGAATTCGTGATCGGCAGACAACTGATCGCCAGTCGAAAGGCCGTCGATGTCGAAAAGCTCGCAGACCCGGCGACAACCATGAAGGAGTTAACCGCCTGATCCGGCGCCGGGTGGGACGCCGGAACCACGACTTCCGAAAATGTTCGGGTGTTACAAATCGCCTGAACGTTCCAACGATAACCAATGAGGAAACGACCATGAAGACCAAGCTGATCCTCGCCGCAGCCCTCCTGGCCGGCGCGCTCGCCTCCCCGGCCATGGCCGGCGATCCCACCGGCCTGTGGCAGACGCCGACCAACGGCAGCCAGGTGCGCATCGGCCGCTGCGGCCCGGCCCTGTGCGGCACGCTGGCGACCTCGAACAGCCTTCGCGCCGATCCGGATCTGCGCGATGCGCGCAACCGCGACGCCTCCCTGCGCGGCCGCGCCCTGCGCAACCTGCCGATGCTCAGCGGCTTCACCGGCGGCGGGACCGAATGGAGCGGGGGCTCGATCTACAATCCGGAGGATGGCCGCATCTATCGCGGCACGATCACGATGGACGGCGACAACACCTTGCGCCTGCGCGGCTGCGTCGTGGCCCCTCTCTGCCGCAGCCAGACCTGGACCCGGCTGCGCTGATCCGGGCCGTCGCGCGCGCCGCGCACGACCTCCCCGCCCCTGTTTGGGGCGGGGGGTTGAATTGCGTCGGAAAGGCCGGCGATCGTGGCGCGGCCTTGTCGAGACACGCGAAGGCGGACAGGCGTCCGCGAAGGCCGGGGGCGATGGCATGGATGACGACAAGATAGCCCATCCGTCCGGAGCCGGGGCGAGGCCCCCGGCGAGCGACCCTGGCCCTCGCCGGGGCGCGTCGCCCGCGGGATCGGTCGAGGACAGGCTCGCGCCTCTCGTCTCGGGATGTCTCGCGCGTCCTCGCCTTTTCGCCGCCGGACACGAGACGACGCGTTGCCGTCTGCTGCGCGCCCCGAGGGGCTACGGCAAGAGCGTGGCCATGGCCCAATGCTGGCTGGACCATCGTCGCGTCCACAGGGCGGCGGCCTGGGTTTCCATCAAGGAATGCCGCGGCGATCTGCGGATCGCCGCGGAACGCATCGGCGAGCAACTTTCCCCGACCCGCGACGCCGTCGGTCGGGGCGCGCCGCCGGTCCCTGCCCGGAACCGGCCCTCCAGCCTGGATGAACTCGCCGATCGGCTCTGGGGGACCAAAGATAGATGGGCATCAAAGGTTCTCATCTGTTTCGACGATCTCGAGTTTGATCTGCATTCGATAGACCAGATCGAGGATTTTATGCTGGCGGCGCCGGACGAAGTGGAATTCATCGCGGCGACCTCGTCAGACACCGGCTTTGCGCGCATGAAAGCCCGACAAGAAATCCAGGAGTTGAGGGGCGATGCGCTTGCCTTCTCGCTCGACGAAGCAAAAGCGGTCGCGTGCGGTTGGGAAAGGCCAGTCGTCTCGGAAGCTGAAATTCATTCGCTCTGGAAGCGCGCCCAAGGCTGGCCTGAAATCTTTTGCCTCTTGATGCGAGCGGCATCAGAAAGCCGATCCTCGCCCGACCGCCTTGTAGCGGACCGTGTCACAGGCAGCGACATTGATCTGGACAAATATTTCCGGCACATAATACTGAACTCACTCGCCGATGACGTCCTTGAGTTCTGTGTTTGCGCATCAATTCTTGGATCGGTATCGGCAGACTATTTCAACCATGTGTTCAGCCGGAACGATGGGGCTTACTATATCGACAAGCTTTCCGTCGAGCAGATGGTTTTGCGACCGCTGGACCGATCACAGACGGCGTATGAATTCCACCCGTTGCTTCGCGAATTTCTCGAGCACAGATTCTCGATAGGGCATCGCGGCTCGGAGCCGAACCTGTTCGCCCGCGCCGCCCAGTGGCAAAGACAAAACAGCAATGATCGCGAGAGCATCAGCCTTTCCTTGCGCGCGGGCGAGAAGGAATCGGCCGCTGAGATCGCATCCGAGAACATGATGGATATTGCGCTGCGACAGGGCGAGATAGATCAAATCCAATTATGGCAAGGCGGTTTTTCCGCTGCTGTCGTTTCTGGCGCTCCAACAATCGCTCTTGGCCTGGCCTGGGCCCAGATTTTTAGTCACGACCACCAGCGGGCGGGCGGCCTGTTGGCCGATTTGCGTGCCGTTGACCTTGGCGATCTTGATCAACAAACCCGCCGCCAAATGGAGCGCTGGTGCGATCTCATCGCCGCCATTGGCGAGGCGACCGGCGACAATCCGACAGAAAGTCGGCGTCAGTGTGAAGCTTGGATGAAACTCTATGGCGACGCGGATCTCGTCTGCAAAGGCGCCATCCTCACATGTCTTTGCTTCATTGCGGCCAGCGAACACCGATTCGATGATCAACGGAGGTTGAGTGTAGAAGCAATGTCTGTAAACAGAATCGCCGATCATCGCTATGCGTTGGGTTGGCTTTATAGCGCTACAATTTTCTCGCATCTTTCCAAAGGTGAAATTCACATCGGTGCTGATCTTCTCAAGATAGCCCATGCAGACGAAAATGCTCAGGTCAGTCGTACGCCGTTCTCTGTAAACCTCTTGAACACGCTAGAGTTAGAGCTCCAATACGAAGCAAACCAACTGGACGGCATCGAAACGCGCGTCGATGAGGTTCTCGGTTTCGTGCGACAGCACGGCATTGTTGATTTTACGTTTTCAGCTTATCGAACCGCCGCGGCCATCGCCCGCAAGAATGGTGATTTCGAAAGTGCAGTCGGTCTTCTCCAGGATGTGCGAGCTATAGCGGAAAAATTCGACTTCTCGCGGCTTGATGTCCTCGCGCGATTGGCGCTCGCGGATCTAATCGTTGTGGAGAGAGCGGAACAGGCGACCGCCATTTTACCGAACCGCAGCGACCCTATCTTTCTCACGTCTCACGGTCCGTATCTGCGCGCGCGACAAACGTTGACCGAAGCTCGCATTGCGGCTCGACAGGGGAAGTTTCATCTTTCCAACCGCCTTGCGAACGTCGCTTTAAACCATGCGCGCGGATCAGAATTAGGCAGACTCGAAATTGCAGCCCTACTGTGCACCGCCGTTGCTTGTGCGGGAACAGGAAGGGCCGCCCTCTCCGAACAACGCGCAGTCGATGCAATCGCTATTGCGCGCCGACTTGGGTGTTACCGCACACTCCTCGATGAGCGGTGGCACCTGGAGGCGTTTGGATCGATCTCGACGCCGCTGTTGAACCTAATTCCGACCGAGTCGGAATTAGTAGGTTGCCGCGAGCCCAGGCCGGGCGACCGTAACGTTCGTTCGCCAAGCGGCGAGACTTCTATTGTTCTCACAAGAAAAGAACTGGCAATGCTTCAAAGAATACGAGAAGGTCTCTCGAACCGGGAGATCGCGATCATTCATCGCATAAGCGAAGACACTGTAAAATGGCACATTAGGAATATATTTTCGAAGCTGAAAGTCAAGAACAGGGTTCAAGCGCTTCTAAAGGCTGAACAGATCGGCATCCTGCGGTGAACATAATATTATTGTAGGTGGCGTGGACAAAGTGTCTGATCCGCAGTCGGATGGATGCGTCGAGGACGAAGCCGAGGAAGCTTTCGGCGGTCTTGTCGTATCGGGTTGCCAGTCGTCGGCTGTTTTTAGCTTTGAGAAGCAGCGCTCGACGAGGTTTCGCAGTCCGTAGATGTGGCCGTCGATGACGGGCTGGACCTTTCGGTTTCGTTTGGCGGGGATGACGGCGGCGACGCCTCGGGCCGCCAGGTCGGCAAGGATGAAGTCGGCGTCGTATCCCTTGTCTGCGAGCAGGACACGGGGCTGGGGACCGGTCTGGTCCATGACCGGGGCATAGCCCTTCACATCGGAGACCTGCCCGCCGCTCAGCGTGACCGCGACAGGGAGGCCCAGAGCGTTGCTGCGGAGATGGATCTTGGTCGAGAAGCCGCCGCGCGAGCGGCCAAGACCCTGGTCCTGATCCCTTTTTTTAGCGCGCCGGCGGCGTGCTGATGGGCGCGAATGATGGTGGAATCTATCATCTGGACGCAGGCGTGACCTTCGCCGGTCTCGTTCAGTGCCTCCAGCATGACGTCCCGGATTCCCGCCTGCGTCCAGCGCCGGAACTGTCGATAGACCGAGTTCCATGTCCCGAAATGGCTGTGAAGATCACGCCATGCAGTCCCCGTCCGGGCGATCCACAACACCCCGTCCAGCACCCGGCGATGGTCACGAGGCCGCCGCCCCCGCCTTGGCCCCGTCTCGACCACGAAAGGCTCAAAGAACGCCCACTCCGCATCCGACATCAAACCACGAACCAACGCTGCTCTCCGCAAAGAACAGCCTTGATGATGAGGACGCCCCTGCACTGACCGGACGGAGCTATGATGCCGACCCGTCCCCAAAGCAGGAAGAGGAGCGTTTACGATGACGATCACGACCATTGGATTGGATCTGGCGAAGAGCGTGTTTCAGGCGCACGGCGTCGATGAGAACGGCGCCACGATGCTCGTGAAGCGGCTGCACCGTAAGCAGATGCTGCCGTTTTTCTCGAAGCTGTCACCCTGCCTGATCGGGGTAGAGGCGTGCGGCACGGCGCACTATTGGGCGCGTACGCTCGCCGCGATGGGGCACGAGGTTCGCCTGATCCCGCCGTCCTACGTGAAGGCCTATGTCCAGCGCGGCAAGAACGACGCGCTGGATGCCGAAGCGATCTGCGAAGCTGTCCAGCGGCCGACGATGCGGTTCGTGCCGGTCAAGACGGTGGAGCAACAGGGCATCCTCATGACCCATCGCGCCAGATCCCTGCTCGTGCGCCAGCGCACCATGCTCGCCAATGCCCTGCGCGTGTGGATCGGCGTGGAAAAGGGACCCCGTTAGCTGTGTGATCGGCGTCGAATAAGGACCCCTCATTCCTGATGTCTAACGGTGGTGGCTTGGCGGATGTCAGGCGGCGAGTTCGGGATGTTGGTGTTGGAGACGGTGTTGAAGATCCGGCGCGAGTTTGCGTCAGGGAAGGCGATCAAGGCGATCGCGCGTGACCTTCGATTGTCGCGCAAGGTGGTGCGCAAGGCGATCCGGGAGCCGGATGCGGAGTTCGCCTATCGGCGGGCGGTGCAGCCGTTGCCGAGGCTGGCGCCGTTCCAGGTCAGGCTCGATGAACTGCTGGAAGAGGACGAGGCGCGCCCGCGGCGCGAGAAGCTGTGGATGACGCGGGTTCATGACCTGCTGCTGCGCGAGGGGTTCGACGGATCGTACAACGCGGTCCGGCGCTAAGCGGCGGGCTGGCGGCTGAAGCGACGCCGGGGCGTGGCGGATGCACTGTCGTTCATCCCGCTGATGTTCCAGCCGGGCGGGGCCTACTAGTCGAATGGAGCCACGAGGACGTGGAGATCGCTGGCAAGCCGATGCGGGTGAAGGTGGCACGCCGGTCAACGAGGGGCTGGTGCGCTCGCTTCACAGCGGCGCCTTCCTGGCGAACCGGCGCAACATCGTGCTGGTCGGCGGCACGGGCACGGGCAAGACCCACCTGGCCACCGCCATCATCTCCAACGTCGTGCGCGCCGGGGCGCGTGGCCGCTACGTCAACACCGTCGACCTGGTAAACCGCCTCAAGGAGGAGACCCGCCTCGGCAAGGCCGGTGCGCTGGCCGCCTACCTCTGCCGGCTCGACGTGTCGTCCTCGACGAGCTCGGCTACCTGCCGTTCGCCCGCTCGGGCGGACAGCTGCTGTTCCACCTGATCAGCAAGCTCTACGAGCGGACCTTGGTGGTCGACACGACCAACCTCGCCTTCGGCGAATGGCCGACCGTGTTCGGCGATCCCAAGATGACCACGGCGCTGCTCGATCGCATCACCCACCACTGCGACATCGTCGAGACCGGCAACGACAGCTGGCGCTTCAAACACCGCAGCTGACCCCGCCAGAATGAACGCCAAGCGAGGGTTGAGCCTCGGGTCGGGCTACGCCCTCCCTACGCCCCAACCCTCGCAAGAGGGGCGCTTGTGACGTTCATGCCCAACCTCACAAGGGGGTCCCTATTGCACGCCGATAGGGGGGCCTTTTAGACGCCGATTGACACACGAACGCCCGATCACGGTAGTAGACGATCTTGCGGGCCCAGCCAGGCGGCAGCCCGGCCTTCAGCACGATGAGCCTGTCAGCGGGCGGCTGCATCAGCTCTTGCGGCAGCGTCAGGGCGCGGCGCTGGTCCGAGTCCGTCAGGCTGCGCCGCCCTGCGGCGAGACCGCTCGGCCGACTGCGGCTGCGAGCGCGATAGGTGTAATAGCCGAGCCGTTCGCTGAGGTCCTGGCCGACCTTCAACTCCTTTGGCGCGAAGACGACTTCGAGGCCGCAGTTGGTCAGAATCTCTTCGGTGACACCGGGACCGTAGAGCGCGCGGAGCTGGGCAGGGCTCTGGATCACCGGCAGCAGCCGCAGGCCGTAGCCCGCGGCCCAGGCGAAGGCGTGGGCCAGGACAGGGGCCGGGCCCAGTCGCGCGAACTCGTCCAGCAGAACCAGCACGAGCCGATCCGACGGACCGGGGAGGGTTCGGCTGCTCAGATCGACGAGTTGCTGGAACAGCAGCCCATAGAGGGGCGCGACACGCAGCATATTGTCCGGCGTTGCTCCGAGATATCTTGAGAAGGTCTGCGCCAAATTGCGGATGCGCACTCGGATAGAAGCGGTCGCGGCCGCCGTCCGCGACGGACTGATCGATCCGGCTTGAGAAGGGGGCGGGCTAGGAACTTCTGCGATGAAGCCCGGCGTTTCGCCGCCGATCGCCGTCGACGCTGTCGCGCCCCCCCGGCTCCTATCGTTCCCGGAACCCGCCGCCTCTGATCACATACAGCGTATCGTGGATCAGCGAGTCGCTACGGGGGGTAGGAGCGGGGGGAGGCGGGGTGTGTACCCGAGTTCGGATCTGAGGTTGATGCGCGGAGCCCTCTGTCGGCCCAAGTGCAGAGATCATCCAAGTCGTACACCACTCGCCCGCCGAGCTTTCGGTACACAGGTCCGGTCCCATAGGTTCTGTGTTTCTCGAGGGTTCGACTTGAGAGGCCGAGATATTCCCCTGCCTGTGGGGTCCGTAGAAACCGCTGACCAACACGTCCGCTCACAGCGAACCTCCGTCTCCGTTTGGCCGATCATCCTCCCAGCCGACCGTCCGGGCGACCCGGTTGGCTCGCACCGCGAAGTGACGGGTCGGGTCGCTTGTTCACGAAGAAGTCACCGGCGGATTGCGGTACAAAAACGCCGCCGAATGCACCGTTCTAAATACCGTTCTAAACGGCCAAGCTAGAACGGAAGCGTGCTCTACCGCGCTACTAACTTATTGATTTTAAAGCGGGACGATGGTGGGTGATGTAGGGTTCGAACCTACGACCCGCTGATTAAGAGTCAGCTGCTCTACCAACTGAGCTAATCACCCGGACCATCCGTCTGCGCGTCCCTCGGGACGGCGGCTTCGAAGGGCGGCCGACCGTCCTTCCGAAGGGCGCTCCTGATACTGGCTCGTCCCCTCCAGCGCAAGCGTCCATTTCACGGGGCCCCGCGTCGCGGTAGTCTGCGCCGGAATCAAGGCGGGACGGCGATGGCGAGACGGGATCTGTTAGGGGTGGTCGACTTCGGCGTGCTGGAGCGCATGACCGCGGGCGACGACGCCATCAGCGAGGAGGTGCTGGGGTTGTTCGTGCAGCAGGCGGCGATGTGGTCGCCGATGCTGGACGTGCGCGAGGACGGCTGGCGCGACGGGGTCCACACCCTGCGCGGCGCGGCGGCGGGCATCGGCGCCGAGGCGCTGGCGGCGGCCTGTCAGACCGCCGAGGCGGCGGACAAGGCCGAGGCGCCGCCGATGCTGGACCGGGTCCGTGACGCGCTCGACGCGGCCCTGGCCGATGTGGCGGCGTTCCGGCACGAGCTGATGCTGAGGTCGCTGCGATGACGTTCGTCGACTATGTCGGCCTGGTCATGGCGGCCACGCCATTGTGGGCCTACGCCGTCCTGGCCCTGCTGGTCGTGCTGGGGGGTCGCCGGCTGAAGTCGCGGGTGCGCAGTCCGCGACTGGCCTTCATCGCGCCGGCGGCGTTTTTCGTCTGGGGCCTGTTCAATCTCGGGGCCTATGCCGAGACCTACTCCGCGCTCGTCGGAGGGGCTGTTCTGGCTGGCTGTCTGGCGCTCGGCTGGGCGTCAGCGCGTCTGTTGTCGAGCGAGCGGATCGACAGGCTGGACGACGGCCGTTTCCTGTTTCACGGCACCCCCGAGCCCCTGGTGACCTATATGGCCGTGTTCGTCGTCCGGTTCGGACTGGAGGTCTGGACCGGGTTTGTCCCGTCCGCCGGCGCCCTCGCGGGGGGCATCGCGATCGGCGTTTCAGCCCTGGTGGCCGGGCGGACGGCGGAGCGGGCGTTCGGGATGGTCGGCCCCTCGCCGGAACCTTGAAGGCCGGGTAATCGACCTAGCCGCGCGTCCGGTCGAAGGTGGCGAACTCGTGGGCGATGCAGCGGTCGATCAGGGTGCGCCAGACCGGTTCGGCGATGGCGGGGGACAGGCCGGCGGGGCCGGCGGCGGCGAGCACCTTGTGCACCACGTCCTCGATGCGGGCGTCGTCGTGGACGACCGAGCGGTCCGGCTTGATGCGGGCGGCGGCGTCCATGTAGCGCTGGCGTTCGGCCAGCAGGGTCACGAGGGCGCGGTCGAGGGCGTCGACGCCCTGACGGACCTCCGCCATCGAGGCGCAGGCTTCCGGCGCGGTGCGTGGGTCGATCGTGACGCTATCCGACAAAGGCGCGCTCCAGCACATAGTCGCCGGGTTCGGCGTTCGAGCCTTCCTTGAGGCCATAGCTCTCGAGCAGTTCGGCGACTTCCTTGATCATCGCCATCGAGCCGCACAGCATGACCCGGTCGGTTTCAGGGGAGAAGCCGGCGGGCAGGCCGAGGTCGGCGAACAGGGCGCCGGAGCGAATGCGGTCGGTGATGCGGCCGGGGGTTTCGAACGGTTCGCGGCTGACGGTCGGATAGTAGCGCAACCGGGCCCTGGCCTCATCGCCGATAAGGGGGTCGTCGTGGATGCCCGAGGTGAAGAAGTCGCGGTAGCTGAGGTCGGCGACCTGGCGGACCGTGTGGCAGACGATGACCTGGCCGAAGCGGCTCCAGGTGTCGGGATCGCGGGCCACCGACAGCCACGGCGCCAGGCCGGTGCCGGTGCCGATCAGCCACAGCCGCTCGCCGCCGGTCAGGGCGTCCAGCACCAGGGTGCCGGTCGGCTTCTTGCCCATCAGCACGGTGTCGCCCGGCCGGATCTTCTGCAGGCGCGAGGTCAGGGGGCCGTCGGGGACCTTGATCGAGAGGAACTCCAGCGCCTCGTCCCAGCTGGGGCTGGCGATGGAATAGGCGCGCATGACGGGCTTGCCGCCGTCTTCCCCGGGCAGGCCGAGCATGACGAACTCGCCGGAGCGGAAGCGGAAATCCTCGGGCCGGCGAATGCGGAAGCTGAACAGCTGGTCGGTCCAGTGGTGGACCCACAGCACTTCCAGCTCGTGGAAGGGCGAGGCCTTGGCGGGCGGGGCGGAGACGGCGACGTCGGTCATCGGGGGCTTATTAGGGGGCGGAAGGCTGAGGGGGAAGGGATGCGGTGTCGCGCGGGCCGCGCCGGCGCGAAACCCTGTCAGCGGAAAATCGCGAAACCCTGTCATCCCGACACTCCCGACCTGTCCGGGACAGCCGATCCTCGGCGGATCGGCGGGCGGCTGGACTGTCAAAGACCGTGGTGGAGGCAGTGTAGGGCGCGGGTGCGTCGAAAGCGGTCGTAGCCCGCGATCGCCCGGGATGGCGGACCGGACACGTCCCGGATGAAGGAGGCTGCGTCCTGATAACAAAGGGGGCGGCGACTCGTAGAGACGGCCCCCTGCACTCCCCCAACTCGTCGGCCCGCTGCGCCGGCCAGCGGACAAGGGGTGCGGAATGGCAGGGTTCGACCGGGTTTGGCCGGGTTGGCAGGGTACGGGAAGGTCGGGTCGAGCAAAGAGGGATGACGGCGGCGGATTTCGCCTTTAGCGTTCCGCCATGCGCAACATTCTTCTCGCCTCCACCCTGTTTTTCGCGGCCCAGTCGCCGTTCACCGCCGCCCACGCCCAAAGCGTGCCGCAGACGCCGGACCCCGCCGTGCTGACCCCCGAGCGGGTCTTCGCCAATCCGTCGCTGGCGGGGCCGGTGGCCAAGGGGGTCTCGCTGTCGCCGGACGGCGAGCTGGTCGCCTTCCTGCGGTCGCGCGAGGACGACGTCGATGTGCTGGACCTGTGGGCCGCGCCGACCGGCGAGGGCGAGCCGTTCAAGCTGATCGACGCCCGGGCGCTGGTTCCCGACGCCGGCGAGCTGTCGGAGGCCGAAAAGGCGCGGCGCGAGCGGATGCGGATCAGCGCCCGCGGCGTGGTCGAATATTCGTGGGACGAGCAGGGCCGCTACATCCTCGCCCCGCTGGAAGGCGACGTCTTCCTGGCCGAACGGGCGGGCGGAACGGTGCGCCGGCTGACCGAGACCGAGGCCGACGAGATCGACGCCAAGGTGTCGCCGGACGGGAACTATGTCTCCTGGGTCCGCGATCAGGATCTGGTCGTCTATGACCTGGCGGCGAACCGCGAGACGGCGGTGACCACGGACGGCGAAGGCCTGATCACCTGGGCCACCGCCGAGTTCATCGCCCAGGAGGAGATGGACCGCGACACCGGCTATTGGTGGAGCCCGGACGAGCGCTACATCGCCCTGCAGCGGACCGATGAGTCGACGGTCGATATCATTCCCCGGCTGGACATCACCGGCGGCGGCGCGACCGTGGTCGAGCAGCGCTATCCCCGGGCCGGACGGCCCAATGCGGTGGTCGAGCTCTATGTCCACGACCGCCAGAGCGGGCGGCGGACCAAGGTCGATCTGGGCGCCAACGCCGACATCTATCTGGCCCGGGTCAACTGGTCGGCGGATGCGAAGACGCTGTACGTCCAGCGCCAGTCGCGCGACCAGAAGACGCTGGATCTGCTGAGCGTCGATCCGGCCACGGGCGCGTCGCGGGTCATCGCCACACAGACGTCCGAGGCCTGGGTGCCGCTGAACAGCAATTTCAAGGCGCTGGACGACGGGACCTTCATCTGGTCGTCGGAGGAGAGCGGCTGGAACCACCTGTATCTGTACGACCGCGACGGTCGCCGCCTGCGGGCGATCACCCGCGGCGACTGGCCGGTCAAGTCGCTGGACGGCGTCAATCAGGAGACCGGCGAGGTCTTCTTCACCGCCTCGATGCGCGACGGACGCGAGCTGCCGATCGAGCAGCAGCTGTTCCGCACCAGCCTGCGCCAAGAGATGACGCCGGTGGCGGTGACGCCGGCCGGCGGCTGGTGGAGCGCCTCGGTCAACCGGACGGGCACGGCCTTCGTCGGCAACTACACCGACCTGAAAACGCCGTCGCAGTCGGGCCTGTATCGCGCCGACGGGACCTTCGTGCGCTGGATCGAGGAGAACCGGCTGGACGAAAATCACCCGGCCTTCCCCTATGTGTCGCGTCGCGGCGAGGTGACCTTCGGCACGCTGGAAAGCCATGGCGAGACCCTGGTCTGGCAGATGACGACGCCGCCGGGCTTCGACCCTTCGAAGACCTATCCGGTGGTCATGCAGGTCTATGGCGGGCCGTCGGGCGGCGGGGTCAAGAAGGCCTGGCAGTCGTCGACCAGCCAGCTGCTGACCGAGGCCGGCTATATCGTCTTCCGCCTCGACAACCGCGGCGAGGGCTATCGTTCGGCGGCGTTCAAACAGGCGCTGTATCTGAAGATGGGCCAGCCGGAGATCGAGGACCAGGTGCTGGCGGCCGACTATCTGCGTTCGCTGCCGTTCGTCGACGGCGACCGCATCGCCATGATGGGCTGGTCCTATGGCGGGTTCATGAGCCTGATGGCCATCACCGAGCCGAGGATGGGCCTGGCCTCGGCCCTCGTCGGCGCGCCGCCGACGGAGTGGAGCCTGTACGACACCCACTACACCGAGCGGTTCATGTCGACGCCGGAGCTGAACGTGGAGGGCTACGCCGCCTCGGACGCCATTCCGCGCCTGCCCAACATGACCGGCCGGATGCTGCTGATGCACGGCATGGCGGACGACAACGTCATCCTCGAGAATTCGACGCGGGTGATCGACGCGATGCAGGCCAACAGCCAGCCGTTCGAACTGATGCTGTATCCGGGCCAGCGCCACGGGGTGCGGGGCAATGAGCGCCAGCTGCAGCAGTGGCGGACGTATCTGGACTTCCTCGATCGGACGATCGGGTCGCGGGCGGCTGCACAGGACTGACCCGACTCTTTGCAGTCCGGCCTATCAAGGGGAGACCTCATGCGTTTCAACAGGACCGGAGTGACGGCCGTTGTGGCGCTGGCCGCGCTGGCGCTGGGCGGCTGCATCACCATCGAAGAGACTTCGAGGGGACAGGCAAGGGAGCTGGCGGAACTCGCGGCGATCGCGGCGGCGGAGGCGGCGGCGGCGAGCGCGCCGCCAATGTCTGTCGACAACTGCCCCGTGCTCGCCTCCTACGACGACGGCCTGCCCGGACGTGGAGCATACGGCTCCCGCTTGTGCGCGTTCGACAGCATCGGCACAAACGCTGTCCTCGCCTGGAGCAGCGATGTTGAAGCAGTGCGATGGGGCGCCGGATCGAGCATCGCCGGCATGCCCATCCTGCTGAAGGACAATATCGAAACCGCCGACATGCCGACCACGGCCGGCTCGCTGGCGCTGGTCGACAACGCCCCCGGCCGGGACGCGCCGCTGGTGGCGCGGCTGCGCGAGGCGGGCGCGGTGATCCTCGGCAAGACCAATCTGTCGGAATGGGCCAATATCCGCTCGTCGAACTCGACCAGCGGCTGGAGCGCGGTCGGCGGGCTGACGCGCAATCCGCATGCGCTGGATCGCAACACCTGCGGCTCGTCCTCGGGCAGCGGGGCGGCGGTGGCGGCGGGGCTGGCGCCGGCGGCGATCGGCACCGAGACCGACGGCTCGATCACCTGTCCGGCGGCGCTCAACGGCATCGTCGGCTTCAAGCCGACCGTGGGGCTGGTGAGTCGGACGCATATCGTGCCGATCAGCCATTCGCAGGACACCGCCGGGCCGATGACGCGCACGGTCGAGGACGCGGCCATCGTGCTGTCGGTCATCGCCGGCTCGGACCCGCTGGACGCCGCCACGATCGAGGCGGATGCGCGCAAGATCGACTATCGGGCGGCGCTGGACGCCGGGTCGCTGGCCGGGGCGCGGATCGGGGTGATGCGCTTCTCGATGGGCTATTCAGCCAGGACCGACGCGGTGTTCGAGGCCAGTCTCGAAGCGATGCGCGCGGCCGGGGCGGTCATCGTCGACATCGCCGACGGGCCGGACATGGAGGCCATGGGCGGCGCCGAGTTCGAGGTGCTGATGTATGAGCTGAAGCACGACCTGAACGCCTATCTGGCCTCGACCGACCCGGCGCAGGTGTCGACGCGGACGCTGGCGGACGTGATCGCCTTCAACGCGCGGACGCCGCGCGAACTGGCGCTGTTCGGCCAGGAGCTGTTCCTGCTGGCGGAGGCGAAGGGCGGGCTGGACGAGCCGGCCTATGTCGAGGCGCGGGCGACCTCGCTGCGGCTGGCGGGGGCGGAAGGGATCGACCGGCTGATGCGCGAGCATGAGGTCGTCGCCCTGATCGCGCCGACGACCGGCCCGGCCTGGACCACGGATGTGATCAACGGCGACCACTACGCCGGCGCGGCCAGCCAGATGCCGGCCATCGCCGGCTATCCGCACCTGACCGTGCCGATGGGCTTTGTCGACGGCCTGCCGGTGGGGATGAGCTTCATCGCCGGGGCGTGGGAGGACGCGAAGGTGCTGTCGCTGGGGTATGCCTTCGAGCAGCTGACGCGGGCGATGCGGCCGCCGGCCTTCCTGCGGACGGTCGATGAAGGCGAGGCGCTGGCCCCGCTGCTGGCGCCGGCCGGGCCGTAGACAGGCGCGACAGCGGCCGGGACTCAGCCGACAACCGTGACCGCGGGGACAACGGTCCCCGATCGGGTGCAACCTCCACCCCGGGAGCGGATTAGGTCGCCGATGGAAAAGCTGTTTCTGCAATTCGCCAACCGCACGGCCCGGGTCGCGGGCCGGCCGTGGACCTTCCTCATCTGCCTGGCGGTGGTGGCCGTCTGGGCGCTGACGGGCCCGATCTTCCGGTTCAGCGGAGACTGGCAGCTGGTGATCAACACCGGCACCACCATCGTCACCTTCCTGATGGTGTTCCTGATCCAGAACACCCAGAACCGGGACGGGGCGGCCATGCAGGCCAAGCTGGACGAGCTGCTGTTCGCGGTGAGGGCGGCGGAGAACCGCTTCATCGGCATCGAGCACCTGACCGAACGGGAACTGGACCTGATCCTGGGCGAGGTCGAGGCGCGCGCCCTCGAGGTGCAGGCCGGACGGCCGGCCCGCGCCATCCGGACCCATGCCCTCAGGGGGCCGGCGCCGCTCTCGTCGAAGCGCCGGAGCGAGGCCCCCGGCGCATGAGCGATCTCGTCGCCAATGTCGTCGGCTCGGCCGCCGCCGTCTGCTCGGTCACCAGTTTCGCGCCGCAGATGATCAAGATCTGGAAGAGCCGCGACGCCTCGGCGGTGTCGCTGAAGACCTATTCGCTGACGGTGACCTGTTTCGCCCTGTGGGTGGTCTACGGCGTGATGACGACGGCCTGGCCGGTCACCATCGCCAACGCCTGCGCCCTGCTGATGTCCGCCGGCGTGCTGGCGATGAAGTGGAAGTTTCGCGACTGATCAGGCCGCGATGACGGCGGTGGTCTCGATCTCGATGCGGGCGGCGTCCTCGATCAGCCCCTTGACCTCGACCACGGCCATGGCGGGGTAGTGGGGGCCGATGCGCTCGCGCCAGACGGCGCCGATGTCGCGCAGGGCGGCGAGGTATTCGGCCTTGTCGACGACGTACCAGGTCATGCGGACGATATGTTCCGGGCCCGCGCCGGCCTCGGCGAGGACGGCGAGGGTGTTGTCGATCGTCTGGCGGAACTGGGCCGCGAAGCCGTCGGGGAAGGCGCCGGCGGTGTCCCAGCCGATCTGGCCGGCGACGAAGACCATCCGGCCCTCGGCGGCGACGCCGTTGGAATAGCCCCTGGGCCGGGGCCAGCCCTCGGGCAGCAGGACGCGGTTCATGGGGCGGTCTCCACGAAGGGGGCGATGCGGGCGCGCAGGGCTTCGGGCCAGGGCTCGGGCTTCAGCGAGCGGCCGACATAGACGAGGGTCTGGGTCGCCTCGAAGCGGCGCTGGCCGTCGCTGCTTATGACGTGGCGCAGGCCGCAGGAGGCGCCGCCGAGCTTCGTCACGGTGAGGGAGAAGGTCAGGTCGTCCTCCAGCCGCGACGGGGCGATGAAGCGGGCCTCGACGGCGGCGGTCGGGACGCTGACCTCGCGGTTGACGTGCAGTTCGCGGAAGGAGGCCTGCAGCGGGCCGGCGAACCAGTCCTCGACGACGCCGTTCAGCATCTCGAAATAGCGCGGGAAGAAGACGATGCCGGCGGCGTCGCAGTCGGCGAAGCGGACCTTTCGCTCGGTGGTGAAGGTCTGGCCGCTCATGCGCCGGCCTTGAGGCGGAAGCGCTGCAGCTTGCCGGTCTGCGTCTTCGGCAGCCCGTCCACGAAGTCGAGGGCGCGGGGGTATTTGTAGGGGGTGATGACGGTCTTCACATGATCCTGCAGGGCGGCGCGCAGCGTGTCCGAGGCTTCGTGGCCGGGGTTCAGGACCACGAAGGCCTTGACGATCTGGCCGCGTTCCTCGTCCGGGACGCCGATGACGGCGGCCTCGGCGACGGCGGGGTGGGCGAGCAGGGCGTGCTCCACTTCCGGCGCGCCGATGTTGTAGCCGGACGAGATGATCATGTCGTCGGCCCGGGCGACGAACCAGAACCAGCCGTCCTCGTCGAGCCGGTAGACGTCGCCGGTCAGGTTCCAGCCGTCCTGGACGTAGGCCGCCTGGCGCGGGTCGTCGAGATAGCGGCAGCCGGTCGGGCCGCGCACGGCGAGGCGGCCGGTCTCGCCGGGGGGCAGGGGACGGCCCTCGGCGTCGATGATGCGGGCCTCGTAACCGGGGACGGCCTTGCCGGTGGCGCCGGGGCGGATGTCCGGACCGGAGGCGGAGATGAAGATGTGGATCATCTCGGTCGAGCCGATGCCGTCGATGATGCGGACGCCGGTGGCCGCATGCCAGGCGTCGGAGGTGGGGGCGGGCAGGGCCTCGCCGGCGGAGACGCAGGTGCGCAGGGACGACAGATCGTGCTCTCCAGCCAGCTTGAGCAGGGCGCGGTAGCCGGTCGGGGCGGTGAACAGGGCGGTCGCCTTGCAGCGCTCGATGGTTTCGGCGAGGGCGTCGAAGCCGGGCCGGGGGGCGAAGGCGGTGGCGGCGCCGGCGGCGGCGGGGAAGACCACCAGCCCGCCGAGGCCGAAGGTGAAGGCGATCGGCGGGGTGCCGACGACGACGTCGCCGGGCTCAAGGTCCAGGGTGTGGCGGGCGAACGCATCCGCCATGGCGAGGATGTCGCGATGGAAATGGACGCAGCCCTTGGGCTGGCCGGTGGTGCCCGAGGTGAAGGCGATCAGGGCGGGGTCGTCGGCGGCCGTGTCCACGGCGTCGAAGACGGTTCCCGGCGGCAGGGCCCGGGCGGCCGTCTGCAGGGCGGCGGAGTCCATGACCTGGGTCAGGCAATCGGTCGCCGTCCGGGCCTCGGCGACGGCGTCGGCGAGGGGGGCGTAGACCAGGGCGTGGCTGATGCGGGCCTTGTCGATGACGGTCGCCAGCTCGGAGGGGCGGAGCATGGGCATGGTGGCGACGACCACGCCGCCGGCCTTGAGAATGGCGAACCACGCCAGCACGGTCCACGAACTGTTCGGCCCGTGCAGCAGGACGCGATTGCCGGGGACGAGGCCCAGGTCCTCGACCAGCACCCTGGCCATGCGGCTGGAGATGAGATCGACGCGGCTCCACGACAGTTCGAGGTCGTGGTCGATCAGGGCGCGGCCTTCGGGGCCGGCGGCGGCGAGGGCGCGGCGCAGCAGTTCGGCGGCGGCGTTGAGGCGCTCGGGATAGACCAGCTCGGGCCGGTCGAAGATGAGGTCCGGCAGCTGGTCCGGCGGCGGCAGGTGGTCCAGAACGAAGCGGTCGATGTGCGCGCTGGTCCCCATCAGACGCCTCCCGCGAAGCCGGCCAGCGCCTGACGGGCGATGACGATCTTCTGCACCTCTGAGGCGCCCTCATAGATGCGCAGGGCGCGGATTTCGCGGTAGAGCCGCTCGACCGGGTTGCCCGAGACCACGCCGAGGCCGCCGAAGACCTGCACGGCGGCGTCGATCACCGCCTGGGCCTCGT
>CAZGPS010000037.1:16461-17542 GCA_964527675.1 uncultured Brevundimonas sp. | reverse complement strand
CCGAAAGGCCATTCGCGTCTCGGTGGTCGCCGTATCATTCAAAAAGATGTCGACGGGTCTGGCGGCGGGGGATCTGATCAGGGGACTGAAGGCGGCCGGGTTCCGGGTCCTGGCGATGACCCCGGCTTCAGCCTCGCCCCTGCACCTCGCGCCGCGGGGCGGTCCGCTGGCCATCGTACTGGGCGCCGAGGGCCCGGGCCTGCCCGGGGACCTGCTGGCCCGCTGCGAACCGGTCGGCATTCCGATGTCCGGCGGCTTCGATTCGCTCAATGTGGCGACTGCGGGGGCGATCGCCCTGCATCATTTCACCCGATAGGCGAGAGACGTTCACCAATCCGCGATTAACCCTTCGTATACCTTGATGAACGGCGTGAACTGTGACGCTGTGTGATGGTCCGGGGGGAGTTGGTTATGTTCGACAGCATTCTGTTCTTCGTGAACCGCAACGCGCGGGTCGCCATTGCGGCGGCCATTGTCGCCGCGACGGTCAGCGCCGCCACGGTCATCGGCTGGATGACCGCGCCCGTCTGATCTGTCGAAAGGTCGCGATGGAGGCCTGACCGAGAATCGAACTCGGGTGCGCGGATTTGCAGTCCGCTGCGTAACCACTCCGCCATCAGGCCGTGACCCCCGCTACAGAAGGCCGCGTCGTCGCGAGGCGCGTTCGCTATCAGATCGGATTGTCGCCCGCAACGCACAGACCTATAAGCGCGCCAGATTTCCGGCGCGTTACCGCGCCTGCCCCTATTCAGGACTGCGACAGATGGATTTCGCCGCCGCGCGCAAGGTCATGGTGGACAGTCAGGTCCGCGTGAACGACGTCACCGACCGTGAGCTGCAGGCCGCCCTGCTCACTGTGCCCCGGGAGCGCTTTCTGCCCGCTGACCGCGCCTTCGCCGCCTATGCGGAGATCGAGCCCGAAATCGCCGCCGGCCGCCGGCTGATGCTGCCGCGCGACCTGTCCAAGCTGCTGATGGCGCTGGAGCCGCGCGCCGGTGAGACCGCCCTGGCCATCGCCGGCCCCTACGCCGCCGCCGTGCTCGCCCGGGCCCTGCGCAGCTCGGTGGTCACGGGCGTGCGC
>CAZGPS010000037.1:14259-16451 GCA_964527675.1 uncultured Brevundimonas sp. | reverse complement strand
GGCCTTACGGTGACGGCCCAGGAGGCCGACGCCGCGGTGCTGGAGGTCGTGGCCTCCGCCCTGGCGGACGCTGACGTCACCGGCGTGGCCGCGCCCTTCGCCGAGCCGGCTGGCGCGGGCTATGATCTCATCGTCTCGGAAGCTGCGACGCCGGCCCGTCCGGATGCCTGGCTGGCCGCGCTCAAGGTCGGCGGCCGCCTCGCCGTGGTCGAGCGTTCGGGGCCCGCGGGCAAGGCCGTGCTCTACGTCAAAGGCCCGTCCGGCCTGTCCCGCCGAGAGCTGTTCGACGCGGCCCCGCCCGTGCTCGCGGACCTCGCCGCCCAGCCGGCCTTCGCCCTCTAGCTTCACCTGCGACGGACCTCGCGGCGGCGCGCGTGAAAAAATCTTAACTGGCGTGGGAGGAAACCGTCCCGCATCAGGCCTATGGGATACAAAGGGCGCGCATTCTCCGCGCCAGGCAGGAACCATCATGCTGAAACGTTCGCGCGCGCTCGCCTCGGTCGCCCTCATCGCCGTCGCCGCCGGCCTGGCCGCGCCGGCGTGGGCCGATACGCTGCAGGAAGCGATCGCCCTGGCCTATCGGACCAACCCGTCCCTGCTGGCGCAGCGCGCCAACCAGCGGGCGCTCGACGAATCCATAGTTCAGGCCCGCGCCGGCCTCCGTCCGCAGCTCGACGTCACCATCAGCAGCAGTCACTCCCAGTCCTATGGCGACCAGGCGGGCTTCAACGGCGACAGTTCATCCGCCAGCATCGGCCTGTCCCAGACGCTGTGGAGCGGCGGCCGAATCGGCCACGGCATCACCGGCGCCGAGGCGGATATCCTCGCCGGGCGGGAAAATCTGCGCGACATCGAACAGACCGTGCTGGCCTCGGTGATCCAGGCCTACGCCGATGTGATTCGCGATTCCGAGATCCTTCGCATTCGTCAGGCCAACCTCGGCGTTCTGCAGCGCCAGCTCGACGAGGCCTCGGCCCGGTTCGAGGTCGGCGAGATCACCCGCACCGACGTGGCCCAGTCCGAGGCTCGCCTGGCCCAGTCCGAGGCCGATCTGGCCAACGCCCAGGCGCAGCTGTCCGTCTCCCGCGCCTCCTACGCCGCCGTGGTCGGCCAGTCGCCCGGCGACCTGGCCCCCATGCCGGCGCTGCCGGGCGTGCCGACCGACTTCGACGCCGCCCTCGACGTGGCCCTGCTGGATAATCCGGGCATTCGCGCCGCCGGCTACAGCCTCCGCTCCGCCGAGGCCGCTGTCGCCGCCGCCAAGTCCGAATACATGCCCTCGGCCCGCCTGACCGCCTCCTACGGCGGATCGAACCAGGATTTCGACCGGTTTGGCGATATCGCCGACACCACCACCCTGACGGCCGGCGCCAGCCTTTCGGTGCCGCTGTTCACCGGGGGGCTGAACAGCTCGCGCGTGGCCCAGGCGCTGGAACGCGCCAATGTCGCCCAGATCAATGTCGAGGGCGAACGCCGCGCAACCCTTCAATCCGTCAGCTCGGCCTATGCCCAGGCCCTGTCGGCCCGCTCCAGCCTCGAGGCCGGGACCCAGGCCGTGCGCGCCGCCACGGTGGCCGCCGAGGGCGTCCGCCAGGAGGCCCAGGTCGGCCTGCGCACCACCCTTGACGTGCTCAACCAGGAGCTCGAACTGCGCAACGCCGAGGTCACGCTCGCCAGCGCGCGGCGCAACGAATACGTCGCCCAGGCCAATCTGCTGGCGGCCATGGGTCGACTGGAAGGGGCCGATCTGGATCCCACGCTGACCGTCTACGACCCCGTCGACAACTACGACCGGGTGCGCAATCGCGGCGCCCTGCCGTGGGACGGCCTGATTGAAGCCCTCGATCGGGTCATCGCCCCGCCGATCGTCCCGGCCAATGACGCGGCCGACGCGCCGATCGACCAGCAGCTGAAGTCCGAAATCATCCGGACCGGTCCCCGGGGCTAGGGGGCGGCTGATCGCCCGACGGGCGATCCGGGAGCGGGGAGTTAGCCGGGCGCGCGAAAACGCCCGTTGATTCCAGCGGGCTGAGATGCGACGACAGCCAGGGCGGGGCAGGGGGCCTCTCCCACGCCGCCATCCATTTGACTTGCGTTCGCCGCGCGCCTCGGGGTTTCGACATGACCGACCAGACCGCCCAGGAACCGACGATGGAGGAAATCCTGGCGTCGATCCGCCGGATCATCTCCGA
>CAZGPS010000037.1:0-14159 GCA_964527675.1 uncultured Brevundimonas sp. | reverse complement strand
TACGACACCCTTGTCGGCGACAGCGCCGCGGCCAGCGCCGCCTCCGCCTTCGCCGGTCTGGCCTCCTCCCTCAAGAAGCCCGAGCCCATGGAAACCTCGATCCCTTCCGGCCCCACGCTCGACGAACTGGCCCGCGCGCTGCTGCGGCCGATGCTGAAGGAATGGCTCGACGCCAATCTGCCGGCCATCGTCGAGGCCGAGGTACGCAAGGAAGTCGAACGCATCGCCCGCTCCGCCGGCTAGCTTCACCTGCGACCTGATCAAGGCTAGATCATTCGGGGGCGGCTCCAGTCGGAGCCGCCCTTTCGCTTTTTGCCGTAAGAAACCTCCATGCTCGACAAGACCTTCGATCCGAAAGCCGCCGAACCCCGCCTCTACGCCGCCTGGGAAGACAGCGGCGTGTTCGCGCCCGGAACCGATCGGGGCCAGGACACGGCGGCCGAGGCCTATTCGATCGTCATTCCGCCGCCGAACGTGACGGGCTCGCTGCACATCGGCCACGCGCTCAACAATACCCTGCAGGACATCCTCGCCCGCTATCACCGGATGAAGGGCAAGGCCGTGCTGTGGCTGCCCGGCACCGATCACGCCGGCATCGCCACCCAGATGGTGGTTGAGCGTCAGCTGGCCGCCGCCGGAAACATGAGCCGGCGCGAGATGGGCCGCGACGCCTTTGTCGACAAGGTCTGGGAATGGAAGGCGACCAGCGCCGGCTCGATCCAGCAGCAACTGCGTCGCCTCGGGGCCTCCTGCGACTGGTCGCGCGAGCGTTTCACCCTCGACCCCGAGCTGCAGGTCGCCGTGCGCAAGGTCTTCGTCCAGCTGCACAAGGAAGGCCTGATCTATCGCGACAAGCGACTGGTCAACTGGGACCCGCATTTCCAGACCGCCATCTCCGATCTCGAGGTCGAGCAGCGCGAGATGGACGGCTTCTACTGGCATTTCGCCTATCCGCTGGCCGACGGCGTCACCTACGAACACCCCATCGCCTTCGACGAGGACGGCCGCGCCACCGATTGGGAAATCCGCGACCATATCGTGGTCGCCACCACCCGGCCGGAGACGATGCTGGGCGACACCGGCGTGGCGGTGCACCCGGACGACGCGCGCTACGCCGGCCTCATCGGCAAGTTCGTCACCCTGCCGATCGTCGGCCGCCGCATCCCGATCGTGGCCGACGCATACGCTGACCCGGCCAAGGGCTCCGGCGCGGTGAAGATCACCCCGGCGCACGACTTCAACGACTTCCAGGTCGGCAAGCGCGCCGGGCTCGAGGCCCTGAATGTCATGGACGCCTTCGGCCGCATCACCGCCGCCGATACGCCCGACGTGCCCGCCGACTACGAGGGCATGGACCGCTTCGCCGCCCGCAAGGCCATCGTCGCCCGGGCGGAGGAGGAGGGCTGGCTCCGGGAGATCGAGAAGACCCGCCACGTCATCCCGCACGGCGACCGTTCGGGCGTGGTCATCGAGCCGTGGCTGACGGACCAGTGGTACGTCGACGCCCACACGCTTGCGCAACCGGCGATCAGGGCGGTTGAGCAGGGCGACACGGTGTTCGAGCCGAAGAGCTATGAGAAGATCTATTTCGAGTGGCTGCGCAACATCGAGCCGTGGTGCATCTCGCGCCAGCTTTGGTGGGGTCACCGCATTCCCGCATGGTACGGGCCCGACGGGACCATCTTCGTCGAGGAGAGCGAGGACGACGCCCGCGCCGCCGCCCGCGATCACTACGGGGCCGAAACCGCCCTCACCCAGGACGAGGACGTCCTCGACACCTGGTTCTCCTCCGCCCTGTGGCCCTTCTCGACCATGGGCTGGCCGCAGGAGACGGAGGACCTCAAGCGCTTCTACCCGACCTCCGACCTCGTCACGGCGGCGGACATCATCTTCTTCTGGGTCGCCCGGATGATGATGATGGGACTTCACTTCATGGATGAGGTTCCGTTCAGGCGGGTCATCATCAATGGCCTGGTCCGCGACGAGAAGGGCCAGAAGATGAGCAAGTCGAAGGGGAACGTCATCGATCCCCTGACCGTCATCGACGAGCTCGGCGCCGATCCGCTGCGCTTCACCATGGCCATCCTGTCGGGCACGCGCGACATCAAGCTGTCGCGTCAACGCATTGAAGGTTATCGCAACTTCGGCACCAAGTTGTGGAACGCCGCGCGCTTCTCGCAGATGAACGAGGCGCGCCGCGTCGAGGGCTTCGACCCCGCCGCCGTCGACCAGACCATCAATCGCTGGATCCGCGGCGAGCTGACCAGGGCCGAGCGTCAGGTCTCCGCCGCCATCGAGGCCGGCCGGTTCGACGACGCCGCCTCGGCCCTCTACCGCTTCGTCTGGAACGTCTTCTGCGACTGGTATCTGGAGCTGGCCAAGCCGGTCTTCACCGGCGCCGACGAGGCGGCAAAGGCTGAGACCCGCGCCATGACGGCCTGGACCCTCGACCAGACGCTGAAGCTGATGCACCCGGTCATGCCCTTCATCACCGAGGAACTGTGGGACCAACTGGCCGCCGACGGCGCGCCACGCGCCGAGGCGACCCTGATCGGCGCCGCCTGGCCCGATCTGCCCGAAGCCTTCATCGATCCGTCGGCCGAGACCGAGATCGGCTGGCTGGTCGACCTCGTCACCGAGATCCGGGCCTTGCGCGCCGAGATGAACCTGGCCCCGTCGGCGAAGCCGCCGCTGACCTTCGTCGCCCCGGACACCGCCACGGCGGATCGTATCGGCCGCCACCGCGACCTGATCCTGACCCTCGCGCGGGTGTCCGAGGTCGGGACCGCCGAGGCCGCGCCCGCCGGGGCGGTGACCCTCGTCTCCGGCGGCGCCACGGCGGCCCTGTCGCTGGCCGGGATCATCGATCTCGCCGCCGAACGCGCCCGCCTGGAGAAGGAGATCGCCGCCTTCGAGAGCGACATCGGTCACGTCAACAAGAAGCTCGGCAACCCGAACTTCGTGTCCCGCGCCGCGCCCGAGGTCGTCGACGAACAGCGCGAGAAACTGGCCGAGGCCGAGGCCGGCAAGGCCCGGCTGCAGGCGGCCCTGACCCGTCTGGACGCGGTGGGGTGAGCCGCACGCGGCTCGACCAGTTGTTGGTCGCCCGCGGCCTGGCCGAGAGCCGGTCCAAGGCGAGGGCGGCGATCGACGCCGGCGGGGTGACGCTGGACGGCCTCCCGGCGACCTCGGCCTCGCGGTTGGTGGCGGCGGACGCGGTCGTGACCTACGCCGACGCCCACCGCTGGGTCGGACGCGGGGCCCTGAAGCTGGATCACGCCCTGTCGCTCTGGCCTGTCCCGGTCAAGGGCCGTACGGTCCTCGACATCGGCGCCTCGACCGGCGGCTTCACCGAGGTCTGCCTCGAGCGCGGCGCCGCCCGTGTCTTCGCCGTCGACGTCGGCTCGGGCCAGATGCATCCGCGCGTCGCCGCTGATCGCCGCGTGATCAACCTCGAACACACCGACGCCCGCGACCTGACGTCCGGGCTGATCACCGATCCGCCCGGCCTGATCGTCTGCGACGCCAGCTTCATCGGCCTGGCCAAGGTCCTGCCCGCCGCCCTCGCCCTGGCCGCGCCGGGGACCGATCTGGTGACACTCGTCAAACCGCAGTTCGAGGCCGATCGCCCCGGCGGCGGCAATCGCCGGGGCGTGGTCAAGGACCCGGCCGCGCATCAGGCGGCCGTCGCTTCGGTCTCGACCTGGCTGGAAAGGCAGGGATGGACGGTGCAGGCCACGACCGAAAGCCCGATCACCGGCGCCGACGGCAATATCGAGTTCCTGCTCTGGGCGAAACGGGCGCCCTAGGCGCTCAAGCAGCGAGCGACCGCGTCGCGAACGATAGCGCCCCAAACCCCGCGCTCAAGCAGCGAGCCGCCCCGCGGCGGGCGTTAGCGCTCGCGCTTCCAGAATGGAAAAACCCCCGGCGGATTTCTCCGCCGGGGGTCTCCGTCACATCGCCGATCGACAGGGGGGCTGAAAAATAATCGGCGACGCGATTCGGTCAGTAGCGGTCCGGGCAGGACTGCTCGTAACGGGTGACGATGCGACCGCTGCGGTCGTAGCTGCGGGTCTCGACGGTGCGGCAGGCGTAGGAGTCCGGGCCGTGACCCGACTGGTAACGGGTGTCCCCGCGGTCGTAGCCATAGCCCGACTGCCCGGACTCGTAGCGATCATAGCCGTAGGTCTGGGTCTCGTAGCCGTAGCGCTGGTCCTGGCTGTAGCCATAGCCGCCACGGTCATCGTAGCGCGGGTCGGTCGGATAGCCGTAGCTGTCGCCATAGCCACGGTCGCTGTAGCGGTAATCCGAGCCGTAGCGGCCGCAGTCATTGGCCGAGCTGCCGCCCACGCCGGCTCCGACAACGGCCCCAAGCACGCCGCCCAGGACGCTGCCTTCGGTGCGACGGCCGCGGGCGCCCAGCTGGGAGCCGACGATGGCGCCGAGCGCTCCGCCGACGACCGCGCCGCCGGCCTGGCGCTCATTGCGATTGTCGCGGCAATATTCCTGGCCGTAGCGCTGGTCGCCATAGCGGTCATTCTGGCTGTAGCGGTTGTCGTAGTCGTAGGCCTGGCCATAGGCGCCCGTGCCGTAGTTCTGCGGGCCCTGATAGGGATAGGTCTGGGCCGAGGCGGAGGCGGGAGCCAGCAGCATGCCGACGGCGGCGAGGGCGGCGGAGGTGACGGACAGGCGGGCGAACATCAGAATCGTTCCTGGTCTCGGTTGCAGAGGTGAAGCCCGAACGAACGGCACCCCGGTCTGTTGCAACCACGTTTAAGGTCGCCAAGCTGAACGGCCTTTGAGTACGCCGTTCATCTTCGTTCAGGTTTCGTCATCGGCCCGGACCCTCTAGAAGCGCGCGATGACGGAAACGCTGACCATCGCGCGCGTGGGCGGGCAGGGCGACGGGATCGCCGAGACGGCCGCCGGCCCGGTGTTCGCGCCCCTGACCCTGCCGGGCGAGACCGTGCGCGCCGAGGTTCGCGACGGCCGGGCCGAAGCCGTCGAGATCGTCGCCGCCAGCCCGGACCGCATTGCGCCGGTCTCGCCCCACTACGGCGACTGCGGCGGCTGTTCGCTGCAGCACTGGGCCAGTCGGCCCTATCTGGACTGGAAGCGGGAGCAGGTCCGCCTCGCCCTCGCCCGCGAGGGGATCGAGACGGAGGTCGAGCCGACGGTGGCCGTGCCGCCCGCCACGCGCCGCCGTCTGGCCCTGCACGCGCGGCGCGGCGAGGACGGCGGCGTCATCCTCGGCTTCAAGGCGCGCAAGAGCTGGCGACTGGTCGAGGTCAGCGCCTGCCCGGTGGCCGACCCCCGGCTGGTCGCGGCCTTTCCGGCCCTGGCGCGGGTGGCCGAACCCTTCCTCGAACACGCCAAATCCGCCCCGACCCTGCACGTGACCCTGACCCTGACCGGGCTGGACGTCGACGTCACCGGCGTCGAACGGCGCAGCGGCGGCCTGTCCCGCGATGCGCAGATGCGGGCCATACAGGCGGCCGGCGCGGCCGATCTGGCGCGGCTCAGCCTCTCCGGGGAGACGCTGGTGATGTCGCGCCGGCCCCAGGTCGCCTTCGGCCCGGCCTCCGTGCCCCTGCCGCCCGGCGGCTTCCTCCAGGCCGTGCCCGAGGCCGAGGCGGCGATGGTCGCCCGCGCCGTCGAGGCCGTGCGCGGGGCGAAGAAGATCGCCGACCTGTTCTGTGGCGCCGGGACCTTCACCTTCCCCCTGGCGACCGTGGCGCCGGTGCTGGCCGCCGATTCCGCCGCGGCCTCCGTCGCCGCCCTCAAGGCCGGCGTGGGCACGGCGAAAGGTCTGAAGCCGATCACCGCCGAGGCCCGCGACCTGTTCCGCCGCCCGATGGCGCCGTACGACCTGCGCGGCTGCGACGCCATCGTGCTGGACCCGCCGCGCGCCGGTGCGCTGGACCAGACCGCCCAGCTCGGGGCGACCAAAGCCCACACCGTCGTCTACGTCTCCTGCAACCCGGTCACCTTCGCCCGCGACGCCCGCGTGCTGATCGACGCTGGCTTCCGGCTGGAGCGGGTCACGCCGGTGGACCAGTTCCTGTGGTCCGCCCATGTCGAGCTGGTGGGCGTGTTCAGGCGTTAGTCACCCCGCGACTGCCCGCGCCGCGATGGGTGACGGAGGAGGTTGGTCGAACAGATCCATCTGCGGCCTCATCTCCGGCGGAACCCGGAATTTCGTCTCGTCCAGCAGGTGTCGCGGCCCGTCCAGTCCATAGCGTTTGATCGCCGCCCTGAACCGCGTCGCGATCAACTCGGCCACCGGCCCCGTCCCCTTCATCCGCTGGTTCCAGTCGGGATCGTAGTCGCGGCCGCCGCGCGTCTGGCGGATCAGGGACATCACCCGCGCGGCCCGCTCGGGACGGGCGTCGGCCAGCCACTCGCGGAACAGGTCCTTGATCTCCAGCGGCAGGCGCAGGGTCACATACATGGCCGAGGTCGCGCCCGCCTTGGCCGCCGCCTCCAGCACCGCCTCCAGCTCATGGTCGTTCAACCCCGGGATGACCGGCGCGAAGCCGACCCCGACCGGACACCCCGCCTCGGCCAGCCGGCTGATCGCCTCCAGCCGCTTCGCCGGGGTCGAGGCGCGCGGCTCCATGGCCCGGGCCAGGCCCCGGTCGAGGGTGGTGATCGAGACGAAGGCCGAGGCCAGCCCCTCGCGCCCCATCGCGCCGAGAATGTCGGCGTCGCGCCCGATCAGCACCGATTTGGTGATGATGCTGAAGGGATGGCGGAAGCGCTGCATCACCTCGAGGATCGACCGGGTCGACCCCAGCTCGCGCTCGACCGGCTGATAGGGGTCGGTGTTGCCGCCTATGTGGATGCGCTTGCAGACATATCGCGGCTTGCAGAGTTCCTGCTCCAGCAGACGCGCGGCCTCGGGCTTGAAGAAGAGCCGGCTCTCGAAATCCAGGCCCGGGGATAGGCCCATGAAGGCATGGGACGGACGGGCGTAGCAGTAGATACAGCCATGTTCACAGCCCTTGTAGGGGTTGATGGACCGGTCGAAACCGATGTCCGGACTGGTGTTCTTCGCGATGATCGTCCGGGCGTGCTCGGGCGTCAGGGTGGTGCGCAGGGGCGCCGCCGCGACGTCGTCGCCGGTCCAGCCGTCGTCGAAGGCCTCGACCGTCTCCGGTTCGAACCGCCCGGTCGCATTCGACCGCGCCCCCCGTCCCTTCACCGCTTCAGCCATGAGGGGAGGATAGCAGCGGAGCAGAACAAAGCAAGAACAAATCAGCCATCAAAAAGCCCGCCGGCCAAGGCGAGCTTCGGGCCTCAAGCCGCGAAGTACGTCGCGAGCCCAGGCTCCAACCTGCCTCAAGCCGCGAGCCGCCGCGCGGCGAGTACAGGCCCAACAAACATGGTGCGGATGAGAGGACTCGAACCTCCACGCCTTGCGGCGCTGGAACCTAAATCCAGTGCGTCTACCAGTTCCGCCACATCCGCATAGGTCCGCAGCGCTCCTAGGCGGCGGAGGGCGGTTCGGCAAGGCTCGGGAGCGACCGCCGACTGTGGAAGCCGTCCGGGGAACGCAGAAATCCGGCAATTCCGGCTGGTCAATCCGTTCACCATGTGGATAGTTGCGCCGCTCAAAGGGGTTGAGGGGAATCCGAATGGCCAACAGTCCGAGCTCGATGCAGGGCTTCTACGATGGCGTGACCAACGTCAGCGACTTCATCTGGGGCGGCACCTGGCACGGGGAGCAGGTTCTGCTGTTCCCGCCGATGGTCGTCATCCTGCTCGGCGTCGGCATCTGGATCATGATCGGCCTGCGCTTCTATCCGATCACCCATCTCGGTCAGGCCTTCGCCGGTCTGTTTGCCCGCAGCAAGGACAAGGAAAAGGGTGAAATCTCGCCATTCGCCGCCCTGTCCACCGCCCTTTCGGGCCAAGTCGGCACCGGTAATCTCGCCGGCGTCGCCACGGCCATCACCCTGGGCGGGCCGGGCGCCCTGTTCTGGATGTGGGTCACCGCCCTGATCGGCATGTCCCTGGCCTTCGCCGAGGGGGCGCTGGCCATTCGCTACCGCGAGAAGGGCCCCGACGGCGCCTATCGCGGCGGCCCGATGAACTACATCCGCAACGGCCTCGGGAAGAAATGGGGCTGGCTGGCGGTGATCTTCTGCATCGGCCTGCTGTTCTCGTCGATCGCCACCGGCAACATGATCCAGGCCAACTCCTTCGCCGACTCCTTCAGCGGCCTCACCGGCCTTCCGGAATGGGGTTCGGGCATCGTCGTCGCCGTCGCCGTGTTCGCGGTCATCATCGGCGGCATCAAGTCGATCGGGGCCATCGCCGAGAAGATCGTGCCGGTCATGGCCCTCGTCTACCTGCTCATGGCCTTCATCGCCCTGGCGCTGAATTTCACCGCCATCCCGGGAGCCTTCGCCACCATCTTCGAGAGCGCCTTCACCGGCCACGCCGCCGCCGGCGGCTTCGTCGGCGCGGGCATGATCCTGGCGATCCGCTCGGGCGTCGCCCGCGGCCTGTTCTCCAACGAGGCCGGTCAGGGTTCGACCCCCATCGCCCACGCCGTGGCCCAGACCGACGATCCGGCGCGTCAGGGCCGGTTCGCCATGATGGGCACCTTCATCGACACCATCATCATCTGCACGGCCACAGGACTGGTCATGTTGGCGGTGCAGGGGGCCTTCCCCCATACCGGCGCCGACGGCGCCGTGGTGATGCAGAACACCGTCTGGACCTCGGACCTGCGCGGCTTCGCCATGACCGAGGCGGCCTATGCGACGGCCTTCCCGTGGCTGGTGTGGGGCAGTGTCACCATCGGCGGGCTGATCGCCTCGATCGCCCTGATCCTGTTCGTGTTCACGACCCTGATCACCTGGGGCTACTACGGCGAGCGGGCCGCGACCTATCTGTTCGGCATGAAGCTGGCCATTCCCTTCCGTCTCTTCTGGGTGGTGATGATCTTCATCGGCTCCTTCCAGGAAATCGAGCTGGTCTGGCGCCTCGGCGACATCGCCAACGCCGCCATGGCCCTGCCCAACCTGATCGCCCTGGCCCTGTTGTCCGGCGTCGTCTTCGCCCTGGCCAAGGGGAACAAGACCGCCGGCAAGGACCACGACTAGCGACCTTTCAAGGCCCGGGCGGACCGCCCGGGCCTTGATCAATTGGCCGTCGCCCGCGAGGTTGGCCGCAACATGAGGGCGCGGCCGCACCGGACCGCGTCCCGAATCCGGGAGTAGACAATTGGCAGGAAACACAGCGGCGCCGGGACAGGCGCGATGGTCCTCAAAGGCCGCCTTCGTTCTGGCGGCGACAGGATCCGCCGTCGGGCTCGGCAACCTCTGGCGCTTTCCGACCGAGGCGGGCACCAACGGCGGCGGGGCCTTCGTCCTGCTGTACATTCTTTGCGTGGCGCTGATCGCCCTGCCGCTGCTGCTGGCTGAAAGCCTGATCGGTCGCCATGGCCAGCGCTCCACCATCGGCAGCGCGGTTCATCTGGCCCGTCAGTCCGGCGCCAGCCCGGCGTGGAGCCTGCTGGCGATCGTCGGCCTGATCGCCAACACCGCCATCCTGACCTTCTACGGCGTGGTCGCCGGCTGGGTGATCTATTTCGTCGGGGCCAGCGCCGTCGATCTGGCCGGCGCCGTCGGGGCCGGTGAGCCGCTGCGGGGCGCCTATGCTGAACAGTCGGTGGCGCAGATCCAGCAGATGATGCCCACCCTGTTCGCCAACCCCTATCTGCTGGTCGGTCTGCAACTGGCCTTCGTGGTCCTGACGGTCTGGATCGTCGCCCGCGGGGTCAAGGGCGGCATCGAGATGGCGGCGACCTGGCTGATGCCGGCCTTCTTCTTCCTCCTGATCGGCATCACGGTCTATGCGGCGATCATCGGCGATTTCGCCGCGGCCGTGAGCTTCCTGTTCACGCCTGACTTCGGGCGGGCCCTTGAGCCGGGCGTACTCAGCTCGGCCCTCGGTCAGGCCTTCTTCTCGCTCAGCCTCGGCGGCGGGGCCATGATCGCCTACGGCGCCTATGCCTCGCGCGACACCAACCTGGCCCAGACCTCGGGCATGATCGCCTTCGCCGACACCGCCGTGGCCATCATCGCCGGCCTGGCCATCTTCCCGATCGTCTTCTTCGTCGGGATGGAGCCCAACGCGGGCCCGACCCTGATGTTCCAGACCTTGCCGGCCGCCTTCAACGCCATGCCGGGCGGCGCGCTCGTCGGCCTGGCCTTCTTCGTCCTGGCCCTGTTCGCGGCCTTGACCTCCTCGGTCTCCCTGCTGGAGATTTCGGTGGGGTGGGTCATTGAGAAATTCGGCATTTCCCGCGTCACGGCCTCGGTCGGAATAGGCGTTCTGGTTTTCCTGATCGGCCTGCTGTCGGCCCTGTCGTTCAATGTGCTGGCCGACCAGCGGCCCATTCCCTTCGTTCCCGGCTTCGAGAACGCCGGCTGGTTCGACGCCATCGACGGGGTGACCGGAAAGCTGCTGCTGCCGCTGTCGGGCCTGATCACCGCCGTCTTCATCGGCTGGGTCGCCGACCGCAAACTGGTCAATGCCGAGACCGGCCTGAGCGGCGGCGGTCTGGCCGCCTGGCGTTTCCTCGTCGCCTGGCTGTGCCCCCTGGCGGTGTTCGCCATCCTCGTCATCGGCCTGTTCCCGCAGCTGCTGGGCTAGGTCGGACAGCCCGAAAGAAGCGGCCCGGACGCGAGTCCGGGCCGTTTTTCGTTGTACGATCCGCGCTCTCGCGCCGGCTCCGTCCAACCCGATGCGAGCAGGGCGGTCCGGGGGCGGGGATCGGAATACCGGAATTGAGAAAGGCCCGGGCGGACGCCCGGGCCTTTCCTGTCCTGCACCGATGACGAGGTGTCAGTCGTCCTTCTGATTGTCGACGCCGCTGCCGAAGGCCTCGGCCGGACTCGACATCGTCGTCTCCTCGGTGATGTCGATGCCCTTGGCCAGCTTCGAGTGCCAGAAGCCGTAGGCGGCGTAGATGACCGCCCCGACAGCCGCGTAGCAGGCGAGGATGGTCAGCGGCAGCGGATTTCCGTCCATTGCGTGCTGGATCATCGGCCAGAAGTTGAAGGCCGCCAGCGACAGACAGGCGAGGATGCCCGCGACGGCGGTGGCGATGCCGCCCGGCACCTTGAACGGACGCTCCATCTCCGGATGCTTGATGCGCAGGAAGATCACGCTCAGGCAGACGATCGAGAAGGCCACGGCGGTGCCCAGCGACACCAGGTCGCCGAGGATCGAGATGGGCAGGAAGGACGCCGCAACCGCGATTAGGACGCCCAGCAGGATGGTGCCGATCCACGGGGTGCGGAACTTCGGGTGGATGACGGCGAAGGCGCGCGGCAGCAGGCCGTCGCGGGCCATGGTGTAGAAGATCCGCGTCTGGCCGTAGCACAGCACCAGCATGACCGAGGACAGGCCGGTGATGGCGCCGATCTTGATCAGGAAGCTGATCAGGTTCAGCGGGCTGCCGTCCGGCGTGATGAACGCCGTATCAGCCCATTCCAGACCCATGCGGTCGATGGCGACGGCCACCGGGGCCGGGCTGGCCAGCTCGAGATAGGGCACCACGCCGGTCATGACCGCCGCGACGGCCATGTAGATCAGGGTGCAGACGACCAGGGCGCCGAGGATGCCGACGGGGACGTCCTTGGACGGGTTCTTGGCCTCGGCCGCCGCGGTCGAGACCGCTTCAAAGCCGACATAGGCGAAGAAGATGATAGAGGCGCCGCGCAGGATGCCGGTGCCGCCATATTCGCCGAATTTGCCGGTCGTGTTCTCCGGGACGAACGGCACCCAATTCGCAGGGTTGATGTACTGGATCCCCACCGCGATGAAGGTCAGCAGCACGACGATCTTGATCATCACGATAACGTTGTTGATCGAGGCCGACTCGCTGACGCCCAGCACCAGCAGGCTGCAGACCGCGGCGATGCCGATGGCGGCGACCAGGTTGAAGGTGCCGGTCAGCGGGAAGCTGGCGATCCCTCCGTCCGAGGTTACGGCCTGGATCAGCGGCGTGGCCCAGGAGGGGCCTTCGCCGCCCGCATACTGGATCATCGGGAACAGGCCGTCGGCCACCCCGAAGTCGCGCAGGATGGAGACGACATAGCCGGACCAGCCGACCGCCACGGTGGAGGCCGCCACGCCGTACTCCAGCACCAGCAGCCAGCCCATGATCCAGGCGAAGACCTCGCCGAGGGTGCCATAGGCATAGGTATAGGCCGAGCCGGACACCGGCATGGTCGAGGCCAGTTCGGCGTAGCACAGGCCCGCCAGACCGCAGGCGACGCCCGCGACGACGAAGCTGAGCATGATCGCCGGGCCCGCGTGGGCGGCGGCGACCTGGCCGGTCAGAACGAAAATACCGGCGCCGATGATGGCGCCGATGCCCAGGCTCATCAGATTGATGGGGCCCAGGGAGCGCTTCAGCTCGCTCTTGGCCGCTTCCTTCTGGATCTGGGCGACGGATTTTTTGAGGAATAGCCGGTTTCCCGGCGGACGACCTGTCACGGCCATTTGTTGTCTTGTCCAACCGTGCGCCCCTCCCTTGAGCGGCCGACCACGACAGCGCGACGTTTAGGCGCACCGGATGGACTGTCAACGGAGCAAAAGCCGGGGAGTCTCAGGCCGTTGGCTTCCCCCTGGGGGCGCCGGGGGATAGACGGCGGGGATGCTGCCCATCCACGCCGTTCTCGAACCGCTGAAAGCCGCCCTGGCCGGGGCGCAGGCGGTCGTGCTGGCCGCGCCGCCGGGGGCGGGCAAGACCACCGTCGTGCCGCTGGCGCTGCTGCACCAGCCGTGGATGGCCGGCGGCAAGATCCTCGTGCTCGAGCCGCGCCGGCTGGCGGCGCGGGCGGCGGCCGAGCGCATGGCCTCGACCCTGGGCGAGACAACCGGCGACACCGTCGGCTACCGCACCCGACTGCAGAGCCGCATCGGCCCCGCGACGCGGATCGAGGTGATCACCGAGGGCGTTTTCACCCGGATGATTCTCGACGATCCCGGCCTGGAGGGCGTCAGCGCGGTGCTGTTCGACGAATTCCACGAGCGCAGCCTCGACGCGGACCTTGGCCTGGCCCTGGCGCGCGAGGCCCAGGGGTTGCTGCGCGACGACCTGCGGCTCGTGGTCATGTCGGCCACCCTCGACATCGCCGGCGTGGCCCGGCTGCTGCACGACGCCCCGGTGATCGAGGCCGCGGGCCGGATGTTCCCGGTCGAGACCCGCCATCTGGGCCGCAACGCCGCCGAACGGTTCGAGGACGCCATGGCCCGAGCCGTGCTTCAGGCGCTGGGCGAGGAGACCGGCTCGGTGCTGGCCTTCCTGCCGGGGCAGGGCGAGATCCATCGCACGGCCCAGCGGCTGGCGGAGCGCCTGCGCGATCCCGCCGTCGACGTCGTTCCCCTCTACGGCGCCCTCGACAAGACGGTGCAGGACCGCGCCATCGAACCGGCCGCCCCGGGCCGCCGCAAGGTGGTGCTGGCCACCTCGGTCGCCGAGACCAGCCTGACCATCGAAGGCGTGCGCGTGGTCATCGACGGCGGCCTGTCGCGCGTGCCGCGATTTGAGCCGTCCAGCGGCCTGACCCGACTGGCCACCGTGCGCGTCAGCCGCTCCTCCGCCGAACAGCGCCGCGGCCGCGCCGGGCGCACCGAGCCCGGCGTCTGCTACCGCCTGTGGGACGAGGAGGCCACGCGCGGCCTCGTCCCGCATCAGCGCCCGGAAATCCTCGAGGCCGACCTGACCGCCTTCGCCCTCGACCTCGCCCGCTGGGGCGCGCGGACCACGGAAGGCCTCGCCCTGCTGGACCAGCCGCCGGCCGGCGCCTTCGCCGAGGCGCGCAAGACGCTGCGGCGGCTCGACGCCCTCGACGCCGACGGCGGTCTGACCGACCACGGCCGCCGCCTGACCCGCATCCCCCTGCCGCCGCGTCTGGCCCATATGGTCGCCGTCGCCGCCGAGGCGAAGGACGCGGCCCTCGGCGCCCGCATCGCCGCCGTGCTGTCGGAACCGGGCCTCGGCGGAACCGACCCCGACCTGCGCGAACGCCTGCGCGGCCTCGACCGCGACCGGTCCCAGCGCGCCCGCGACGCCGCGAAACTGGCCGAGCGCTGGTCCCGCGCCGCCGGGGGCGGGCAGGGCGGCGAGGCCG
>CAZGPS010000036.1:8311-17599 GCA_964527675.1 uncultured Brevundimonas sp. | reverse complement strand
AGGAAGGGTTGCAGGAAGAGGGGCTCAGCGCGCGAGGCCGGTTGGCGGACCAAGTCTATCGCCTTAGCGCGCGCCTCTGCGTGGATGGTTGCCCGGCCTGCGTGCATCGGCCGAGCGACCTGATGAGCGAAGGTTTAGTGGAAGCATCGACGAGCCGCGCGCTGCTGAGCCGCTTCCTCTGTGAAGAGGCCTAGCCGCGGACGCGGAAAGCCGACAAGGCGCCCTTCTCCGTCAACCAAGCCATCACTTTTGGCGTGACCATGTCCAGGCTGGCTTCCTGGCGCGTGACCGCCTCAAGGAAGGTGTCCACTTCGGGTTCGTCGGTAAACGCCTGCATCGCGTCCAGGGTCTGGGCCCGCCTCAGGCGAAGCGCTGGCGCGCCTTCGGCAAGCTTCTCGGTCGACGGATCACCATTGGCCAGCGTCTGGGCGGCGGTGCTGATCTCGACGAGATCATGCCCGATGGCCTCCGCCCCTGCGATCTTCGACAGAAGGTGGCCGACAGCGGCCAGGTCCACAAAATCCTGCGCCACCAGTTGGGACCAGTGGTTCCTGAGCCGCTCGATCACCTGCATCAGGGCGGAGCCGACCATGGGATAGTCCGCCGCGGCCGCCTCAAGCTCATCCGCCGTCTCGGCGTCCTCCAGGCTTTCGCCCACGCTCTCGGCCTTGGCGATCGCCCCCAACAACCTCTGGCGCAGGGTCGCGTCGTTCAGCCCGTCCAGATCGGATGCGCATTGCACCAGTCGCGTCAGCAGGAGCGCATGGCGGGGCGCCTGTTCGACCGGAATCCGGGCCTTATCAGCCGCCGCGCCAAAGGCCAGGCTCTTTTTGGCGCTAGCGATACGCGGTGCGAGGTCTTCGAGACGTTCGAGAGCGTCCGTCATTTGACGGCCTCCAACTGTTCGCGCGCGCGTTCAGCCGCCTCGGCCAGCGTCCGCCCCGCCGTATGAATGTCATCGATGTTTACGGTCTTGTCGGCGTCGTCCACGAGATCGCGGACATGGGGCAGGAGGGCGGCCACGGCTGCTTCACCACGATTGAAGAGATCGAGAGCGCCTGACAGTTCGCCCGCAGGCGCGGCGATCAGCCAAGCCAGGCCTTCGGGACCGGTCGGCGGTGTCGTGCCGCTTTCCGGCGAGAGCCGCCAGAGCAGTTCGATCAGCCGGTTGTGGGGCTCGGTCTCCAGAATGCGGGCTTGGCGTCGCCGCTCGTCTTCCCAGGCCTTCACCTCCGTCGTCGCCTTACCGATCATGTCGTGAGAAACCTGATCGATGAGGGCCGCCAACCGTTCACTATGGTCCCGCGGCGCCTTGCCGCGCAGCATGCCCATCAGACGGTTGACGCGATCCTTGAGGATTTCGGTTTCGCCGCGAACGATGCGCGGCAGGTGTTGCGCCATGCGGTCCGCCATGGGGCGAATATCGCGCCAGTCGAAGGGCAACTCGGGCGTAGAGGGCTCCACGCTTGGCGAGAAAGCCAGGGTGTTGCGAACTTGAGCCAAGGCCTCGGCCGCCATGCTCGCGTCCGCCAGACCAAAGGTGCTCGCGGCGCCTTGGGGCAGGCTGATCATGCGGCGCAGCGATTCCCGGACGTTCAGGTGACGCTTGTCGCTGCCCGTCAAGGCATCCTGCCAGGGCTGGGTCCGCTGACTAGGCGCCGTGGTCGGCTCGCCTTCGTCGCTGAGCAGTGCGACCCACTGGACGGCGCTGGGTTCGGTCGGCGAGGTCGCGCCGCGCAGCCAGGCGCGGACAGCCAGCGCCTGGGTCGCGGCCGCGACAGGCGACCACCGGCGGCCGTCCATGGTCAGCGGCAGGAGCCGATCCAGATGGGCGCGCGCCCGCTGCTCAAGGCGGCGGCTGAAGCGCGCCAGTCGCCCTCTGTGGAATTCCGTCTGCTCGCCCGTCAGATCATCGTCCACACGCAGCCGCGCATAGGCTTCCAGACCTTCGACAAGCCAGGCTTCTCGCGGGATGACGAAGTGGGTGCTCCCCGTCTGACCGGTGCCGGCGATCTTGATGTTGGATGCGGTGAACACCTGCTCGAAGGTGCGACGGTCGGCGGCCAGGCGACGCGGATCGATCTCGCGGACGACGCGGTACACTGCGTCATTCCATTCGCTGACATTGGGCACGACACCGTCTGTCCGAAGCGTCTCGACCTGGGCCAGAAGCTTCTGGAGTTCCTGTCGTGTTGCCTGCCGGGGTCCGTTCGTCAGACGCGTCGGCGTCGTCGCCGTGCGGACCCGCGGGGCGGGGGCCGGCCCGGTTGGCGCGGCAGGCCGGCCGTCGCCCTCGGTGCCGGCCTCAGGCGACGACGGACGAACCGGGGGCGGCGGAGGCTCTGGCGGGGACAGCGACTGCCCGTCCCCGATCCAGGGGAGGTTGAACGCCTCCAGCACATTGCGCTGCACGCCCGCGAACCGCTCTACCCCATCCTCCACTGTCTTGCGGGGACGAAGGTCGCCCCAATAGCGGAGCACGCGGCTCAGTCGCGCTTCGGCGAGGGGGTCTCCGGTCGTGTTGCGAACCAGGGCCCGCATCGAGCCGTCCAAGAAGGGAGGCTCGAGATAGCGGGACTCGATTTCGGGACCGGGATAGGCGCCCGTTTCGAGCCTGTCAGGATTGAGCAGGGTCGGATTGAGAACGCCCTGAAGCACGCCGCGAGGCGTCCTGTGGGTCTGCCCGTCATCATCGGTCTTGAGCGCCTCATAGAAGCCGTCGACCGCTTCCGACGTGAAGGGGAACAGGCCGATGCCGTCGGTGTGCCCGAACGTGCTGAAACACGGCTCGACCCGGGGGCACATCGGACAGGGATTGGGCGGCTCCAGGGAGGTGTCGTCCCGATAGGCGGACCGCCAAGCGACGAGGTCTTCGACGCCCGTTCGCACCGCGGACAGATAACGCGCCACGAAGCGGGTCCGCTCGCCCTGGCCAAGGGCTGCGATCTCGCGGGCCTGGCCATCGCTGCTGACGCCGAGACGGATGGAGTGGGTGATGCGCTGCTGATAGTTGGTCTTGAGCTGGCGGTAGTATTCGGTCGTCAGGCCGATCACAGATATCAGGGGGCAGACGTCGCCGTCGTCGCGCAAGGTCGCGTCGGCGACCAAGGCGTCGACCAGACTATCGTCGAGCCCCTCCCACATGGTCACGTCTTCGAGCAGGAGGACCAGTCGGCGACGGTGGCTCTCCGGCTTGTCCCTGTCCTGGCGCGCCAACTCGGCGCGCAACTCCATGAAGAGGCGCTTGAGGGCCTCGGCCGAAACACCGAGCACCCCCTGCACCGCTTGATTGCGTCGGGCGTTCAGCGCCTGAACCATCATCAGAATGTTGGGAATCTGATCGGCGAGGTCAGCCTGGATCTGCTCCAGGGACGAGCCTTGCTCCAGCGCCTCCTCGATCACGCTGCTCTCCATGGAGAGCTTCATGCCCAGCCGTTGCGCCTTCTCCGAGTCACCGGCCGTATGGCTTTGCCAGAGCTCGCCGAGCCCGAGCACGTCGCTGATGTCGAAGGTGGCCGACGCGGAGTTGCGGTCCTTGCCCCCGCTCATGATGCGCAGGATGCGATCCGGGCCCTTCCAGTGCTCTCGCACCGGTGCTGACAGGATCAGTTTGTCGGGTTCATGATCACGGCACCATTCGATGTCCTCGGGCGGCGCGTCGAAATAGTTGGCGGCCAGCATCGCGCCCAGGGTGGTCAGAAACTGGAAGGCGCGTCCCTCCAGTCCGGCCGCGTGCCTTTGGCCGAGACCATCGAAGAGATAGCCCAATTCGGCCGGAAGCTTCGCCTTGAGTTGCTTCAGCGCGCCGAGCAGGGAGCCGTCAGCGCGTTGGATCAGGAGACAGAAGTCCCGCTCGGCCGGCCAGTTGACTTCAAGCCACCGGATCAGGTGCGACTTGCCCGATCCGGGTTCGCCCTGGACGACGCAGAAGGCATGGCGCCGCGCCGGGTTCGACAGCGTTTTGAGCAAGCCCTCCTGGGTGGCCGCCTCCAGATCGAACTTCTCTGATGTCGCTTCAAAGTCCCGGACCGGGGTGTGGGTAGCCAGGAAGATGGCCTCCTCCGCCGCGAGCGCCTGGGTCTGCAGGATCGCGTCCGCGTTCGCGCGCGTCCAGCAGGGCGCGTAGTGGTGATCAGTCATCTGAGCCCGCCATGATCTTGATGGTGAGCACCGACTTCACCTCGTGAAAGGGATCCGGCGCCAGATCGACATAGCCGATCGCGTCCCCACGACGGTCGAGCTCGATCCGTCCCTCGTCATGCAGTTCGCGCAAGGCTGCGCTGAGCAGGTGGGACAGGCGTTTCGGATCGTCCTTGATGGACGCCGCCGCAGCGACGCGGGCGCGCAGGGCACCCCGATCTAGATAGGGCATGCGCTGCGCCAAGGTTTGCAGGACCGCATCAACCGGAAGCGGGACGCCGGTCGGGAGTCCGGCGCGTCCCAGTTCAATGGCGACCCGGCGTGTCACATCCGGGTGGAAGCTCAGACGGACGGGGAGTTGAACGGCCAAGCCGAGGAAGCCCATCCAACGCCTCCACGCCGTTTGTTTGGTGTCATTGAAGCGACGCGCGTCGCCCGTCTGGGCGCTCCCAAGGTCCTCTTCGACCCGATCCGCGAAGTCGCCCGCCGCCGCCCAGTCTGTGCCTGAACTCTCCGCCTTGAGACCCAGCCAGGCAAACGTCTCCAGCATGACATGGTCAGGATGGTCGGGGGCCGTTCTACAGAGGCGATCGTGCACCTCGTCGGCATAGGCCTCGTAGTCGGCTAGGGGATCAGCAGTAAGAACATAGTCCGAGGCTTCGAGCTTGAGGAATTCGAGGCTGGATGCTGCGCCAATCACCTGGCGCTCGGCCTCGCCGGCGAGCAGGCGCGCCGCCCCATCGGTGACAAAGGCGGGGTTCAACCAGGTCCAGAGATCATCGCGACCGATCCGCCCGCCCTCAGCCTGGGCGATCCGGACCGCGGACCACACCCGCTCTGGCGTCCCCTGGGTGCTGCTAAGGAGACTCATGAGCCCACTCCTTCGGATGCGAGGCCAAACTCATCGAGGATCGCTTCGTCATACGGCGCGTGCTGGGAGGCGATCTGGTGAAGCGGCCGACCGTCAACCCGGGAGGTCGGCTCCGCAACCAGGATCAGATGTTGATCAGGGCGCGCGTTCGCCAAGCGATCAAGCTCTCTGAGCCAGGGGCCAAGCGATGACGATGGTGGAGGCAGGAAGGCGGTCGGAAGATCTGGAAGCACGCCGTCACGACGCAGCCAGTCCTCGGCGGATTGAACGAAGCCATAACGGACGGGGTGGTTCGCCAGTGTTCCCGCGATTCTGGAAGCCTCAGCTTCTGGAGCCACGATCTGCTCGACCCCGGCCCAGGCCAGTCGGCTGATGAGGCGGTCCTGGCCCCCTTCCGGCGCGACCAGGATCAGGCCGCGCGGAAGGGTCGGGCGCACGGCCTCAGGAGGCGGCCAAGCAAAGCGCGCAACATCGGAATGAAGCCCTCCAGGCGGAGAGACTCCTTGCCGCCGACAGGCTTCGCAGCGGCCACACACAGCGGGCGCGGCGTCCGGCTCGATCAGACGGTAGGCGGACCTGAGCAGGCAATCGCGATCGTGCCGCTTCATCGCCGTCACAAAGGCTCGCAGGTCGGCGCGAGCGAGGGCCGCTTCCTGATCCCGGCCGGCGAAAACCCTCGCCCAGACCTTGGACGAAGACGTCTGGGCCTGAGCGTCGAGAATCTCGTCACACAGGATCGTCGCTCGCCAATGCCTGGGCGTCTCGTCCTCACGCGGCGCCTCGGCCTCGACCGTCAGGACGCCTTGGCGTTGCATCAGGTTCAGAAGGCTGCGGTTCCAGCCCCGATTGCGTTCGCCGGTATATCGCGGGTCCAGACCGTCCCGCGCCGCGTCGAGCGGCAGGATCAGGCGCACGGCGCCCGTAGCCGGGTCCCTGCCATCGCTGATGGCGACCTTCAACAGGGCGTTCCAGCGCGCCTCGGCGAGTTCGGCCGACAGCCAGCCATTCCCCGCCATCGACGCCGCATCGTCTTCGTCGGAGTCGTAGGTATCGACCTCTTCAGTCGTCCGGCGTCGCGGTGGCCCGCGCTCCTTTTTCCGGGTCCAGAGAGTGACGCCCAGACCTTGATAACCGTCGCGCGACGCCCTCCCGACTTCCTGATACCAACGCGCTGCGCTCTCGGGCAGGCAGGCGTGAATGACCGTTCTGACATCAGCCTTGTCGACCCCCAGGCCGAACGCTGATGTCGCGATCACCAGATCAAGACTGCCAGCCGCCCACCGTTCGACGATATCGCGGCGCGCCTTCGCATCGGAAATCGCGCCCGTGAACAAGGCGACGCGATCATAGGCGCCGTCCTGCGTCAGGCGATCGTGGAGCCGCTCAGCGTGCTCGACCCGCGTTGTATAGACGACGGCGGGTCGCGGCGTCCGGTCGATCAGACGAAGCAGAGCGGTGTCCCGCTCGGCTTCATCCGTGAAATCCGCAGCGCTCAGATCGAACTGGTAGCGGGGGGTGCGGGCATGGATCTCGCCCCAGGCGCCGGCGCCATAGTCTGCGCGCAAGACAGCCTGGGAGGCGGGGACCAGGGTGGCGGAGAGAAGAACAGTGCGCAGGTCCGGATTACGCGTGCGCAGTTCCCTGACGAGCGCCGGGAGGCGTTGGAAATCAGGGCGGAAGCTTCGTCCCCAACTCTCAATGATGTGAGCTTCGTCGATGAACACCGCCGAGAGGAGGCCTTTCTGGCCGTATTTCTCCGGGGCGGCGAGATCGAGCGCCGTCTGCAAAAGATCGGGCCGAGCGGCGCCGAAGGCGGCCTCAGGGGAAAGCAGAAGCAGCGGAATGTCGCCATTGCGAAAGCCGGCGAGTATCTCTTCGCGCTGGGCGAGCGGCGTTGAACCGCTGAGCGCCCGACTGGCCTCCAGGCCCGGCATGGCCCGCAGCGTGCGTTCATGATCCTCCGCCAGCGCAATGGTCGGCACGATGACGACCGCGCAGGCCCCCGGACGGGATTCTCTCCAGAAGAGGACGGGCGCCTGAAAAAGCAGGCTCTTGCCCGCGCCGGTCGGCATCGAGACCATGAGCGAGCTACCCCCGGGCGCCGTCAGGGCGGTCTGCACTGCGGATTTCTGGGCGCGACTGCGATACCGATCGTGAGGCGTCAGGCGCAGCAGAACGGCGTCTGCCGGCGCCGGCGACACACCGCCCCGCGGCGCGGCGTCGATCCTGAGAGCCACGTCCAGACCGGGCACAACGTCCGAGAGGTCCTCGTCGAGGATTCGAACAGCGCCGTCCGCTGCGGCCGCGAGTCCGAACCGGGGCAGTTGCGCGGTCTCCGCCGCTATGAGCGGCGCGGGAGGCAGGGCGCGACCGCCGCTCAGCCGCGCCAACTCCCGCAGCAGGGCGAGGCGATCTGATGGCGCCGTCGCCGCCTGGAAGCGCTCTCGCGTTGTCTGAAGCGTGTCCTGCAGCCAGTCGTCAGCCATGAACCCGGACCCTGCCCAGGCGAGCGTCATCGTGGCTGAGGCGTTCGTGCTCGCTGAGCCGCATCGCGACCCTGGACTGTACACTTGGCACTCAAACTCCCCCTTGAGGCCATCAAAGCGCAGCAACCTCGCGTTGGCAATTCATTGCCTAAACGAACCACTGGATGAATCAGGCGGCGGCGCGCCAGCGGTCGAAACCGCTGCGGCGCAGATCGCAGGCGGGGCATTCGCCACAGCCCCGACCCCAGGGGTTGGAGGTTTCGGTTTCGCCCCTGTAGCAGGTCAGGGTCTCGGCCCGGATCAGTTCGACGAGGTCCGGCCCGCCCAACCGGTCCGCCAGGGCCCAGGTCTCGGCCTTGTCGATCCACATCAACGGGGTCTCCAGGACCAACCGTGTTTCCATGCCCAGATTGAGCGCCACCTGGAGCGCCTTGATCGTATCGTCCCGACAGTCGGGGTAGCCGGAGTAATCCGTCTCGCACACGCCCGTCACGATATGCTTGAGGCCCCGACGATAGGCGACTGTCGCGGCGAAGGTGAGGAAGAGGAGATTGCGTCCGGGGACGAAGGTGTTAGGCAGGCCTGACGCGGTTGTCTGGATTTCCATCTCCTTGGTCAGCGCCGTTTCGCTGATCTCACCCAGGATGTGGAGGTCGAGCACCCGGTCTTCGCCCAGCTTTTTGGCCCATCCGGGAAAGGCCCTGAGCCGCTGCATCACCGTCTGCCGCATGGTCAGTTCGGCGCGATGGCGCTGCCCATAGTCAAATCCGATGGTTTCGACACAATCGTACCGGTCGAGCGCCCAAGCCAGACAGGTCGCTGAGTCCTGACCACCGGAGAACAGCACCAGCGCGCTGCTCAAGCTGCTTCTCCAAAATAGGTGACCTGGTCTTCCGTCGAATCCCGAAGCACCGCTACGCTGAACAGGGTGGGAATGTCGTTCTCCAGCTTGCGCCAGATATAGGCGCACAGGTTCTCCATGGTTCCCGGTCCAAGATCGTTGATCTCATCGAGGAAGCGATGGTCGAGAGCGTCCCGGGCGTCGGCTAGCTTGGAGGCCAGAAGGCTGGTGTCGATGATCATTCCGCTCACCGGATCGGGATGCCCGCGCAGGGTGACGAGCGCACGGTAGGAATGGCCGTGTATCCGCCGGCTCCCTTCGGTCTCGATCTCACGCTCCAGGGTGTGGGCGCAGTCAAACCGGAATTGTTTGGTCAGTTGATACATGGCGAAGGCCTACAGGAGCATGAGTCGGGTCGCGAGGGGAGGCGGCTAGGCCTGGATGGCTTCGAGGCGCTTGGCGCGCCGCGCCCGTAGATCACGCCGCACGACCCCTTCCAGATAACGCGCCAGGAGCGAGACGTCCGTGGGGGTGACATTGATCGCCTTCCAATGGCGCACGTCGCCATTGCCGAGATCCCACGACCCTTCAGTCCAAGCCGTCTTGTCCTCGAGACAGGCCAGACCTCGCATGAAGTCATTCCATGTGCGAGCGTCATCCAGTTGGGCGAGGGTCTCCATGACATAGCCCATGGACTGAATGCCGGCGCCGCCGATGAGCCGTGACGACGAGGGTTTGTGCCCCCACCAGTCCTGTGGGAAGACCATCTGAACGGCCTTGTAGAACTCGCTGATCAGATCAAAGCATTGCCGCTCGCCGTTCGGTTCCTGAACCATCAGCCGCATGACGCCATCGCTCAGCGAGTTCATCAGAACCTTCTGAATGGCGGTGTCCTTAATCACGCCCGAGGGGTTGGTGTGCTGATGGATCTGTCCCTTCAGCGAGGAGGA
>CAZGPS010000036.1:0-8301 GCA_964527675.1 uncultured Brevundimonas sp. | reverse complement strand
GGAGGACCCGTTGAAATTCAGGCGTTCCGTCAATCGGGCGGCTAGCTGGCGGCTCTGCATCCGATCGGGGAGCCCGTCCACGGTCGGCAAGAGTTCATAGATCAGCGACTTGGGGAGCGGGCGCGTATTATTGATGAGCACGAACTGACGGCGAAGCTCCTCCTCATCCCGGCAGACCAGAAGTGAAACGAAGAGCTGAAAGTCGCGACGGACCGAGGTGCTGAGCGCGCTCAGCCGCTGTTGACCGTCCACGACGAGTCCCTTCGCCGCGCCGTCGCCGACCGGCACGGTGACCCGGCAGATGCCGCCTTCCAGATCCTCAAGAGTCACGCCGCCGGTGAAGGCGATGACGATCGCATTGGGAAGGACGGCCCCCGGCGTCTCAAGGTAGTCGCGGATCTCCCGGATATGGCCGGCGATCTGAGGCCGCTGGAACCCGCTCAAATGTCCGTCGGCGCTGCGTCCGACCCGATCGATCTCGGCGAAGGCGAGGACCTGGTCCGCGGTCGCGGCGAAGGTCAGAACGTCATGCTCGGTGCTTTGACGCGCCCGCGCTGCGAGAAAGGTCAGGGTCTGTTGGGTCATGGCGTCAGGTCTTCGGGCGTGGACAGGGCGTCCACCACAGATTTGAAAGCGCCGAGATTGTGAATCCCGCGCCGCTTGTTGCGGTTGCTGGCGCGAAAGATGATCACTTCGATCCCGACATCGCGACAGATGGTGCAGCCGCAGCGTCGCCAGGGTTTATCCGCGAGCGTGGCCCGGTACCGACCACGCAGTTTTTCCATGGTCGGCGAATGTCGGACTTCCTCATAGGGACGGCCCATGGCGAGAATCGCATTGTAGGTCAGCACCGTCTCGAGGGCCCCCTCGAGGTCCTGGTCGTCGTGGTCATAGGCGCGCAGGGCGGACAGGGCTGCGGTTTCCAGTCGGGTCAGTTCTTCGGCCCGGAAGTCACCCTGCCGGACGTGGCGTTGCAGACGCGGATTCTCGATCGCCTGGGGCACCCGAATGGCGGTGTAATAGTCCAGCCGGCCATCCTCCCTAAGCCAATAGTTCTGCTTGTCGTCCTTGAAGGCGCGCAGCAGCGGCGAGGTCGTGTCGATGCTCGTGATGTGGAAGGGCGCGAACTCGTGGATGTCGCTGGCCTTGGCGAACCCGAGAATGTGCAGCCGAGTGCTGGCTGGCGTCGCGGCGCGAACCTCCGCAAGGCAGGCTTTGATCTGGTCGGACTTGAGGGGGACCATCCCGCCGATGGCTAGATAGTCGTAGCCCATGGCGACCAGGCGTCGCGCCGCCTCGGCCATGCTTTGCGGCGACCAACCCTGAACCACGCCCATCGGCGTGAAATCATTGCTGTGTCGCGCTTCGTGGTAGAAGGCGTCGGCGTTCTGAAGGGTCAGGTCGAAACGGCGCCGGGCTTCGCCGCTGCCGCCATCCATGCCCCGCACGCTTTCGTCGAAATCGAAGATGATGTGGTCGACCGAACACCCGTGGGTAAACCCGCAGTCGTGATAGAACTCCGCCGTATCGGCTGGCGTATAAGGCGGGACGGTCTCCTTCACATAGGTGAAGGCTCCGCAATCGCCGAACAGGGCGAGATCGGCGAACTCCGGCCGGTTGAGCCTCAGGAATTCGCGCGCGCCTACTCTTCTGAATCGCATCGCCTGGGCGTCGGTGTATTTGCCGGCGACCGGACCGTCGCCGACGATCCCACGCGATACGAGCATGCCGTGATAGGGCGCATAGCCAAGAATTTCGTGCGGGTAGGCGTCGTCCCAATAGGGCTTGCGGCCGGGCGCATTGCGGTCGTTGAGGAAGTCATAGCCCGGGTCCACGAAGTCCAGGCTGTCGGCGAAGATGAACTTCATCGCGTCGGCCTTGAGAGGTCCCGGTCAAGCTTCAGCAGGAGGTCACTCAGGCCCTTGATGTGTTTCGGTGTGGCTTGGACGTCGTTCCATCTCCAATCCAGTTCCTCCCAGGTCCCATCTACCCAGCAACACCGTGGCCTGAGACGCGCCAGAGCCGCCTCCACCGCCTCCGGCGGATTGGAGGTTGCGTCGGCCCGGGTCCAGATCGGATCCATCAAGGCGCCCATCACCTGGATTCCCGCCGCATGCATCAGGCGGCTCTCGGTGCTCGGCCGTCCCCAAGCTTCGGGAAAGGCGTCCTTCACCGCCTTCCAGTAAATTACCAAGGCCTGATATGCAGCCTCGAGGCCGCTTTCGCCGGCATAGGCTCCGAGCGCCCCGCCGGGTCGTAGGTTCAGTCGAATGGCTTTGGCGAGCGCGCTGTCCGCCACGACCGGCCCCGGCGCTCCAGCCTGAGACTCGCGCTTGATCAAACCGAAGAATGGCGAGGCCGGGTCTTCGTTCAGCGCCGTGCAGAGCTCGCTCGGAGCCTGCCTCGGCTTGAGCGACCGCGGCAGGTTCACGCCCATTTCGGGAAGGAGTTCGTCGATCAGGCGGGCCGACAGCGGCTTGGCCTTGTTGACCAAGATGAACTGCTCCCGTCGCGCCGTGACGTCGTCCGACTGGAAGGCGATGACCGGTACAAGGAGATCGGCGCACTCTGCTTGAGCCAATGCCAGCGAACGTTGCTGCCCGTCGACGATCCACGCGGCCCTCTGGCCCGCAGGCCGTATCGGCACGGTCAACTCGCCGCTGCGCACCTTCGCATCTTCCCCGGTGGGCCCGCGCGAAGATTTGAACCGGACGTCCGACGAAAGGGCGAGAATAATGGCGTTCGGGAACAGGGCGGGGCCCGCCCGCAGAAACTCGGTAATCTCCGCGACATGCGTCTTGATCTCGCGGCGCTGGAAACCTTCGAGTTGACCATCGGAGCGACGCAAACGGCTGATGTCCGCGAGCTCTGCGATCTGATTGCCGGGAACGAAGAAAGCGAAGACATCAACATTTGCCCCTTGCCGGGTCCGCAGAGCGCGCAGGGTGACCTTGCTCATGCCGTTCTCTCCGCCTTCACTTCATTGAAGAGGGTCCGGAACCGCCCCTGTTCGCAGGCCAGCCCCAAGGTGTCTCGCAGTCGGCGCAACATCGTCGAAGATTGACCGCAGGCCGCTCCCCATTCCGCTCGGATCGTGTCTTTGAGCGCTGCGTCTCCAAGCCTTTTTCGCACCGGAACCTGACGACGGGCGACCCCGGAAAGGGCGGTCAGAACAGCTTCTCTATCGTCCTGTTGTGTCCCCGTCGGGCAGATCTGCGTTGCGAAATGACGCATGGCGCGTTGAGCGAAATCGCCCTGTGTGCCAGCCAGGCCGTGACCCACCCCGTCAAGTCGATCGTCGTACGGCATCCAGGCTGGGCGAAGGGCTTCTGCGACCCCGCCCGGCGCCACTTTTGAGAACAGACGGAGGCGATCGAGATCGGCGCTGGGCCAGGCCGACCAGTCCGCGGCCACCATCTCCAGGTAGGCGGTCGAAACCGCCGCAAGGATTAAACCACCCGGGCTTCTGTCCGATTGCGCAAACGGCGATACGTCCCGTATCGCCGGCCACCATTCCGATCGGTCCGCAGAAGTCTTGCGACGTATGTCGTCCAGATCGCCCTTGATCGTGGTGAGGCTGTAGGCGGGCACGAACGTGTCGCCATCGACCAGGCCGAGGCCGGCAGAGATGATGGCGAAGTGCCCGTCTATTGCGTCTGCCGCCCGCCGCGCCTCGACCATCCCTCGGCCCGCGTATAGATCCTTGGCCTGCAGCGGCGCCGGGGCGGCGGCAAGGCGTGTCGCCCAATCGTTCGCAACCTGCGCGGCCGTTCCTGTGGGCAGTCGATGCGCCTGCAACGCATCGGTTGCGGCGGCACGCTTTCTTTTCGTGCAGTGCGTGATCACTAACGTCACGGTTCTTGGTGCGCTCCTTGAGAAAACGGTGCGCAGTTTCTGGAAGAATTCCTGCGCCCTATGATGCAGTTTTCCATCGAAAATGACCAGAAGCTACCAAAAACTGCATCTCAGGCAGCTGTCGTTTTTCGCCGAAACCGGGTTTGATCATAGGATAGCCCTCGCTGATTCGTGGAGGCGCGGTGTGCCGATTGCCAGATCCCGTTCCTACGCCACCAAGGAAATCTTTCTCACAGTCCAGGGCGAGGGGGCACAGGCCGGGCGTCCTGCGGTCTTTCTGCGCTTCGCCGGCTGCAATCTTTGGAGCGGGCTGGAACGCGACCGCGCGACCGCGGTCTGCAGCTTCTGCGACACCGATTTCGTCGGGACCGACGGTGACGGCGGCGGCAAGTTCGCGAACGCTGACGCCTTGGCCGACCACGTCGCCTCAATGTGGCGGGGACGGGCAGGGGACCCAATGCTGGTCGTCTGCACCGGCGGCGAGCCCCTGCTGCAGCTGGATGGCCCCCTGATCGACGCCCTGCACGCGCGCGGCTTTGAAATCGCGATCGAGTCCAACGGCACGCTAATGGCGCCCGAAGGGATCGACTGGATCTGCATCAGTCCCAAGGCGGATGCCCCTGTGGTCCAAACCTCGGGCCATGAGCTGAAGCTGGTGTTCCCACAGGACAAGGCCATGCCCCACCGGTTCGAGCATCTCGCCTTTGAGCAGTTCTGGCTCCAACCCATGGACGGCCGGGATCAGGCAGCCAATACGACGGCGGCCATCGACTACTGTCTGAGGCACCCCAAGTGGAGACTGAGCGTTCAGACTCACAAGTATATCGGCGTGAGATGAGCTAGCGCGGTCACCGCAGAAGATCCGGCCCTCGCAGTCAGCAGGGAATTCGCGTGGCCGGACGTCGGGCGAGGCGGCAGCCCCTTCTCCTCGCGCCGAGTGGGAAGCCGGCCAAGATACGGACTTGGCTTGACGATTTCGTTTCGCAGCCGGGCGCGATCCCGCGACCCCGAAGGCGTTCTGGCCCGAGGAAGGCCAGCATCAGCGCTGAAGCGTCATATCTCCTTCAGCGGCCGACCTCGACAACCTGTCGGAGCGGGGTGATCGAAAGCGGGCCGTCGACTTAGGGCAGGCGCTCGTCGGCGTCGTCTCCCTTTGCGCGCCTCGCCGGCGCGGCCTCTCGAGGGCGGATCTGACCGAAACCCGGTCGGCTGGGCGCAACCGCGCGCTCGACTTTCTTCCCCGGCCTGACGGCCTTCCTCGCGAAAACAAGAAAGTCGTCCTTGCGGTCCTCCGCTGCGCTGCGGGGTCTCGCGGGCGCTCGTCCTGCGCGCCGCCCGGGCCCCGGTCTCCCGATCGCCATCGAGGCCGCGGCAGGCGTGGCCCGAAGCAAAGGAGAGACTGACATGGCCACCATCGGCACCTTCACCGCCCAAGGCGACGGCTACACCGGTTCGATCAAGACCCTGACCCTCAACGTCAAGTCGGCGGTCTTCCGGCCCAACGAGAAGAGCGACGAGCGGGCGCCCGACTACCGCATCCTCGCCGGCCAGACCGAGTTCGGCGCCGCCTGGAAGCGGACGAGCCAGCAGGACCGCGAATACCTCTCGGTCAAGCTCGACGACCCCAGCTTTCCGACTCCGATTTACGCCTCCCTGGTCGAGGTCGACGGCAAGCACAACCTGATCTGGTCCCGCTGACCGGACTGCGGCGGCGCCGTCGAGGCGCCGCCGCCCTTTTTCTCCATTTCATTCTCAGGAGGCCGCCATGCCGCGCCCCAACGAACCCGCTCGTCCGGACCTTTACAGCCGGATCACCGACACGATCATCGCCCAGCTGGAGACCGGCGTCCGGCCGTGGACCCAGCCCTGGACCTCATCGACCAGCGTCAGCCGCCCGCTGCGTCACAACGGCGAGGCGTACAGCGGGATCAACATTGTGCTGCTCTGGTCCGAGGCCATGGCTCGCGGCTTCCAGTCGTCCACCTGGATGACCTTCCGCCAGGCGCTGGCCCTGGGCGGCTGCGTCCGCAAGGGCGAGACCGGCTCCACTGTGGTCTACGCCAACACCCTGGCGCGGGCGGAGACCGACGAGGCCGGCGAGGAGCAGCTGCGCCGCATCGCTTTCCTGAAGGCCTACACGGTCTTCAACGTCGAGCAGATCGACGGACTCGACGAAGGCCACGCCCCGGAACCCGCGCCGGCCGTCAATCCGGAGATGCGAGTCAGTGAGGTCGAGGCCTGGTTCGCGGCCCTCGACGTTGACGTCCGGCACGGCGGCGGCTCCGCCTTCTATCGGCCGTCGAGCGATCACGTGCAGATGCCCCCATTCGAACAGTTCCATGAAGCGCTGAGCTACTACGCCACCCTCGGTCATGAGTGCGTGCACTGGACGGGCCATGCCGCTCGTCTCGCTCGCGACTTCAGCCGTTCGACCCGGGCCTATGCGCGCGAGGAACTCGTCGCCGAACTGGGCGCCGCCTTCCTCTGCGCCGACCTCGGACTGGCTCTCGAGCCGCGCGAGGACCACGCCGCCTACCTCGACCACTGGCTCGAGGTCCTGCGCGGCGACAAACGCTTCATCGTCTCGGCGGCCGCCCACGCCCAGCGGGCGGTGGCCTGGCTTCACGGTCTGCGGCCCGGGTAGGGCTGGCGTTCGTTCCGGCCCTGGGCCAGCCTCGGCCGGAGCGAGGTCATGGCCACCAACAAGAATCAGCATTTCGTGCCGCGATGCCACCTCAAGCCGTTCACGGTCGGGGCGGCGAACGCGGCCATCCATCTGTTCAACCTGGACGCCGACCGGGCCATCGGGGACGCGCCGGTCAGGAACCAGTGCTCCCGCGACTACCTCTACGGCCAGGACCCCCGCCTCGAGGCGGCCATCCAGTCCGTCGAGGGGCCGTACGGCGCGACCGTCGCGCGTCTCCGAACCGAAGATGCGGTTCCGACGGGGCCAGACCACATCGTGCTGCGGCGCTTCATCCTGCTTCAGCACATGCGCACCGAGGCGGCCGCTTTGCTCGCCAGCCGAATGATGGCGGCGGTCGCCGAACTTCCGGACGTGCTCGAGGACGGCGAGGCCTTCGACCTCAAAACGATGACGCGCGAAGCCGTGATCGCCGCCATGAGGCACTACGGGCGAAGCATGCGGATCGTCGATGATCTGCAGCTGACGGTCGTGCGCAACCGCAGCCACACACCCTTCTTCACCTCCGACGATCCGGCGGTCCTGACCAATCGCTGGCATCTGCAGAACCGCCGGACCCGCGGACTGGGGTTCGGCGTGAAGAGCGCCGGCCTGATCATGTTTCTTCCCCTCGCGCCGGAGCTGCTCGTGGTTCTCCACGACCCGGACGTCTATGTCGTGCCGCATCGCCAGGGCGTGATGGAGATCGAGGCGGACGCGGAGGCGGAAGCGCTCAACGCCCATCAGGTCCTGAACTGCGCGGCGAACCTCTATTTCGGGAACTGGGACGATCGCCAGCGGATCGCGGAGGCGGCGAGGGCTACCCGGCCGCTGAGACTCGATCCGCGCCATCGCACCACCTACGCCGTCCGCGCCGGGGTCGACGGCGAACACGTCCGGTATGACGCCGTGCCGCTTGCCGAGATCGTGCCGGACCCTGAGCGAGACGTGCTCGTCCACACGCAGATTCTGCGACCCGTTCCTGCGCGATGGCCCGGCTTCATCCACTACCGTCGCGACGGCCGGGTGTATTCCAACGGGTCCCGGGCGGGCTTCGTCCGGCGCGGTTGTATCGAAGCCGGCTTCGTCCAGGGTGAGGGGTATCGTCGCGTGCGGTTGTGAGTCCCGCCCGGCTGGGGCGCCCTTCAGGGCGGCGGGCGAGCGGACGGGTTTGCGGCCGCCGAGGGAAGGGCGGGCAGCCCCGTAGGCCTGCGGGGCGAGGTTGGTGACGGTCTAGGGCAGGATAGGCTTTGCGCCGGCACTGTCTGACACCGACCCCTTCCCATGGACCGCATCACCGTTCGTCTCCCGCCCGATCTGGTCCGCCGGTTCGACGCGGCTGCGGCGGAGCGGGGCGGCCGGTCCCGGCTGCTGCGACACCTCGTCGAGGGGGCCGCGCAGGCGTCCTTGCCCGAGCCCGTACACCCCCTTGCGAGGCTGCCGACCGGCAAGTTGACCCTGAGGCTGGCGGAGGCGGACCTGGTCCTGTTGACGGCCGAGGCGGAGGCCGCCGGCCTTTCGCGCACCCAGTGGTCGACCGCCCTGATCCGGGCGCGGCTGCACCGTCGCCCGCAGCTGACTCCGGCCGATGCGCTGGCCCTCATCGAGATCCGCCGCGAGCTGAGGCGGATCGGCGTGAACATCAACCAGATGGCGCGCGCCCTGAACACCGCCGTCCTGGAGGGCGCCGTACTTGATCTGGAGCTTGCCCAGCTGGGCGCCTTCCAGGCGGAGCTGGGCGCCTGGGTCGAGGCCTTGGGAGA
>CAZGPS010000035.1:0-17867 GCA_964527675.1 uncultured Brevundimonas sp. | reverse complement strand
AGCTTCAGCGGTCCGATCCGCACCCGGATCAGGTCGATGACCTCCAGATCGACCATCTCGCACATCCTCCGGATCTGCCGGTTGCGCCCCTCCCGCAGGATGAATTTCAGCCGCTGCGTCTCCATCCGGCTGACATAGGCGGGCCTCAGCTGCCGCCCGTCCAGCATCAGGCCGTGGCGCAGGATCTTCAGCTTCTTCTCGGTCACATCGCCGGCGACCCGGACCAGATATTCCTTGTCCAGATCCGACTCCGGCCCGATCACCGCCTTGGCCACCACCCCGTCCGACGACAGCAGCAGCAGGCCGCGCGAATCCTCGTCCAGCCGCCCGATCGGGGGCAGGGAGACCTCGTCCGCGGGCGTCACGCCTTCGCCGACGCGGTTGTTGTCGGTGACCAGCCGGACCGCCGGCAGTTTGTTGGGCTCTGGCTGGCCCGAGACATAGCCCGTCGGCTTGTGCATCACGATGGTCACGCCCTCGGCCAACGCCGCCGTGGCCCGCTCGCTGAGCGTCAGCGTCTGCCCCGGCTCCAGCTTGCGCCCCGCGTCCGTGACGACCGCGCCATCGACCGAGACCAGCCCCTCGGCGATCAGGGCGTCGGCCTCGCGCCGCGAACAGATTCCGGACTGGCCCATGAATTTGTTCAGCCGCACCGGCTCGTCGCCGTCATAGGTCCTGGAGAAGCTCATCAGGTCACCCGCCGGAACAGCAGCATCAGATTCTCGGCCGGCATCTCCACCCGCCGCGTCAGGACCAGCCCCTCCGCCCTGGCCGCCGCCGCCAATTCGTCCCGGTCGCGCAGCCCCCAGGCCGGATCGCGCCGCTTCAGGCTCTCGTCAAACGCCGCATTGGACGGCGCCAGGGGAACCTCCGCCTCCCGATACGGCCCATAGGTCGCCAGCAGCCCGCCGACCGGCAACACTCGCCCGGCCAGCCGCATCAGCCCCTCGGTCGCCGCCCACGGGCTGATGTGGATCATGTTGATGCAGACCACCGCCGCGAATTGCCCCTCGGGCCAGCTCGCCTCGTCCAGCACATCGAGCGCCGGCGGGGGGCGCAGATTGGCCAGACCCGCCGCCCCGGCCCAGGCCGCGATACTGGCCCGCGCCGCCGCCGACGGATCGCTCGGCGTCCACTCCAGTTCCGGCAGCGCGCCGGCGAAAGCCACGGCGTGCTCGCCCGATCCGGCCGCGATCTCCAGCACCCGCCCCCGCGCCGGCAGGTGGGCCCCCAGCACGGTCAGGATAGGCTCCCGGTTTCGCGCTGTGGCGGGCGAGGCGAGGGCGCCCTCGGGAGTCGCCGTCATCGGATCCATCGTCTGCATGGCGGTCCGATACCCCGCGCCGGCCCGCGCGGCGACCGGAATTGTGCTGGCGACGCAAGGCCTGCCACTGACGGGAGGTTGAAACTTGCGCCGGTTGACCTTGCGCTCGCTTCGATGTCATTCCGACAGAAACAATGCGTGATCAACGCAAAGGGAGCGCCACGGCGGCGTAGATCGCCGGGCAGACGTTCAGGAGAGTTCGCGTGACCACATCCGCTATCCCGGGCCTTCATCCGGCCCCGTCCCGACACCCCGGCCTCGTCGCCTGGGTCGAGCAGATCGCCGCCCTGACCAAACCCGCCCGCATCCACTGGTGCGACGGGTCGGAGGCCGAGAAATCAGCCATTATCGCCGACCTGATCGACAAGGGCACCCTGCGCGAACTCGACCAGACCAAACGCCCCGGCTGCTACTACGCCGCCTCCGATCCGAAGGATGTCGCCCGCGTCGAGAGCCGCACCTTCCTCTGCCCGGCCGACAAGGCCGACGCCGGCCCGACCAACAACTGGGCCGATCCGGTCGAGATGCGCCAGCGCCTGGACGGCCTGTTCGACGGCTGCATGGCCGGCCGGACCATGTATGTGGTGCCCTTCTCGATGGGTCCGCTGGGTTCGGAGCTCAGCGCCCTCGGCGTCGAGATCACCGACAGCGGCTATGTCGCCGTCTCGATGGGCATCATGACCCGCATGGGCCAGCCGGTGCTGGACCTGATGGGCGAGGACGGCGTCTTCGTCCCCGCCGTCCACACCCTCGGCGCACCGCTGGCCGAGGGCGAGGCCGACGTGCCCTGGCCCTGCAACGCCGAAAAGTGGATCGTCCACTTCCCCGAGTCGCGCGAAATCTGGTCCTACGGCTCCGGCTACGGCGGCAACGCCCTGCTGGGCAAGAAATGCTACGCCCTGCGCATCGCCTCGGTCATGGCCCGCGATGAGGGCTGGCTGGCCGAGCATATGCTGATCCTCAAGCTGACCGATCCGAAGGGCCGCGCCAAATACATCGCTGCCGCCTTCCCCTCGGCCTGCGGCAAGACCAACCTCGCCATGCTCCAGCCGACGCTGGAAGGCTGGAAGGCCGAGACCATCGGCGACGACATCGCCTGGATGCGCATCGGCGAGGACGGCCGTCTGTATGCGGTGAACCCGGAGGCCGGCTTCTTCGGCGTCGCCCCCGGCACCAGCCGCAACACCAACCAGAACGCCCTGGCCACCATGGCCACCAACACCGTCTTCACCAACACGGCCCTGACCGCCGATGGCGACGTCTGGTGGGAGGGTCTGACGAAAGACGTCCCGGCAGGTCTCACCAACTGGAAGGGCCAGCCGCATGACCCCGCCTCGGGCGAACCCGCGGCCCATCCCAACGCCCGCTTCGCCTCGCCGGCGTCGCAGTGCCCGACCATCGCGCCAGAGTGGGAGGACCCGAAGGGCGTGCCGATCGATGCCATCCTGTTCGGCGGCCGCCGCGCCTCCGCCGTGCCGCTGGTCACCGAGGCCTTCGACTGGGACCACGGCGTGTTCATGGGCTCGACCGTGGCCTCCGAGGGCACCGCCGCCGCCGAGAACGCCATCGGCGAGCTGCGCCGCGATCCCTTCGCCATGCTGCCCTTCTGCGGCTACAACATGGGCGACTATTTCGCTCACTGGCTGTCGATGAAGGACCATACGGACGCCGCGAAACTGCCGGGCCTCTACTTCGTCAACTGGTTCCGCAAGAACGAGGACGGCAAATTCGTCTGGCCCGGTTTCGGCGACAACGCCCGCGTGCTGAAGTGGATCGTGGAACGTCTCGATGGCGAGGCCGACGCCGTCGATACCCCGGTCGGCCGGGTGCCGGCGCGCGAAGCGATCGACCTGTCGGGCCTGGTCCTGTCGCAGGCCGATCTGTCGACCCTGCTGGACATCGATTCCGACGTCTGGGCCGAGGAGGCCGCGCTGATCCCGAGCTTCTATGCGCGGTTCGGCGACCGCCTGCCGAAAACCCTGTGGGACCAGCATGCGGCCCTGACCGCTCGCATCGAACAGAACCGCGCCGCCGCCATCGCCGCCGAGTAGCGCTTGCATTCCGGGCCCGGGCGGTCGATCTGATCGCCGGTGACCTCTTCCCCGGATGTGATCGTTATCGGCGCCGGCGTGCTCGGCCTCTGCACCGCCGCTGAACTGGCGAGCCGGGGGCATGCGGTGACCGTGATCGACCCTGGCGGCGCCAACGCCTCCTCGGTCGCCGCCGGCATGCTGGCCCCCGCGCTGGAGTGTCTCTCGGACAAAGCCGGAGCGGATCGCGTAGCCTTGCTGACGCGGGCGCGCGACCTGTGGCCGGCGTTCGCGGCGCTCCACGGCCTGACCCTGCACCAGGACGGCGTCGAATGGCGCGGTCCCGAGGCCGAGGCGGTCATCGCCCGTCTCAGGGCCTCCGGCTTCTCCGCCCGCCCGGCGCCGGGCGGTCTGTTCACCCCGGACGACTGGAGGGTCGAGGTCGGCCCGGCCCTGCTGGCGCTCTCGCGCGTCTCCGGAGTCACCCCGGCCCGGGCCGCCGTGGCCCGAGTCGCGGCCGCCGGGGGCCGCTGGCGAGTCGAGGCGGGCGACGGCCGCGCCTGGTTCCCGGCCACGATCGTGCTCGCGACGGGCGTTGCCGCGCCGCTGCCGGGCCTTCCGGAGCGGACCGCCTTTTCGGTCGCCGCCATCGAGCCCTTCCGCGGCCAGCTGACGCCGGTTTCCGGGACCGCGCCGGCTCACACGCTTAGGGCTCCGGACCTCTACATCGTCCCGACGCCGGCCGGCTGGGTCGTGGGGGCGACCATGGAGCGTGGCCGGCGCGATCTCGAGCCCGATCCCGAGGTGTCCCGCCGCCAGGTCGCGGCCGCGCAGGCGTTGTCCGGCCTTGCCGGAACGTCGGGCACTCCCCGGGTCGGCATCCGCGGCGGGACCGCGGACGGGCTGCCTCTGGCGGGCTTCTCAGGCGAGCCGGGCCTGCATCTCGCCCTGGCCCCGCTCCGCAACGGCTGGCTGCTGGGTCCAATGGTCGCCAGGGCCGTGGCGGACGGTATCGAGGGCAGGGCGCCGGGACCGGACGCCGCCGCCCTCGATCCGCTGCGTTTCAGTTCGCCGACGGCGGCGTGAAGCGGATGCCGATGTTGACCCGCGAGCCGACGGCCGCGCCGTCGACCGTCCGCGGGTTCAGCTGGAAGTGCCGGGTCAGGTCCTGGGCCGCCTTTCCGAAACCGTAACCGCCGGGCGTCTCCGCCATCAGATTGCAGTCCGCAACCCGGCCGTTCGGCTGGACCAGGCAGTTCAGCGTGGCGCGGCCTCCGACGTCGGCCTGCAGGGCGCGGTCCGGGTAGGCGCGCATCAGTTGCGCCGCCGAGGGCTGGCGCACCCAGCTCGGATGGGTGATCACAGCTGGCGGCTGCGGCGGGGCCGGGGCGGGCGCCGCGTCCGGGACCGGGTCAGGCGACGGCTGGAGGACGGAGATGGACGGGCTGTCGGCCACTGTCTCCCCTTTCGCCACGGCGATGACGTCCGGGGTCGTGGGTGTCGCCAGCAGGTCATTGGTTCGGGTGTTCGGCGGTTGTGGCCGGTCCGGCGCCGGGATGGGCCTGGGCTTCGGCAGATTGACGATCTCGATGATCGTGGGGGGACGCTGTTCCACCTCCGCCGGCAAGGCCGGCTCGAACCGTTGATAGTAGAGCGCCGCACCCAGGCCCACATGCCCGGCCGTGACGATCGCGAGGGCGACCCAGGTCGTGCGGGAAAAGCGCGGCGTCCTGCGCTCGTTGTAGTCGAAGGGGCTCACCAGTCCGGGGCCGCCCGCGGTCGTGATCATCATGGTCTTCATCCCTGTCGTTCGCCGCCCCCGCAGCGCCCCACGGACAAGTTGAGCGCTTACGTCTGGGCAAGTTTGCGGCGAGCTTCGCCATGAAACCGACACGGGTCAGGGCATCGGTGCGGCAAAGGTTAAGGCTCTGTGGACGGGCCTTCATATGTTAGGGTTTGATTAACCACGAAGCCGCAGCGTCATGGCTATGAGCATCGGAGCGATTCCATCCGCTGGCGGGGTTGAGGCCGCGATTCGACGCGCCTCCAGCGCGACGGGCGTGGACGCCGAATTTCTGCTCAAGACGGCGCGGCGCGAAAGCGCCATGAACCCGTCCGCGCGGGCCCGGACCTCGTCCGCGGCCGGCCTGTTCCAGTTCATCGAGCAGACCTGGCTCGGCACGGTGAAGACGCACGGCGCCAAGCACGGCTATGGCCAGTATGCGGACCTGATTCACCGCGGCTCGGACGGACGCTGGCGGGTCGATGGTTCAGCGCGGAACGTGGTGCTGGACCTGCGCTTCGATCCCCAGGCGGCCTCGACCATGGCGGCCGAACTCACCGCCTCCAACGCCGCCTACCTCAGAGGCCGGATCGGACGTGAGCCGGGCGCCGGCGATCTCTACGCCGCCCACTTCCTTGGTCCGGCGGGCGCCGCCCAACTGATGGAGGCCATGGATCGGCGACCCGGCTCAAGCGCGGCGTCGATCTTTCCCGACGCAGCCTCTGCCAACCGATCGATCTTCTACCGCGACGGCCGTCCGGCGACGGTCGCCGAGGTGCACGCCAACCTGCAGCGTCACGCCGGCGACGGCGCCCCGGCCGCCTCGGCGGGATCCGCGCCCGCGGCGCCGTCGCTATCGGAACGCGACCAGATGCTGGCCGCCCGGCTGGATCGTCTCAAGCAGGACCAGAGCCTGCTGGCCCTGTTGCTGGGGCAGGACGGCGACGGCAAGGGCGGGGGCTTCGGCGGCGCCTTCGCGCCCGAACGCAGTTCAAGCGCCTGACCGCGAATCCGGTGATGGTAAACGACCCGTTAGGGATGACCGTTCAATGCTGGCCGGTGAAGCCTGACCCAGAGCGCCTGACATGACCGCCTACCGCGCCCGCCTGACCGAGACCGATATCCGGCGCCTGATCAAGGCGACGGACGACGACGAGCGCGCCGCAGCAGCCCACAAACTTTGCCGCAACATGGAAAAGGCGGAGTTGTCAGGCGAGGATCGCGAGGCGGCCCAGAAAATTCTTCGACTTCTGGCCAATGACGCGGCCGAACTGGTCCGTCGCGCCATGGCCGTGACGCTGAAGTCATCGGACCTGATTCCCCGCGACGTCGCCCGCCGGCTGGCGGCCGACGTCGACAGCGTGGCCCTGCCTCTGATCAATTTCTCGCCCGCCTTCAGCGATGAGGACCTGATCGAGATCGTTCAGGCCGGGTCGGCGCTGCGTCAGGTCGCCGTGGCGGGTCGTCCGGTGGTCGGTCGCGACGTCGCTGCGGCCCTCGCTGAAACCGGCTGCGAACTGGCGGTCAGGACGCTGGCCGCCAACGACAACGCCGACATCGCCGAGGCGGCGCTGGGCCGTTGCGTCGACCGCTTCGGAACCTCACCCGAGATCGTTGCGGCCATCGCCTACCGCCAGGTGCTGCCGCTGTTGGTGACCGAGCGGCTGGTTGAATTGGCCTCGGACGCTGTGCGTGAGCATCTGGTTACGCGGCACGCGGTAGCCCCGGAGACGGCGATTCGTCTGTCCGCCTTCGCCCGCGAACGGGCGACGGTCGATCTGGTCGATCAGGCGTCGAATCACGCCGATCTCGCCACCTTCGTCGCGGGCCTGAACGCCCGCCGCGCCCTGAATGGCTCGCTTTTGCTGCGGGCCCTGGCCCGGGGCCAGATGGCGCTGTTCGAATATGGCCTGGCCGAACTGGCCGGCACGCCCCATCCGCGCGCCTGGCTGATGATCCATGACGCAGGTCCTCTGGGGCTCAAGGCCATCTATGATCGCGCCGGCCTGCCGCCGCGGTTGTTCCAGGCGTTCCGGGCCGGGGTCGACACCTGGCGGTCGCTTCAGGCCGAGGGAGCGGATACCGCGGGCGACGATTTCCGGCATCAGATGCTGCAGCGGTTCCTGACGCACCGCCCAAACGCCCCGCGCGAGGATCTCGCGTATCTCATGGAGCGCCTGGACCAGGACCCGGCGCCGGCCAGGGCGACGATCGTCGCGGCCGCCTGAGCGGAACTGAAAACGCCCGCCGGTCAGGCGGGCGTCCACGTGAAATGCGGCGGCTCGCTTAGTTCAGGTGGTCGGCGACGCCCGCTTCCAGGCTCTCGGCCAGCGCCCGGCCGACCGGGTGCTCGTCGGTCTGGATCTGGTCGCGAACCACCGCCTTGATGGCGTCGATATGGGCGTCGATCAGGGGCAGGGGGGCCGCCATCCGCTTGGCGGGGTCATCCATCATCCGGCAAAGGGAGCCGGCTATCCGGGTCACCAGGGGGTACTGATAGGTGGAGCCCAGTCCCTTGAGATCATGGGCGCGGAAATAGAGGGCCTCGGCGGTCTGGGCGTCGTAGCCTTGGGTGCGGACGTCAGTCTGGGCCTTGTCCAGTTTGACGATTTCATCCTGCAGCCACTGGCCGAACTGGGACGACATCGCCTTCAGGGCCTCCTCGGCCTTGGCGATCGCGCTGGCGTCGATGCCGCCGAAGGCGCCGCCGACCTTGAGGCGCAGCGTGTTGGGCGGGCGGATGACCTGGGCGGAATTGCTCACGGACAAGCTCCTGAAGACGAACGGGCGCCATGATGAGGGAACAGGTTTAAGAACCGGTGCACGGCCTCAGGAGGCGAACTGTTCCGCCAGGACTCGTTCTTCAAAAGAGCGTCCGGCGTCGAACAGCATGGTCAGGGCGAGGTCGCGACGCTCTCGCACCTCGACGCGCGTGACCTCCCGCACCTCGAAGCTGTCAGCCGTGGCGCTGACCGGACGTTTGTCGGCCTCCAGCACCTCGAAACAGACCTTGGCGGTATGCGGCAGCAAGGCCCCGCGCCAGCGCCGCGGGCGGAAGGCGCTGATGGGCGTAAGCGCCAGAACACGGGCGTCCAGCGGTATGATCGGCCCGTGCGCCGACAGATTATAGGCCGTGGACCCCGCAGCCGTCGCGACCAGGCAGCCGTCGCAGGACAACTCTTCCAGCCGCACCCGGTCATCGACCGTGATGCGCAGCTTGGCGCTCTGGCGGGTCTGCCGCAGCAAGGACACCTCGTTTATGGCCAGACCGTTCCGAACCGCGCCCTGTGCTGTCCAGGCGTCCATCTGTAGCGGATGGATCACCGTCCGGCCCGCCGTGGCGAGGCGCCCAGGCAGGCCGTCCTCGCTGTAGTCGTTCATCAGGAAGCCGACTGAGCCGCGGTTCATGCCGAACACGGGCGTGCGACGTTGAAGGTTGGCGTGCAGGGTCTCGAGCATGAAACCGTCGCCGCCAAGGGCGACGATGACGTCCGCCGCCGCCGGTTCCGCTGATCCGTAGAGTTCCGTCAGGCGATCGCGCGCCGCCATCGCCTCGGGACGGTCTGAGGCGGCGAACGCGATGCGCAGGGGAGGCTGGGTCACGCGCCTACGCAAGCCGAGCGGGCCGGTGAAGTCAAACGACCTGTCGTTCAGCCCTTGGTGAGGGCCCGGAAGGAGCGGGCCGCCGAAGCAGTCGAAATCGCGCCTCTCCGCCAGACCCGCTCCCCCGCATCGCCCGGCAAACCGTCGTTGAGCAGCCGGATTTCCACCAGAAGAGCGGGATAGACCGCCCGGTCGACGCCCACCGAAGCGCAGGCATAGAACAGGGCCTCCGGGCTCGCGGCCGCCATGGCGTCCCGAATCTCGGCGACGCTGAAGCCGCTGAGGGTGGCAAGGGCGTGCACGAACAACCCCAGTCGACGCTCCCTGACCGCCCGGATCAGATAGCCGGCGCGAAGCTGCCCCGCGGCCTGAAGCTTGGCCACGAGCCGTCGCTCCATCTCATCCCGGTCCGGGTCGTCGGTGAGAGGCGAGGCCGTAGCCTCCTGGCGCGCCTCAATGACCGCCTGCTCAACCAGCGGGGCCAGCTTGCGCTCATCGACCTGGAAGCGGGCGCAAATGGACTGCCGCAGGGCCACGCCGACCCATTCGTACATCTGTTCCGCCAGCTGTTCAGTGAGCCGCGGATGACGGATTAACGGCCCACGAAGGGCGGCGACCCGACGGGACTGCTCGACCAGTCGGCGAACGCCGTCGAGGCTGATCTCCGCCGTACGATTGAACGCCAACGCGGTCAGGGTCGCCGGATCCCCGCGCTCGATGATGGCGTCCGCGACCCGGCCGCCAAGATGTGGGCGGCGGGCGACTTCAATCTGATGCTCGAGGGTCGCCTCGACCAGGACGCGCAGCAGATCGTCGTCCTGAAGTATCGGACTGGACGCCAGAACCGGGCGGGCTATCTCGATCTCGTCGAGGGCGAGGACGTTGATCAGGGCGGACGGGGCCCAGTCGACGCTCGCCAGGCGCTCGGACAGAATTTTGCGAACATCACGCTCGGCCTGTCGCGCGAGAGTCAGGAAAATCTCACCCAGCACCGGTGACAGCTCGCCGCTCGGCGGCCGGGCGTCGCAGAGCGCCAGCACGCCCAGCAGAAGCCGCTCGCGCGAATCCGGGCTCGAGTTGTGGGCCAGCGCCAGCAGGTCTGGATAGGCCGGCGGCGAGGCCGTGGCGGGGGAGCGGAACTGAGCGACGGTCAAGGGCGTCTCCGGCGCGCCGACGATTCGGCTTGTGCAAGCTTAACGGCAGGCCGCTAAGGCAGGGTTAACGGAAGCTGAATCTTGACGCCGCCGCCGCGCGGCGCGAGCGTGCGCCGCACGCAACTCAAGGATCCGGATCATGGCCGATGGAACAAGCGTCTCGCTGAAATCCCGTGTCTCGGAGGCGGAGTGGAACGCCCGCGTCGAACTGGCCGCACTCTACCGTCTGGTGGCGCTGCACGGCTGGGACGACATGATCTTCACCCATGTCTCGGCCCGGGCGCCGGGACCGGAGAAGCATTTCCTGATCAACCCGTACGGCTGGTATTTCGAGGAGATGACCGCCTCGTGCCTGGTCAAGGTCGATCTGGACGGTAACATCGTCCAGGAGACGACGAGCTTCATCAATCCCGCCGGCTTCACCATTCATTCCGCCATCCATGCCGCGCGGGATGACGCCCATTTCGTCATCCATCTGCACACCGTGGCCGGCGTCGGCGTGGCGGCGCAGCAGGAGGGCCTGCTGCCGATCGGCCAGAACGCCTGTCTGCTGCAGCACCAGGTGGCCTATCACGGCTATGAAGGCCTGGCGCTGAACCACGACGAGCGCGAGCGACTGGTGGCGGACCTTGGCGACAAGCCGCTGATGCTGCTGCGCAACCACGGCACCCTCGCGGTCGGCCAGACGGCGGCGCAGGCGTGGATCGGGATGTTCTTCCTCGAGCGTGCGTGCGCCCAGCAGGTGGCGGCGCTTTCGGGCGGCCGCGAGCATGTGCTGATGGCGCCCGACGCCGCCCAGGCCGAAACGCGCGAGCAAGGCAAGGGCATCGGCTTCGTCTCGGCGCTCGCCTGGCCGGGCGCGCTGCGAATGCTGGACAGAAAATCCCCGGGCTACGACGTGTGACCCGGGCCGGGGGGCTGCTGATCGCACTGGTGGTCGCGGCCCTCGGCCCGCCGGCCCACGCCGGGGCGTGGACCCGGCCCAAGGGAAAGGCCCAGGTGATCGTCAAGTTCGACGCCATGCGCGCCGAGCGGGGGTTCGATCCGGACGGAGTGCTCGCCGACCTGCCCGCCGAACGGCGGGACACCTCCTTCGGCGCCTTCGCGGAGTATGGCCTGACGGACCGGCTGACGCTTCAGTTGAAGGGCGACTGGCAGTCGGGAGAGGACGCCTTCGTCGATTTCGAGGGGCGTGGGCCGGTTGAAATCGGCGTCACCTGGCAGGCGTGGCGGGACGATGAGGCCGCGGCAAGCCTCTATGCGGGCTACGCCGACGGCGGCGAGGGCCGCAATGCCGGCTACGCCTCTCCGGGACAGGGGGAGCGGGACTGGGAGGTGCGGGCGTCGGCCGGCCGGTCATTCGAAACCGGTTGGGGACCGATCCCCGACCGTACTTTCTTCGAGGTCCAGGCGGCCCGCCGCATTCGCCAGGGTCTGCCCGACGAAATCCGCCTCGACGTCACCGCCGGTACGCGCTTGGGACGCGACTGGATGGTGCTGGCCCAGGCCTTCGGCGGGCAGGCGGATGACGGCGGACCCCGCTGGCTGTCCGTGGAGACGACGGTGGTGCGCGATCTCGGCGACTGGAGCCTGCAGGCGGGGTGGCGGCAGACGGTCGCAGGGCGGGAGACGCCGGCGGCGAGCGGCCCCGTCGTCGGCCTGTGGCGCCGCTTCTGACGGGACCGGACATACAGGCCGTTTCTCGCGACGGAATCGGAAACAGCCGACGTTGCAGAGACTCTAGTTGCGTCGACGGCGGGAGCCGCTAAGTCGGCTCGTCCCGTCCCGGAGCCAGTCCCGCGTGATCAAGCGCCACTTCTTTATCGCCGCCGCCGCGGTCCTGCTCGCCTTGATGGTGGTGGCCGTGATTCTTCGCATCGCCCTGGCCGGTGATGAAAAGGGCGCGGGACCGGGGGGGCCTGGCGGTCCCGGCCGGGGCGGAGGCCAGACTGTTTCGGAAGCCGTGGCGACCTCGCGTCAATTCACCGACGAAATCCGCGTCCTCGGCGTGGCGCGGGGCAGGCGGTCGGTCAACATCACCTCATCGACCACCGAACTCATCACCCGCGTCCTGTTCTCAGATGGTCAGCGCGTGGCCGCCGGCACGCCGCTGGTCGAACTGCAGGCCCGTGAGGAAGACGCCGGCATCATCGAGGCGCGGGCCAGGGTCGATCAGGCCCAACGCCAGTATGACCGTTACAAGGAACTCGCCGATCGCGGCATCGCGCCTCGCGCCACGGCCGAGCAATATCTGTCGGAGTTGGAGACCACCCGTGCGTCGCTGACGGCGGCGCAGGCGAGGCGGGGAGACCGGGTCATCCGCGCGCCCTTCGCCGGGGTGCTGGGTCTGAGTACGGTGACGGCCGGCACCCTGGTCAGCCCCGGCGGCGTCATCGCCACCCTGGACGACATCGACGTCATGCGGGTCGATTTCCCGGTGCCGGAGCGCTACCTCGGCGCCCTGCGCCAGGGGACGCCGATCATCGCCACGGCCGACGCATTTGGAGAACAGGGGTTCAGCGGCCGCATCGCCCTTATCGACACCCGCGCTAATGAACAGACCCGCTCCGACACTGCACGGGCCGAGATACCCAACCCCGGCGGGCGCATCCGGCCGGGCATGCTGGTGCGGGTCGCGGTGCAGCAGGGCGTGCGAACCGCGCCGGCCGTGCCGGAGGCAGCAGTGCAGTATGAGGGCGATGGCGCCTTCGTCTATCGCATCGCCCGGGGCGAGCGGGGCTCTACGGCCCAGCGCGTCGAGGTCGGGACCGGCGCGGTCGAGGGCGGCTTCGTCGAAATTCTCTCAGGGCTGGAGGCGGGAGACCGTATCGTTGGTTCCGGGCTGAATCGCATTCAACCGGGGGCGCCCGTGCGTGTGGCCGGTTCTCCTGAGGCCGGCGCAGCCAAGAGCGCGCGGCCATGATGCTCTCGGATGTCGCGGTCCGCCGCCCCGTTTTCGCGGCGGTGGCGGCGATCGTCCTGTGCGTTATCGGCGCGGCGGCATTCTTCTTCCTGCCGGTGCGGGAACTGCCGGATGTGGATCCGCCCATCGTATCGATCAGCACGTCCTACGCCGGGGCCTCGGCGGAGGTGATCGAGAGCCGCATCACTGAGCCCATCGAACAGCAGATCGCCGGCATCCAGGGCGTCGAGCGGATTAACTCCACCAGCCGCGATGGCCGTTCCAACGTTTCGATCGAGTTCTCGCTGGACCGCGATATCGACGCGGCGGCGAACGATGTGCGGGATCGCGTCTCCCGGGTGGTCGGCCGCCTCCCTGATCAGGCTGATCCCCCGACGGTGGCCAAGGCCGACAGCGACAGCCAGCCGATCATGATCCTGTTTCTGCGATCCACCGGAATGGACCGGCTCGCGCTCACCGACTACGCCGACCGCTATCTGATCGACCGGCTGGCGACCGTGCCGGGCGTCGCCCAGGTGCAGATCTATGGCGAGCAGCGCTATTCAATGCGCATCTGGCTGGACCCGGCCGCGCTGGCGGCGCGCGGTCTGACCGTCACCGACGTCGAATCCGCCCTGACCAGCCAGAACGTCGAGCTGCCGGCGGGAACGCTGGAGTCGGGCGAGAAGGATTACACGGTTCGCGTCGCCCGCACCTACGCCCGGGCCGAGGACTTCCAGCAACTGCCGATCGGCACGCGCGGCAGCGCGGCCCAGTCCACCGGAAGCGCGACGACCGGCGGCCAGGCCTCGACGGCGACGACCCTGCCCAGCGGGGCGAGCGGCGCCATCCAGGGCACGGCCAGCTACGTCACCCGGCTGGGCGACGTCGCCCGGGTCGAGGAGGCGCCCGAGGAGGATCGCCGCCTGTTCCGCGGCAACGGTCTGGACCAGATCGGTCTCGCGGTCACGCGTCAGGCCCAGTCGAATGACCTCGCCATTTCGGAGGGGGTCGAGACGATGATGGAGAGCATTCGCCCCAGCCTGCCTGCGGGCACCGAACTGGTGATCGGCTCGGACAATTCGGTCTTCACCTCGCACGCCATTGACGAAGTCTGGATCACGATCGGCATCTCACTCGTGCTGGTCGCGCTCGTGAATTTCGTCTTCCTCGGATCGCTGCGGGCTGCCTTCATCCCGTCGATTGTCGCTCCTATCTGCTTGTTGGCGACCTTCATTGTGCTCGCGCCGCTCGGCTTTTCGCTCAACCTGCTGACTTTGTTGGCGCTGGTTCTGGCCATCGGCCTGGTCGTCGATGACGCCATCGTCGTCACAGAGAATATCCAGCGCCGGCTCGATCACGGCGAACCGCCGCTGGTCGCGGCCGAACGGGGGGCCCGGCAGGTGTTCTTCGCGGTGGTTGCCACCACCGTAGTGTTGTTGTCGGTCTTCGCCCCGCTGCTGTTCCTGCCGGGCTATGTCGGCCGGCTGTTCGTGGAACTGGCCGCGGCGATCGCGGCCGCCGTGGCCTTTTCGGCCTTCCTCGCCCTGACCCTGTCGCCGATGCTGGCCTCGAAGATTCTCCGCCCGGCCTCCGGCAGCGGCTGGCTGGCGCGTCGGGTGGATCGCGGCATGGACGCGCTCAAGACCTCCTACCGCAACTCCCTGCAGGCGATGCTGGGCCGACGGATCGCCGTCTTCGGCATGGCGGGCCTGATCCTGCTGGTGGCGGGCGGGGCTGCGGTGATGTTCCTCTCCCTGCCCAACGAACTGGTTCCGGCCGAAGACCGGGGCCGCGTCACGGTGCGGGTCCAGGGCCCCGAGGGCGCCGGCTTCGACTACACCCGGCGCATCATGCTGGGCCTCGAGCCGATCCTCGCCGAATATCGCGAGGCCGGAGAGGTCGACAGTTATCTGATCTCGGCGCCCGGTTTCGGCGGCGGCAGCTTCAACTCGGGCAACGCGGTGCTGACGCTCAAGGACTGGTCCGAACGCAGCCGCTCCGCCGACGAGATCGCCCAGGAGCTGAACGGCAAGCTGCGTGGGCAGACGGACGCCCAGGTAAATGCCTCGGTGCCGGGCGCCTTCCAGCGCGGCGGCGGCAATTCGAACTCGGTCGAGATGGTCGTGACCGGTTCGGAGTACGAGGACATCTACAACTGGATCCAGCCGGTGCTGGCGGCCTCGCTCGAGAATCCGGGCTTCTCGCGTCCCCGCCTTAACTACGAACCGAATGCGCCCCGACTGCTGGTCGATGTGAATCCGGAAAAGGCGGCGGCCCTCGGCGTGTCCTCGCAAGCGATCGGCCGGACGCTCGAGACCATGTTCGGCTCCCGTACCGCCACCACCTATCTGCGCGGCGGGCAGGAGTATGACGTCATCCTTCAAACCGAGCGGGACAACCGCCGCAATGTTTCGGACCTCGAGTCGCTGTATGTGGCTACGGGCGGCGGACAACTGGTGCCCCTCTCTGCCGTCGTCACGACCAAGACCTCGGGCGATACGCCGGACCGCCGGCGTCTGGATCGCCAGCGAGCCATCACTCTGAGCGCCGACCTCAATCCGGGCACGACCATCGCCGACGCCACCGAATTCCTGACCCGCGTATCAGCGGAGCAGCCGCAGGGCGTGGTCACCTCCCAGTGGGGCGGCGCGGCGCGCGATCAACAGGAGGCGGGCGGCGCCGTCGCGGCGGCCTTCGGGTTGGCGTTGCTGCTCGTCTTTCTCGTGCTGGCGGCCCAGTTCGAGAGCTGGATCACCCCCGCCGTCATCATGTTGACCGTGCCTCTGGCGGCCGCCGGAGGGCTGTTCGGCCTGGTGATGGCGGGCTCCAGCCTGAACATCTACAGCCAGATCGGGCTGATCATCCTGATCGGGGTGGCGGCCAAGAACGGGATCCTGATCGTGGAGTTCGCCAACCAGCTTCGGGATCAGGGCCGGACCATCCATGAGGCGATCGTCGAATCGTCGACCCTGCGCCTGCGGCCCATCATCATGACCTCGATCGCCACCGCCTTCGGGGCCCTGCCGCTCGTGCTGTGGCAGGGCGCAGGAGCGGGCAGTCGCCAGACGATCGGTGTGGTGATCTTCGCCGGGGCCATGTTCGCGACCCTGCTGACCCTGTTCGTCGTGCCGGTGATCTATGGCGTACTGGCGCGGTTCACCAAGTCGCCCGAGTACACCGCCCGCAAGATCGAGGAATGGGAGGCGAAGGAAGCGGCCGCCAACGACCCGGTCCCGGCCGCGGCCGAATAGTCAGGGCGCGGCGGGCGGCCGGTAGCCGGTCTCGACCTTGAGGAAGGCGACGACGTCGCGGCGGTCGGTCGCGCCGGGAATACCGGCGAAGGTCATCTTCGTGCCCTTCAGGAAGGTGCGGGGGTTCTCCAGCCAGTGGTCGAGGCGTTCGCCGTCCCAGATGAAATCCGCCTGCTGCAGGGCGCTGGAGTAGTTATAGCCCTGAAGGCCGCCGGCCTGTCGGCCGAAGACGCCGTGCAGGTTGGGGCCGGTCATGTTGGGGCCGCCCTCGGTGATCGTGTGGCAGGCGCGGCAGCGGGCGAAGACGCGCCGGCCGTTGTCCAGATCCGCCGCGTTGTAGGGCGAGGGGAGGGCGGCGAGCAGAGCGGTCTTTTCTGCGGCCGTCGGCGCGGGACGGGCCGGAGCCGGCGGCGCCTCATTCCGCTCCTGACTGCAGGATGCGAGACTGAGGGCGAGGGCGACTGTCAGGGCGAGGCGGGTCATGGCGTCCTTCGTAAGCCGTTCCGCCGATAGCGCAACGGGCCCCGCCCTTCCGGCTGCGACGCTTCGACGGGGTGGACGCGATACTGTCGCACCTGATAATCACTGTCAGATAGGCGCGAGGGTCGCGCCCCTGTGTGAGCGTCATGTCCGACACCATTCGACTTAGCCAGGCCCGTCGCGGAGCGAGAGGCGTCATCGTCCAGGTGGGCGGCCACGGCCAACACGAGGAGCATGCGCTGGAGCTTGAGCGTCGGCTGCTGGAACTGGGCTTTGTCGAGGGCGCGCGGATCGAACTGCTGCACGAGGGCCTGCTGGGTCGGGACCCGATCGCCATGAAGGTCGACGACATGCGCGTGGCCCTGCGGCGGCATGAGGCGGCGAGCCTGACCATCCGCATCGAACCGGCCGAATCGTCGGTTGCGATCCCGCTCGACGACAGGGTCCCCGCCTGATGGATATGGCGGTTCGGAGCGCGCGGGTCGCGCTCGTCGGCAATCCCAACAGCGGCAAGACAGCGCTGTTCAACGCCCTGACCGGCGCACACCAGAAGGTGGCGAACTACGCCGGGGTGACGGTCGAGCGCAAGGAAGGCTTCATCCGGACGGCCGATGGGCGGACCCTGTCTGTGCTGGACTTGCCGGGCACCTATTCGCTGCGGGCCCGCAGTCCGGACGAGGAAGTCACCCGCGACGCGGTGCTGGGACGGCTGGCCGGCGAGACGCCGCCGGACGTGATCGTCTGCGTCGCCGACGCCACCAATCTGCGGCTGGTGCTGCGCCTGGCGCTGGAGCTCAAGGCGGTCGGGCGGCCGATGGTGCTGGCCCTCAATATGTACGACATCGCCCAGAGGCAGGGTCTGCGGATCGATCTGCAGCGGCTGGAGGCCGAACTGGGCGTTCCCGTCGTCACCACCACCGCCACCCGGCGGCGCGGCATCGAGGAGCTGGTCGCGGCGATCGACGCCGCGGCGGGGACCCTGTCCCCGACCGCCGAAATGGGCTGGACCGCGCCGGATGCGGCGGCCCTGCGCGGCGCGGCGCGCGAGGCCGAGCGGATCATGAAGGCCTGCGTCCAGCCGCCGGAGCGGCCGGACACCCTGACCGGACGAATCGATTCGGTGCTGTTGCACCCGGTCGGCGGTCTGGTGATCCTGCTGGCCCTGCTGTTCGTCATGTTCCAGGCGGTGTTCACCTGGGCGACGCCCCTGATGGACGGCATCGAAGCCAGCCTGGGCGTGCTCGGCGGCTGGGTGGCGGCGGTCGTGCCCGACGGCATCTGGCAGAGCCTGATCGTCGACGGCCTGATCTCGGGCGTCGGCAGCGTGCTGGTCTTCC
>CAZGPS010000034.1:0-18082 GCA_964527675.1 uncultured Brevundimonas sp. | reverse complement strand
TCCAGATCGCGCGGCCCCAGCGCCAGCCGGCCGACCACCGAGGCCTTGAACCCGGGCGCATGGGCGTCGACGGTTTCGATCATCAGGTCCGCCACCGTGTCACGATGTTCGTCGCCCAGCGCCGGATCGACGTGTTGGCAGAACAGGCTGGCGACGTGCTGTCCGGGCGGCGCCAGACTGTCGTCGAGGGTCGAGGGGATCAGCATCTCGACGATCGGCTTCGACGACCAGCCGTTCAGCCGCGCCTCCGCATGGGCCCGGTCCATGTAGGCGAGGCTCGGAGCGATGATGATGCCCGCCGTCAGATGGTCGCCGCGCCCCGGCAGGGCCGTGAAATCCGGCAACTCCGACAGCGCCACATTCATCCGGAAGGTGCCCGACCCGGACTGGTAGTTCCCGATCCGCTCGCGGAAGTCCGCCGGGACCACAGCGTCATCCACGAACCGCTCGAACAGCAACCGCGGATGCAGGTTCGACACCACCGCCCGCGCCCGCACCACATCGCCGGCCTCGCTCACCGCCCCAACGGCCCGGCCCTTTTCGGTCAGGACCGAGGCGATCGGCGTGTCGAGCCGCACATCGACGCCCACCCCGGCGCAGGCCGCCGCCATGGCCTGGGTGATCGCCCCCATGCCGCCGATGGCGTGGCCCCAGACGCCCTTCCTGCCGTTCACCTCGCCAAAGACGTGGTGCAGCAACACATAGGCCGAGCCCGGGGTGTAGGGGCTGGCGAAGTTGCCGACCACGCTGTCGAACCCGAACAACGCCTTGACCGGATCGCTCTCGAACCAGCCGTCCAGCCAGTCGCCCGCCGACCTGGCGAACAGGTCCAGCAGGTCGCGCCGCCCCTGCATATCCAGCCCCGCCGCCTGCCGCCCCAGCCCCCCGGCCTTGAACAGCTCCGGCAGCATGGCCGTCCAGCCGCCCTCGACCACATTGGGCGGCGCCTTCAGAATCCAGTCGCGCAGCACCCCGGCAACCACCTCCAGCCGCCGCTCATATTCCGGCAGCCGCGCCGCATCCCGGGCGGAGAATTTCGCCACCTCTCCCTGCGTCCGCCCCTCCCCCGCCAGCAGATAACGGCCGTCGTCGAAGGGCAGGAAGTTGGAAACCTTGCGCTCGACCACCCGCAATCCGTGCCGCGCCAGCTCCAGATCGGCGATGATCTTCGGGTTCAGCAGGCTGACGGTGTAGCTGGCGGTCGAGTTGCGGAATCCGGGATGGAATTCCTCGGTCACCGCCGCCCCGCCGACGACATGCCGCCGTTCCAGCACCGTCACCTTCAGCCCGGCCCGCGCCAGATAGAAGGCGCAGACCAGCCCGTTGTGGCCTCCGCCGAGGATGACGACGTCGCTGTGGGTGGTGGTCATGCGGCCTCCGCTGCGCCCTCCCTCCTACGAGCCATCGCCGTGCTCCGGCAAGCATGCGCCCGCCCCTGCACCGGACCTGCATGGTCCCTGCGCCGATAATCCCCGCCCCCGGCAACCGCACTGGACGCGGCGCGCCGACAAGAGGGGCCGCAAGGGAGGCCCGCATGCATCGCACACCCATACTGTCCCGCTCGTCCTTCTGGTTGAAGCTCGGCCTCGCCACCGCCCTCGTGGTCCTGGCCGACGTCTTGTTCGTCTGGCACGAGCCCGGCTCGACCATGGGTCTGTTCGCCCTCGCCTGGCTCGGGGCGCTGGTCGTCGCGCGGCCCGGACTGTTGCGGGAGCGGCGCGCGCTCGCCGCCGTCGTCGCCGCCGCCGCCTTCGCCCTCGTCATGGCCGACCGTCCCGGCCCGCTGGCCTGGGTCCTGTTCAGCCTCGCGACGGCCGTGGCCGTGCTGTCGGCCCGGGTCCGCTCCGGCGAGACGGCCTGGGCCTGGGCGCAGCGGCTGGTCATCCTCGGCGTGGTCGGGGTCGCGGGTCCGGTGATCGACCTGTTCAGGCTGTCGCGGCTGAAACGACGGCGGAGCGGCCGGTCGATGATCGCCCTTCTCGGCCTGCTGGTCATGCCCGTGGTCGGCGGCGGGATCTTTCTGGCCCTGTTCGCGGCGGCGAACCCGCTGATCTCGGATTTCCTCGCCGGCCTCTCCCTTCCCGCCCTGTCCCCGGCGGGGCTGGTCCGCGCCTTCCTCTGGTCCATGGTCGCTGTGCTGGTGCTGGGCGCGCTGCGTCCCCGCTGGCGGCGCAAGCTGATCGCCCTGCCGACGCGGGCTGCGGCGCGGCCGTCGCCGGGCCTGACCACCTCCATCGTCTGGTCGCTGGTCGTCTTCAACGCCGTCTTCGCCCTGCAGAACGGGCTCGACATCGCCTTCCTGTGGAGCGGCGCCCCCCTGCCCGGCGACATGGGCCTGGCCGACTACGCCCACCGCGGGGCGTATCCGCTGATCATCACCGCACTGCTGGCCGGCCTGTTCGTCCTGGTCGCCCTGCAGCCGGGCTCCGACACGGCCCGGCGTCCGCTGGTGCGCGGCCTCGTCATCGTCTGGGTGGCCCAGAACATCATCCTCGTCGCCTCCAGCCTGCTGCGCACCGCCGACTATATCGAGGCCTACGCCCTGACCCGCTTCCGCATCGCCGCCATGGTCTGGATGGCGCTGGTCGGGATCGGCCTGCTGCTGATCCTGTGGCGGATGCTGCGCGACCGGTCGGCCCACTGGCTGATCGACGCCAATGTCCGCGTCGCCCTGGGCGTGCTGGCCGTGATCAGCGTCGTCGACCTCGGCGGGATCGCCGCCGCCTGGAACGTGCGCCACGCCCGCGAGGTCGGCGGCCGCGGGGTGGAGCTGGACCTCGGCTATCTGCGCAGCCTCGGCGCCCCCGCCCTGGTGTCGCTGGTCGAGCTGGAGCAGACCACCGACGATCCCGGCCTGCGCGACAGGGTCGCCGCCGTCCGGCGTGACGTGCACGCCCAGGCGCGCCGCGGTCAGGCCGAATGGCGCGGCTGGACCTGGCGCGATCAGCGCCGGCTGGAGCGGGTCGAGGCCCTGACGCGGGACCAGCCCCTGAAACTCCCGGAGCCCGGACAGCGCTATTGGGACGGCCGCCTGCGCCCCCCGCCGCCTCCGCCCGCACCCGCCGCCATCCCCGCCCCGGCGCCCGCGCCGATTCTCGAACCGTTGACCTCGCCGACGGGAGGCTGAACATGGCGATCATGCAATGCACCGTCCTGGTGGTCGACGACGACCCGCACATCCGCGACCTCCTGACGTTCGCCCTGCAGAAGGCCGGCCTGGCCACCCGCGAGGCCGCCGACGGCGAGGCCGCCCTGGCCGAGATCGCCCTGCGCGCGCCCGATCTGGTCATCCTCGACATCAACATGCCGCGCATGGACGGGATCGAGACCTGCCGCCGCATCCGCGCCGGCGGCGACCTGCCGATCCTGTTCCTGTCGTCGCGCGACGACGAGATCGACCGCATTCTCGGCATGGAGTTGGGGGCCGACGACTATGTCGTCAAACCCTTCAGCCCGCGCGAGGTCGTGGCCCGGGTCGCCGCCATCCTGCGCCGCGTCGCCCGCACGCCCCCCGCGCCGACCGGCGGCCAGTTCGCCTGGGGCGGGCTCAGCCTCGACGCCGACGGCTGGCGGGCCCGCTGGCGCGACATCGAGGTGCCGCTGACGGTGACCGAATTCACCATCGTCCGCGTGCTGGCCGACGCCCCACGCCGGGTCTTCACCCGCGACGCCATCATCGACCGCGTCCACGGTCCCGGCTTCGCCATGACCGATCGGACCATCGACAGCCACATCCGCAACCTGCGCGCCAAATTCGCCGCGGTCGGCGGGGCCGATGTGATCGAGACCCGCGCCGGCGTCGGCTATCAGCTGGGCCCCTGTCTCGGCGCGGCGGGGTGATCGCGCGGGCGCGCGCCTTCGTCCGCTCGCACTGGCCGGCGTTGCGGCTGCGCACCATCCTGCTGTCGGTGCTGATGTTCGCCGCCATCCTGCCGGGGCTCAGCGCCATCTTCCTGCGCGTCTATGAGAACACCCTGGTGCGCCAGACCGAGGCCGAGCTGATCGCCCAGGCCGCGGCCCTGTCGGCGATGGCCGAGACCGACTGGCCCGGGGCGGTGCTCATGCCCTTCGATCCCGCCGCCCGCCGCGCGCCCGGCTACTACCAGCCCGAGGGGGCGACCATCGACCTGGGGTCGACCCCGATCCTGCCGGCCCGGCCGCCCGCGCGCCGGCCGACCGGCCCGGCCGACCCGGAGGCTGTGACCGTCGCCGCCCGACTCGATCCGGTCATGGAGCGAACCAGCCGCAGCACCCTCGCCTCCATCCTCTTCCTCGACCGCCGGGGCGTGGTGATCCGCGGCGAGGGCCGGGGCGGCGGTCTCGGTGATCTGGTCGAGGTGCGCGCCGCCCTGGCCGGCGAGGCCCGCACCGTCCTGCGCCGCAACGACGCCTACCATCCGCGCTATTCGATGGAGTGGCTGAGCCGCGCCTCGGGCCTGCGCATCCACCACGCCCGGCCGGTGGTGGTGAACGGCGAGGTGCGGGGCGTGATCCTGACCTTGCGCTCGCCCCGGGCCCTGTTCCGCGGCATCTACCAGGACCGGATCAAGATCGGCCTCGGGATTGTCGGCACCCTGGGCCTGATCGCCTTCCTCGCCCTGCTGGTCGCCCGCGGCATCGCCGCCCCGATCGAGGCGCTCAGCCGCGCCGCCCGCGACGTCGCTGTCGGCGGCGGCCCCCTGCCGCCCACGCCGGCCACCGCCGCCGTCGAGATCCGCACCCTGTATGAGGATTTCGGCCGCATGGCCGAGGCCGTCGATCGCCGCTCCCGCTATCTGCGCGACTTCGCCGCCGCCGTCAGCCACGAGTTCAAGACGCCGCTGGCCGGCATCCAGGGCGCGGTCGAACTGCTGCAGGACCATGACGACATGGAGCCGGAGCAACGCCGCCGCTTCCTCGACAACATCGCCGCCGACGGCCGCCGCCTCTCGGCCCTCGTCACCCGCCTGCTCGACCTCGCCCGCGCCGACATGGCGCGGCCCGAAGCCGGCCTGTCGGTCGCCCCCGGCCCGCCGGTGATGAAGGCCGTCGACGCCCGCTCCGACCGGCTGGCCATCACCGTCCGCCTGCCGGCTGGAGCATCGCCTGTCGCCGTCCCCGCCTCGACGATCGAGATGGTGCTCTCGACCCTGCTGGAGAACAGCCGACAGGCCGGGGCGACCGCCGTGGTCATCGAGGCCCGGACGGTAGACGACCGGCTGGTGCTGACCGTTTCCGACGACGGCCCGGGCGTCGCTCCGGCCGACGCCCGCCGGGTGTTCGAGCCCTTCTTCACCACCCGCCGGGGCGAGGGCGGGGCCGGCCTCGGCCTGTCCATCGCCCGCGCCCTTCTGGCCGCCAACCAGGCGACGCTGGACCTGGTCCCGTCGACGCACGGCGCCGTGTTCGAACTGGCCCTGCCGCTGGCCGCGGCCTGATCATCCGTCAGTCGGGCCGGGTCGAAGTTCGCGACATCGAGGCTGGCCTCTCGCAGCGCAAGGGTCTGTTCTTGAAGCGCCGCCCGGAGTCGTATATTGCGACGCGTTCTCATTCTCCGAAAGCCTGCCCCCATGTTCCGGTCCGTCCTTCTCGCCTCCTGCTGCGCCACGCTTCTGGCCGCCCCCGCCCTGGCCCAGGACGTCGATCCGACCGAACTCGACGAGGTCATCGTCACCGGCTCGCAGGTCACCCTGACCACCCCCTATGCCGGTGGCCAGGTCGCGCGCGGCGGCCGGGTCGGCCTGTTCGGCGCCCTGAACGTCATGGACACCCCCTTCGCCTCGACCAGCTACACCGAGGAGCTCGCCCGCAACCAGCAGGCGCGCAGCGTCGGCGACGTGCTGCAGAACGATCCGGCCGTGCGCGTGTCCAAGGGCTTCGGAAACTTCCAGGAGCTGTACGTCATCCGCGGCTTCCCGGTGTACTCCGACGACATGACCTGGAACGGCCTCTACGGCATCCTGCCGCGCCAGTTCGTGGCGGCGGAATTCCTTGAGCGGGTCGAGGTCTTCCACGGCGCCACGGCCTTCCTCAACGGCGCGGCCCCGGGCGGCAGCGGCGTCGGCGGCGCCTTCAACCTGACGCCCAAGCGCGCGCCCGACGCGCCGCTGAACCGTCTGACGGCGGGCCTCGACGGCGAAAGCGAACTCTATCTGGCCGCCGATCTGGCCCGCCGCTTCGGCGCCGACGGCGACTGGGGCGGCCGCCTCAACCTCGCCCGCCGCGACGGCGAGGCCGGCGTCGAGGGCGAGGACCGCCAGCTGACCGCCATCGGTCTCGGCCTCGACCGCCGCGGCGACCGGGCCCGCTTCTCGGCCGACCTCGGGTATCAGGACCACCACATCGACGCCCCGCGCCCGACCGTGACCCCGGCCGGGGCCGCCCCCGCCGCGCCGTCGGCGGACGGCAATTTCGCCCAGCCCTGGACCTATACCGACGAGGAGCAACTGTTCGGCGTCGCCCGCGGCGAGTTCGACCTGAGCGACACCGTGACCGCCTGGGCGGCCTTCGGCGGCCGTCAGGGCAAGGAGGCCAATGTGCTGGCCAACCCCACCGCCCAGCCGGACGGGACCCTCAGCGCCTACCGTTTCGACAATGCCCGCGAGGACACGGTCTGGTCGGGCGACGTCGGCCTCCGCGCCGCCCTGACCACTGGCCCGGTTGGCCACACCATCGTCGCCTCGGCGTCACAGGTGCAGTCGAAGTCGCGCAACGCCTACGCCTTCTCCAACTTCGGCGGCTTCGCCAGCGACCTGTACGCCCCCGTCGCCGTCGCGCCGCCCGCCGCTGACTTCTTCATCGGCGGCGCGCTGTCGAAGCCCAACGTCACCGAGCGCGTCGACAACGCCAGCTTCGCCCTCGCCGACATGATGTCCTTCATGGATGGCCGGCTGCGGGTCACCGCCGGCGCCCGCTATCAGGAAATCGAGACCCGGACCTACGACTACAATACCGGCGCGCCGCTCTCGGCATACGAGGGCGACGCGGTCACGCCCGTCTTCGCCGTCGTCTACAAGCCGATCGAACAGATCTCCCTCTACGCCAACTACGCCGAGGCCCTGACGCCCGGTCGTGTCGCGCCACAGACGATCGGTTTCCCTGCCGTGGTCGTGGCGAACGCGGGCGAGGTTTTCGACCCCTTCCTCGGCGAACAGGCCGAGGTCGGGATCAAATACGATGGCGGTGTTTTCGGCGGCTCGCTCAGCGCCTTTACCTCGACCCTCCAGTCCGCCGCCTTCGACACCGGTACACGCCTCTATTCGGCGGACGGCGAGCAGGAGAACCGTGGGGTAGAGCTCAGCGTCTTCGGCGAACCGGCTCCGGGCCTGCGCCTCATCGGCGGCATCAGCTGGATCGACGCCGAGATCACGCGCTCGGCCAGCGTCACCACTCCCGGCCTGTCGTTCACTGGCCTGACTCCCACCGGCGTGCCGGAGTATCAAGCCAATCTGAACGTCGAATGGGACGTGCCCGCCGCCCCCGGCCTGACCCTGGAAGGCCGTATCGTCCATACGGGTGAGCAGGAGGTCGACGCCGCCAACACAGTGCAGCTCGACTCTTGGACCCGGTTCGACGCCGGCGTCCGCTACGCCGCCGACATCGCCGGCCGTCCCGTCACCCTGCGCGCCCGTATCGAGAACCTCGCCGATGAAGACCAGTGGGTCGCCGTCGGCGGCTACGACCCGACGTCAAGCTACCTGACCCTCGGCGCCCCCCGCACTTTCCGCCTGTCGCTGTCGACGGACTTCTGAGCCGGATGAAGACCCGCACCCTCCGCGTCTGGTCGTGGGTCCACAAGTGGTCGAGCCTGGTCTCGACCGCCTTCCTGCTGATGCTGTGCCTCACCGGCCTGCCGCTGGTGTTCACCCATGAGCTGGAGCACCTCCTGCTGGACGAGGCCTGGGCCCCCGCCGACCCGGACGGCGAGGGCCTGAACCTCGACCGGATCCTCTCCACGGCCCTGTCGCGCCATCCGGGCGACGTTCCGGCCTTCATGAGCTTCGACGAGGACCGGCCGGTGGTGAACGTCACCAGCCGCGCCCCCGACGCCCCCGCCGGCCAGTACAATTTCCAGCCCATCGACCAGACCAGCGGCGACCCGGCCCCGCTGGTCGCCGGCCATCCGGTGATGGAGTTCCTGCTGCAGCTCCACACCGACATGTTCCTCGGCCTGCCCGGCATGCTGTTCCTCGGCGCCATGGGCCTGTTGCTGATCACGGCGGTGGTGTCGGGCGTGGTGCTCTACGCCCCCTTCATGCGGCGGCTGCCGTTCGGAACCCTGCGGCTGGAGAAGGCGGCCCGCACCCGCTGGCTGGACTGGCACAATCTGCTCGGGATCGTCACCGTCGCCTGGGTGCTGGTCGTCGGCGCCACCGGGGTGGTCAACACCCTGGCGACGCCCATCCTCGCCTATTGGAAGGACACCGCCCTCGCCGGCCTGACCGCCGCCCACGAGGCGCCGGCCGCCCCCGGCCAATGGGCGTCGCTGGACGCCGCCGTCGAGCGGGCGAAGGCCGCCCTGCCCGGCCGCACGCTGCAGTTCGTCGCCTTCCCCGGGACGGAGTTTTCGACCGATCACCACTACGCCGTCTTCTTCCACGGCGACACGCCGCTGACGACGCATCTGACCACCCCGGCCCTGATCGACGTCCGCACCGGGCAACTCGCCGCCGTGGCGGAGTCGCCCTGGTATGTGAAGGCCCTGTCCCTGTCCCAGCCGCTGCATTTCGGCGACTACGGCGGCCTCGGGCTCAAGATCGTCTGGGCCCTGCTGGACCTCGCGACCATCATCCTCCTCGGCTCGGGCCTCTATCTGTGGCTGACCAGGACGCGGCGAGCGGCCTGATGCGCGGCGCCCTCTCCCTCCACGCCATCTTCGGCGCGCCCCTGGCGCTGGCGGGGCTCAGCCTGATCGGCCTGATCGGCGCCCTGCTCGCCGACGGCCTGTGGGACGGCCTCGGCGCCGCCCTGCTGGCGACGGGCCTCATTACGGTGGGATGGGCCCGCTTCCGGCCCCGGCGGACCGGCTGGCCGCGCGGTAGGCGCGAGGGGTCAGACCGACTTCAAGCTTGAAGGCGCGATTGAAAGGGCCGACGGAGCCGAAGCCGCAGTCGAAGGCGACGTCCAGAATGGACCGATCCCGATCCGGATCGGCCAGCAAACCCTTCGCCCGCTCGATCCTGTGGTGATTGATCAGCCGGTTGAAGTTGGCGACTCCCAGCGCCGCGCTGATGCACTGGGAGACCTTGTATTCCGGCTGTCCCAACCGGGCGGCGACGTCAGCGATCCTGAGGTCGGGCTCAGCGTCGGGCGCCTCTTCGCGCAGCAGACGCACCAGCCGTTCGGCCAGCAACCTGTCCTCCGCTGTCGGCACGCGCGGGGCGGGCGGCGACCGGTCCGCCCGGGCGAGCGGATGGCGCAGGCGGAACCAGATCGCCGCCGATCCCGCGATCAGACCCACCAGGGCGCAGCCGCTCCGGATCAGATCATTCCGCCGGGCCTCGCCGGGATCAGCGCCAGAGGCCTGAAACCCCAGAACCGAGACCGCCACCAGTACGGCGTAGATCGCGAGAAAGACGACCCGAAACCGCTTCTCCAAACGCGGCATGTCGGCCCGACGGCCCTGAAGCGGCTCGACGAACGTCAACAACAGGGCCGCTGAACCGCAGAGCGCATAGGCGTTGTCGACGAAACGCCAGGGCCCGCCGTCCCCCGGCGCCACGATCGACAGGGCGCCCATGACCGCGATCACCCCGGCCACGATCCGCGGCCACCAGACATCACGCGGCGCGGGATCGAACAGGGCGCGCGTGAGGAGCCAGGCCCATCCGCAGGCGCCGAGCCCGACCATCAGGAACGGGGCGGCGCCCGAAAGCCGCCCCGCGATGTAGCAGAGGAAGGAGAGGGCGCAGAGCGCGGCATAGGTCTGGAGCCGATCGGGGGGCCGCGGCCATGACGCCCGGCTGGTGATCGGAAGGGTCAGGGCTGGCTGCGTGAACACCGGTCTTCCCCGAAAGGCTCACGGACTCATGGCCTGTGCGCATGACGCTGTCCAGCGCGCGGACGCGCCGGGCGGCCGCAAGAATTTCCGGCCGATTTCCAAATCGGCGAGACGTCCCGGCCGCTTCGCCCGCATCCCGGCCGACGTCCCCGATGTCCGGGGCCGGTCGGGAGACACCATGTCCAGCATCCAAACCTCCGCGCCCACGAGGAGCGTCGCCGCCAGGGCCCTGCGTTGGGCGGGCCTCCTCTGGTTCCTCGTCGCCGCCTTCGGCCAGGCGGCCTTCATCGGCTTCATCCTCGCCTTCTACGGCACGCGGACCGCCGCCGGGAATTTCGCCGCCTGGAACGACAAGCCGCTGATCGACGGCTACATCGCGGGCGATCACGCCGGCAATCTCGTCTTCGCCGCCCATGTGCTGCTGGCGTCGGTGGTGACCTTCGCCGGCCTGATGCAGCTCGTCCCTCCCCTGCGGCGGCGCTTTCCGGCCTGGCACCGCTGGACCGGGCGGACCTTCCTCGTCGTCGCCGCCTTCATGGCGCTGAGCGGCTTCTGGTTGACGCTCGTGCGCGGGACGTCCCTGTCGGCCGTCTCCTCCGTCGCCATCATCATCGACGGGCTCCTGATCCTCATCTTCGCCAGCCTGGCGTGGCGGCATGCTGTCAGCCGGCGGTTCGAAAGCCACCGGATCTGGGCCATGCGCACCTTCATGGTGGTCAGCGGCGTCTGGTTTCTCAGGGTCGGGCTGATGGGCTGGGTCGTGGTCAACGGCGGGCCAGTCGGCATGACGAAGACCCTGTCCGGCCCCGCCGACATCGTCCTCGTCTTCGGCAGCTATCTGATCCCTCTGGCCCTGCTGGAGCTCTATCTCCGGGCGGGCCGCGGCGCGCACGCCGCCCTGAAGTTCGCCGCCGCCGTCGTGGTCCTCGCCGCCGCCGTCTTCACGGCGGTCGGCGTGTTCGGGACGATCGCCTTCATGTGGGGCCCGTACCTCCAGGCCTGACGCCGTCCGGCTCAGTCCCGGATGAAGTGCGGCACGAACCGCGAGGTGTTTCGCGTAATCCGGCCCGGGTCCTCGCGCAGGGCGATGCCGGCAGGCTCGTCGCCGACCAGCCACGAGCCGACGATCACATGCTGGCCGTCGAACAGCGGCGGGGCATGCAGCGCCTGGCGGATGTGCGAACCCTCGCCATAGCCCGCGTCCAGCCCCTCTTCCCGCGCCGCGCCCTCGACGATCGAGATATTGGCGCCCTCGCGCGAGAACAGCGGCTTGCGCACATACTGCTCGCCCAGGGTCGCATGCGCAGGATCGCTCTCAAAGAAGGAGGCCAGCAGATTCGGGTGCCCCTGATGCCGCTCCCACAGCAACGGCAGCAGCCCCTTGTTCGACAGCAGAGCCTTCCACGCCGGCTCCAGCACCGTGACGTCCGCCTTCGGCAGCGGCTCGGCATAGTCGTCGCGCAGCATCTGCTCCCACGGATACAGCTTGAACATCGCCCCGATCAGCCAGCTCTCGTCGTCGACGAACCGCCCGTCGGCGTTCAGGCCGATCTGATCAATGGCGACGAATTTCGGGTCGAGTCCCGCCTGCCGGGCCAGGTCCTCGAGGAAGCGCACCGTCTGCCGGTCCTCGACGAATTCCGGGTCCGAAGAGAAATGCACGAAGCCGCCTTCGGGGAAGATCGCCCGAAACCGGTCGATCAGCTTCTCGTACAGGCTGTTGAACTGGTCGGCGTCGGGCGGCAGCACGCCGCTGGCGATGCCGTCCTCCAGCCACAACCACTGGAACACCGCCGTCTCGAACACGCTGGTCGGGGTGTCCGCGTTGTATTCGTACAGCTTGGCCGGCCCCGTCCCGTCGTAGGCGAAGTCGAACCGGCCATACAGTGAGGGCTCGCCGCGCTTCCAGCTGTCGGCGACATAGTCGCGCGACGCCTCGGGGATTTCGAGCAGCGTCATCAGCCGCTCCGACCCCGAGGCCTCGTCGACCAGATCGAGGCACATCTGGTGCAGCTCGGCCGTCGGCGCCTCCAGCCCGTCCTCGACCTCGCTCAGCGACAGGGCGTAGGCGGCGCTCTCGTCCCAGTACCGTTCGCCGGAATCATGGTGCCAGGTGAAGCCGACGGCTTCCGCGCGCGCCTGCCAGTCGGGCCGCGGAATCAGCGAAAGCCGTTCCATCCGAACTCAGGCCGGGTCTTTGGAGGAAGGGACCGACGACCCGATCTGCGGCGTCACCACCGTGATCTCCTTCGCCGTCAGCCGGGCCAGGACGTCGTCGGCCGAGGCGTGGCCGGGCAGGATGCCGGCGTCGCGCAGCTTGGCGTCGAGGTCGGCGCCGGTGCGCTTGTCCTCCAGCTCCTGGCCGACGCGCAGCCGCTCTTCCTGCACCGCCTGCCGTTGCTTGATGCGCTGCAGGCTGTCCGCGGCCGAGCCGATCCGCGAGTGGGCGCCTTGCGACTGCAGGGCGACCGAGGTCTGGGCCTTCTGCACCGAGTCATTGACCTTCACGATGTCGATCTCGCGCCTAAGCGTCTCGATCTTCTGGTCGGTGGTCGAGATGGCGGTGCGCAGGCGGGCCTCCGCCTCCTTCATGCCCTCGATCATCGGGCCGCGCGTGCCGATCTCGGTCTCCAGCTCGGCGATCCGGCCAGCGACCTCGCGGGCCAGGTCTTCCTTGCCTTGCGACAGGGCGGCGCGGACCGAGCTTTCGTATTTGGCGATCTGGTCGCCGAAGCTCTTCAGTTCGTTCTCGGCCATCCGCCGGCGCGCCACCAGACCGGCCAGGTCGTCGCGGGCCTTGCCTTGGGCGGTGTCGGCGTCGCGGATTTCCTGGTCGAGGATTTTCAGCGCATTGGCGTCGACCACCGCCTGTCCGGCCTCGTGGGCGGTCCCGCGGAACAGGGCGGAGAGTTTGGCGAGCATGGACATGAGTTTCTCTCCCGGATCAGGCGGCGTCGGCGCCGAAGGTTTCGCGCAGGTCGGTCGCGTCGATGGCGTTCTCGGCGAGGGTGCGCAGTTCGATCAATATGGTCTGAAGCGTCGTCTTGCACGACAGTTCGCCCATCAGCTCATAGACGTCCTCGTCGTTCACTGTGGTGATGGCGAAATTCGACAGCGGCACGATGCGCTGGGCCTTGAGCAGGAATTCGTTGAAGGCGTGACGGTCGGCCTGTTCGGCCACCGGCCACAGCAGCACCGAACAGACGATCTGGGCCCCGCCGACGCTGAGATAGACCGGCAGGTCGCCGTATTCATGCATGGTCGCCAGCAGCACCGGTTCGGCGCCTTCCAGCACCCGGGTGGTCAGCTCGCCCTCGCGGACCAGTTCGGAGGCGTCCAGCGCGGCTTTGATGGACGGGACGGTCCAGGCGGTTTCGATCACGGCGTCCATGGGGGAATTTGCTCCGGAAGGATCGGTTGAAGGGCTTCGACGCGGGCGTCTGTGGATATCGGGGCCGCGCGTGGACTCGGTGACGATGGCGTGGACCGCCGCCCTCACGTCGTCACGGGCGACGTTGGGAACCCAGAACTCCAGCTTGACCATGCCCGCCTCACGACGGGCCTTGCGCCACGCACGTATGCGCTCGTTGGCCGGCGACAAGGAGGGCGAGGCAGGATTACGCATGTTTCATGTAACGCGTAACAGGTACGCTTGACTTTGGCCACTCCGAAGCCGAATTCCGGGCCTGACGATCTCTTTATCACCAGAGGCTCGCGAGCGCCCTCGCGGACGCGTAAGGGAGGCGAATGTTCAAGCGGCTCTTCGGGCAACGCGACGCCGAACCGGTCAGCCAGCTGGCCGTGGTGCGCAACATCACGGTGGGCCGCACCGTGGCCCTCGACCCGCTGGCCTGGCGCCGGCTGGGCGACGAAACCCATTTCAGCCTCGATCGCGACGCGCTGGAGATCACCGCCCAGGGCGTGGTCCGGCTGGACGACGGCCCGTTCGTGCACCGCTTCTACACCGACGACCATGTCATGCTTCAGGCCATGAGCAACGACGCCGCGGGCGCGGCCGCCTATGACTTCACCCTGTTCACCCCCTGGTCCTCGGCCTACCCCCCCAATGACGGCGCCCGCCGGGCGTGGGCGGACCGCCTGTCCGAGCCGGTGTTCAAGGGAGCGCCCGAGGGCCTGCCGGACTATCCGCGCTTCTGGTTCTCCGAGACCGACGCCCGCCAGCCGCCGGTCAAGCTGTGGGAGACCATCTACGACGACCGCGCCGCGACCGAGCCCTACGCCAAAATCTACCAGACCTGCATGCTGTACGCGCGGGATCTGGCCGGCGGCCGCGAACTGATGATCGCCCTCGAGCAGGAGCCCGAGGGCGGCGAGGCGACACATGAGATCATGATCGGCATCCCGCTGGACATGGCCGAATTCCGCGCCTGACGGCGCCCGAGGGGACAGACCAAGATGCTCGACTGGTTCGCATTTCAGACGGGGGCGACGGCCTTCCTGATCGCCTTCGCCGCGGCGATCGCCTTCTTCTCGGCTTTCAAATTCCTCTACCAGATGGCCACGCCCTACAGCGAGCGCGAGCTGATCCGGCAGGGCAATACGGCCGCGGCCATCGCCCTCGGCGGCGCCCTGATCGGCTATGTCCTGCCGCTGGCCTCGGCCCTGTCGCAGACGGTCAGCCTGGCCGAATTCGCGGCCTGGGCCCTGCTGGCCGGCGTCATCCAGATCCTCGCCTTCCTCGTCGTCAGCCGGGTGCTGTACAAGGCGCTGGCCTCGCGCATCGTCGCCGGCGAGACGGCGGCGGGCGTCTATCTGGCTTCCATCTCCATCGGCGTGGGCCTGCTCAACGCCGCCTGCATGACGGCCTGATCCGATGAGCGAACAAGCCCTCCCCGAATCGACGACGATGCGCCGGCTGAAGCGGTCGCGGACGCTGCAGGTCACCAGCCTGATGGCCACCGTCAGCTTCTCCATGGCCGCCTGCGGCTCGCCGCAACGCGTCGCCGCGCCCGAGCCAGACCCGGCCCTGGCCTATACCTCGCTGGTCGAGTGCAAGGCCGCCAACGACGTCACCGACGCCGAATGCGATGCCGCCGCGGCCGAGGCCCAGCGCCAGGCCGCCACCAGCGCGCCGCGCTATGCGACCCAGGAAGAGTGCGAGGGCCAGTGGGGACCGGAGCAGTGCCGACCGCTCAACAATAGCGGCAGCTCCTTCTTCGGCCCTCTGGCGACCGGCTTCATCATCGGCCAACTGATGAACGGCGGCTATCGCGGCGGCGGCCCGCTGTATCGGGACCGCAACGGCCAGTTCTCCAACGGCTACGGCGGCGGCTATCTGTCGCGCGACTACCGGACCGGCCGCACCGTCGCCAACCGCAATGACGTCGACGTCGCCCGCAAGGCCCCGGTCCGCGCCCAGAGCCGCACCGCCGTCGTCTCCCGCGGCGGCTTCGGCGGCGGCGGCAGGGGTTACGGCGGCTAGGGCCATCTCTTACGCGGCCCGTGGGAAAGCGGGGTTCATCACAGCGGGCACAACGCGAGCCACAACGGACACAACGGGTTCGGTGCGGGGGACGGCCCGGAACGCCGGCCAGCTGCTGGCAGTATCCCGTCTGACGGCGGAGGCTCGTCGATCAATGCGGCGTACGCCGCGATACTGAAGCCAGCAAGAAAACGCCGTCTGGGCCCCCATCCCCGGCCCCGTCGTGTTCGTTGTGACTCCGTTGTGCCCGTTGTGACGAACCTCCGGCCGCAGACGGGTTAGCCCCGTCCGCGATAGGTTGGCACGCCCTGGTCAGGCAGCCAAAGCCCTTCGGGCGCCGCGCCGGTCTGCCAGAAGACGTCGATCGGAATGCCGCCGCGCGGATACCAGTAGCCGCCGATGCGCAGCCATTTCGGCTGCAGCAGGTCGGCGATCTTCTTGCCGATGGCCACGGTGCAGTCCTCGTGGAAGGCGCCGTGGTTGCGGAAGCTGGTCAGGTACAGCTTCAGCGACTTCGACTCGACCAGCCAGTCGCCGGGCGCATAGTCGATGACGATATGGGCGAAGTCCGGCTGGCCCGTCACCGGGCACAGGCTGGTGAACTCCGGCGCGGTGAAGCGCGTCAGATACAGCGTATCCGCATGCGGATTGGGCACCCGCTCCAGCTCGGCCGTTTCCGGCGACGTGGGCTGAACGGTGTGCTGGCCAAGCTGGTGCAGGCCTGAGGTGTCTGTGGTCATGCGCGCGATGTAGCCGGTTCGCCCGTCGGCGTCATCCTGGTGGCTAGTGGCCAGTGGCTCGTGATTGCTGCGCGAATGTCGGCGGAAGGGCGGCGCGGACCTCGCCCTCGCACAGGCGGCGGCCAGCCACTAGCCACTAGCCACTAACCACTCCCTCCCAGTTGCCTTCCCCCGCGACACCCCGCTATCCGTAGCCAAAGACAACCCGGGGAAACGTCATGGCCATTCCGGCATCACTGCAAAACGGACTGAAGCTGCCGGTCATCGCCGCGCCGATGTTCCTCGTCTCCGGCCCCGACCTCGTGGTCGAATGCTGCAACGCCGGCGTCATCGGCACCTTCCCGTCGCTGAACCAGCGCACCACCGAGGGCTATCGGGAGTGGCTGCAGGAGATCAAGTCGCGCCTCAAGCCCGACGCCGCCGCCTTCGGCGTCAACCACATCGTCCACCCGACCAATCCCCGGCTAATGGCCGACATGATGGTGTCGGTCGAGGAGAAGGTGCCGCTGATCATCGCCTCCCTCGGCGCCGTGCGCGACGTGGTCGATGCGGTTCACGGCTATGGCGGTCAGGTCTTTCACGACATCGCCAACATCCGCCATGCGAGGAAAGCCGCCGAGGCGGGCGTCGACGGTCTGATCCTGGTCGCCAATGGCGCGGGCGGCCATGCCGGGATCATCAACCCCTTCGCCCTGGTCAACGAGGTCCGCAGCTTCTTCAAGGGGACCATCATCCTGTCGGGAGCCCTTTCGACCGGACAAGATGTCGCGGCGGCCCTGATGCTGGGCGCCGACTTCGCCTATATGGGCACCCGCTTCATCAACACGACCGAGGCCATGGCGGCCGACGCCTACAAGCAGATGGTCATCGACAGCGGCGCGACCGACATCGTCCATACCCCGGCGGTGTCGGGCATCCCGGCCAACTTCATGAGCAAGTCGTTGATCGAGAACGGAATCGACCCCAAACAACTGCCCGAGCACAAGCTGGACATGGGCGACGAGGCCAAGGCCTGGAAGACCGTCTGGTCCGCCGGCCAGGGCGCGGGCGCCATCCACGACGTCCTGCCCACCGCCGAACTGGTCGCCCGCCTGCGACAAGAGTTCGCTCAGGCCACGGATGAATTCGCCATCAAAGCCGGAGCGCGCTAAAGGCGGCGCCAATCCGCATCTCGCGCGTTGGAGCCGCCATGATCCGCACGACCGTCCTCGCCGCCCTTTCCGCCGCCGCCATGGCCGCCGTTCTCGCCAGCCCAGCAGCGGCCCAATCCGCCCCGGCGTCGTCCGCTCGTGACGCCTGGTCGTTCGAGGTCGGCGCCGGCACGGACAACCGCTCCAAGGGCGCGTCCAAGTCCGGCAACGACGGCTACGCCTTTGGGTCGGCGACTTGGGAAAGCGCCGACGGCCTCTTCTACATCAGCCCCGCGGCCGAAACGATCCAGGCGGGCGGCTCCAACGTCGAGGCCGAGGTCGCCTTCGGCTACCAGCCCGAGGCCTTCGGCTATCAGTTCGACTTCAACGTCGCCTACAAGAACCGCCTCGACGCCAACCCGGGTTATGACGAAGACACGTTCGAGTTCGGGGCCAACATCAGCCGAGCCATCGGTCCCGCCAGCGCGCGGCTCCAGGTCCAGTATTCGCCCGACTCCGCCGGCGCGACCGAGGCCTTCACCTGGGTCGAGGGCCGCCTGGGCTGGGCCTTCACGCCCCGCCTCGACGGCACGGTCGCCCTGGGCCGTCGCGAACAGGACAACTCGCCCGACTACACCGCCTGGAACGCCGGGGTCACCTACGCCCTGACGGACGCCCTGGCGCTCGACGTTCGCTACTACGACACCGACGCAGCCGAGTTCGGCGAGCAGTACGAGGACGGCCTGGTGGCCGAGCTCGCCTACGCCTTCTGAGGGCGCGCCTTGCACAA
>CAZGPS010000033.1:496-18351 GCA_964527675.1 uncultured Brevundimonas sp. | reverse complement strand
CGAGCGGGGAGGTCATGCGCCTCCCTTAGAATTCCAGCGCGGCGGGGTCCAGCGGCGGCGTGAGGCGCGGTGGGAGAACGACGCTTTACAGCCGGGGGCGGGCGCAGTAATAACTGACCGGTCAGTAAGAAAGAAGAACCATGTTGCCCGTCGGAGAACCGAAATTCCGCCGTCGCCCCGAGGCGCGCCCGGCCGAAATCCTCGCCGCCGCCCTGGAGGTGTTCGCCGAGCGCGGCTTCCAGGCGGCGCGGCTGGAGGAGGTGGCGAAGCGGGCCGGGGTGTCGAAGGGGGCGCTGTATCTGTATTTCGAGACCAAGGCCGATCTGTTCCGGGCAGTGGTGACCGACGCCATTTCGCCCAATATCGAGCGGGTCAAGACGATGGCCTCGGCCGAGGTTCCGTTCGAGCAGGCGGCGCGGATGGGGATCGGCATGCTGGCCCGGACGGTGGTCGCCGACCGGCGCATCAGCGGCGTGGTCAAGCTGGTCATCGCCGAGAGCCGCAATCATCCCGAACTGGCGACCATCTGGCACGAGACGGTGGTCGAGCCGGGCCTGCAACTGATGGGCGGGCTGATCGCGGCGGCGCAGACGCGCGGCGAGGTGCGGGCGGGCGATCCGCGCCTGTTCGCCTTCGGCCTGATGGGGCCGATGCTGCTGGCGATGATCTGGCGCGAGACCTTCGAGCCGATCGGAGCCGGGACGGTCGATCCCGTCGCGCTGGCGGACCAGCATCTGGATACGGCCCTTAAGGGGATGAAGCCATGAAACGTTTTCGGCCCGTGCTGGCGATCGGGGCGATCATCCTGCTCGCCGGTCTGGCGTGGCTGTTGTTCCTGCGCGGCGACGGGACGCGGACCCTGACCGGCTATATCGAGGGCGAGCGGGTCTATCTGGCGGCCCCGGTCTCGGGCGCGGTCGCGGCCCTGTATGTGCGCGAGGGCGAGCGGGTCGAGGCGGGCGGCCGCACCTTCCTGATCGATCCGCGGGTGCAGCGGGCCCAGGCCGACAGCGCCGCGGCGGCGGTCGGCGCGGCCGAGGCCCGGGCGCAGGACCTGAGGAAGGGTCAGAGGGCCGAGGAGCTGTCGGTGTTCGACGCCGAACTGGCCGCGGCCCAGGCCAGCGAGCGGGCGGCCGAGGCGGATTATGCGCGGATCGAACCGCTGGTGCGGCAGGGCATCTATGCGCCGGCGCGGCTGGATCAGGTGCGGGCGGCGCGGGACGCGGCCCGGGCCCAGACCGCGGCGGTTCGGCGGCGGCGCGATGTGGCGGCCATGGGCGCGCGGCAGGACGCCATCGCCCAGGCGGAACAGCAGGCGGTGCAGGCCGGGGGCGGGCTGAGCGAGGCCAATGCCCGGCTGGGCCAGCTGTCGCCGACGGCGCCGGCGGCGGCGCGGGTCGAGGAGATCTTCTACCGGCCCGGCGAATGGGCGGCGGCCAATACGCCGGTGCTGGCCCTGTTGCCGGACAGCGAGGTCAAGCTGGTCTTCTTCGTGCCTGAGGCGGAGATGGCGCGCTATCGGCCCGGCGGGACGGTGCGGTTCAGCTGCGACGGCTGCGCGGCGGGGGGGAGCGCCCGGATCAGCTGGGTCAGCCCGCGGCCGGAGTTCACCCCGCCGGTCCTGTACAGCCGCGGCAGCCGCGACCGGCTGGTCTACCGGATCGAGGCGCGGCCGGAGAAGGCGGCGACGCTGAACCCGGGCCTGCCGGTGGATGTGACGCCGCTGGGAGCGGATCGATGACCGACGTGGCCGCGCCGGTGATCGACGTGCGCGGGCTGAACAAGTCGTTCGGCGCGCTGCACGCGGTCCGGGATTTCGGCATCACGGTGCAGCGCGGGCGGATCTGCGGCTTTCTCGGTCCCAACGGGGCGGGCAAGACGACGACGCTGCGGATGCTGTGCGGTCTGCTGACGCCGGACAGCGGCGAGGGCGCGGTGCTGGGCTATGACGTCATGCGCCAGTCGCAGGCGATCAAGCGCCGCGTCGGCTATATGACGCAGAAATTCTCGCTCTACGAAGACCTGTCGATCGAGCAGAACCTGACCTTCACGGCGCGGGTCCACGAGCTGGACCGGCGGCGCGAGCGGGTGCAGGCGGCGCTGGACCGGCTGGGGCTGACGGCGCGTCGGGCGCAGCTGGCGGGGACCCTGTCGGGCGGGTGGAAGCAGCGGCTGGCGCTGGCGGCGGCGACCCTGCACGGGCCGGACCTGCTGCTGCTGGACGAGCCGACGGCGGGGGTGGACCCGGAGGCGAGGCGCACCTTCTGGGACGAGATTCACGCCCTGGCGGCCGGGGGCATGACGGTGCTGGTCTCGACCCACTACATGGACGAGGCCGAGCGCTGTCACGAGATCGCCTATATCGCCGGCGGGCGGACCCTGGCGCGCGGGACGGCGGACGAGGTGATCGCGGCCTCGGGGCTGGTGACCTTCCATGCCGAGGGTGCGGGCGCTGACCGGCTGGCGGGCGAGTTGCGGGGGCGGCCGGGGGTGGAGATGGCGGCGCCGTTCGGGACGGTGCTGCATGTGTCGGGCCGCGACCGGGCGGCGCTGGAGGCGGCGATCCGGCCGTTCCGCAAGCCGCCGCTGACCTGGAGCGAGACGCGGCCGACGCTGGAGGACGTCTTCATCCAGCTGATCCACGACATCGAGGCGAAGAAGGGGAGGGCGGCCTGAGATGCTGTCCCTGACCCGCACCTGGGCCGTGATGGCCAAGGAGTTCATCCAGCTGACGCGCGACCGGCTGACCTATGCGATGATCCTGGCCCTGCCGATCGTGCAACTGCTGCTGTTCGGCTACGCCATCAATGACGATCCGCGGAACCTGCCGACGGCGGTGCTGGTGCAGGACAACGGCGCCTTTTCGCGCTCGATCCTGACGGCGATGCACAACAGCGGCTATTTCGACATCATCCTGCAGGCGCGCAGCCAGCAGGAGCTGGACCGGGCGCTGGAACGGGGCGAGGCGCAGTTCGCGGTGATCATCCCGGCGGACTTCACCCGGCGGGTGGTGCGCGGCGACGCGGCGCAGATCCTCGTCGAGGCCGACGCCACCGATCCGTCGGCGACCTCCGGCGCGGTGGCGGCCCTGGCCAGCCTGCCGGCGCAGGCGCTGACGCGGGACCTGACCGGACCGCTGGCCGCGCGCGCGCCGGGGGCGGCGCCGTTCGAGGTGATCGTGCACCGGCGCTACAATCCCGAGGCCATCACGGCATACAATATCGTGCCGGGCCTGCTGGGCGTGATCCTGTCGATGACGCTGGTGATGATGACCTCGCTGGGCATGGCGCGCGAGCGCGAGCGGGGCACGATGGAGAGCCTGCTGGCCACGCCCGTGCGGCCGCTGGAGGTGATGGTCGGCAAGCTGTCGCCCTATGTGCTGGTCGGGGCGTTGCAGGCGGCGGTCATCCTGGTGATGGCGCGGGTGCTGTTCGACGTGCCGATGAGCGGCGGCTGGCTGGCGCTGATCCTCGGGCTGACGCTGTTCATCATCGGCTCGCTGGCGCTGGGCTTCCTGATCTCGACCGTGGCCAAGACCCAGTTGCAGGCGATGCAGATGAGCTTCTTCTACATGCTGCCGTCGATCCTGCTGTCGGGCTTCATGTTCCCGTTCCGCGGCATGCCGGACTGGGCCCAGGCGATCGGCCTGGCGATCCCCGTCACCCATCTGCTGCGGGTGGTGCGGGGATCGCTGCTGAAGGGCGTCGGGCTGGAGAACGCCGGGCCCAGCCTGTTCGCCCTGGGCCTGTTCGTGCTGGTGGTCGGGGCGGTGGCGATGCTGCGCTACCGGACGACGCTGGACTAGGCGGCGGTCAGCTTCACATCAACATTGCCACGAGTGGCGTTGGAGTAGGGGCAGACCTGGTGGGCCTTCTGGATCAGGTCGTCGATGACGGCCTGTTCAAGCCCGTGGTCGCTGATGGTCAGTTCGACGTCGAGGTTGAAGCCCTCGCCTTTGGTGTTCTTGCCGAAGCCGATGCCGGCGGCGACCTTCGTATCGGGGCCGACCGGCGTTCCGGCCTTGCCGCTGACCAGCCGCAGGGCGCCGAGGTAGCAGGCGGCGTAGCCGGTGGCGAACAGCTGTTCGGGATTGGTCCCGTCGCCGCCCTTGCCGCCCATTTCGGTCGGGACGGACAGGCGGACGTCGATCTTGCCATCGTCGGTGGCCGAGCGGCCTTCGTCACGGCCGCCGCCGGAGGCGGTCGCGTGGGCGCGGTAGAGAACTTCCATGGGAGGGCTCCTTCAGTGGGAACCACACATGGGCGCCGGGGGGCGGGACGCTAGGCCAGGCCCGCCTTCTTCAGCGTCTTGTAGGCCTTGATGACGTTCTGCAGCTTGGCCTCGGCCCCACGGTCGCCCTTGTTCAGGTCGGGGTGGAAGCGTTTCAGCATCTCGTGATAGCGGGCCTTGATGGCCTTCTTCTCGGTGCGGGCGTCGAGGCCGAGGTCGGACAGGGCGGCGCGTTCGAGCTTGCCGATGCGCAGATCATCCTCGCCGCCGGGGCCGGCCTGTTCCTTCATGCGTCGGCCGAACAGGCCGAAGCTGTCACGCCAGCTGCCGGCGCCGGTGGTGTTGGCCGTGCCCATCTTGGCGGCGAAGGCGGCGGCCTCGCGGGTGTTGGCCCCGGCCTTCATCTCCCAGGTCGGACGGCCGCCGGTCATGGCCTCGTTCTCCTGGGCGGCGCGGACCTGGCCCTCGCTCATACCGGCGTAGAAATTCCAGCCCTTGTTGTACTCGCCGGCGTGGCGCTGGCAGAAATCATAGAAGTCGTTCAGCCGCTCGCGCGACTTGGGCGCGCGGGCCGTCGCGGCCTGGCGGCAGTCGGGCCAGTTGCAGGGCTTCTCACCGGGCTTGAGGTGCAGGACATCGGCCTTCGCCGCCTCCTCTTCGGGGCGGGGCGGCTTGATCCGCATATCCTTGAAACGGGGCTTGTATTCAAACTCGGATGACATCGGTGCAAGTGTAGGGTGGAATTGGTCACCAACAAGGACACACCCATGCCGGAAGGCCCGATCGCGACGATTATCCGGGAAAAGCTGACATCAGGACTCGATCCGGTGCGTCTGGAGATCGAGGACGACAGCGGACGGCACGCCGGCCACCACCATGAGGGCGGCATGGACGCACGGGCCGGAGGCGAGAGCCATTTCAATGTGACGGTCGTGTCCGCGGCCTTCGAAGGGCAGGGCCGTGTGCAACGTCAGCGAGCGGTGAACGATCTGTTGCGCGCGGAACTGGCGGGGCCGGTGCACGCCCTGTCCATCAAGGCCCTGACCCCCGGCGAAGCCGAAGCGGCCTGATCCCGGTTCATCGAACGGTTGTCGTTCAGTCGCCAGCGTTCACTTCGTCTTAGAAACTTGCACATAGCGTTCGCCCCGGGAATGTTTGGGAGCTGGGGCGCGCCATGGTCGAATCCGACGGAATCAGCAAGCCCGCCAAAGGCGAACCGGGTTCCGGCGAAGCGGCTCTGGCCCTGCGCGCCATTCTCCAGACCCAGTATCTGCGTTATTTGATCATTTCGAGCTGGGCGATCGGCCTGCTGGCCGTGGTCGGCCCGCTGGTTTCCATCCTGTGGTTCTTCGGCACGATCGCCGCCGGTGCCCTGCGCGGCGCCGTCGAGAAGCGGATCAGCGAACGGGTGGGCGCCGGCTGGGGGCTGATCTTCCCGGCCGTCGCCACCGCCACCACCGCCGCCTGGGCCACCGCGCCCCTGGTGGCCTGGTTCTCGGGCCACCCGTTCGGCCAGCCTCTGGCCATGACCCTGCTGGTTTCCGGCTATGTGCTGGTGTTCGCCCAGCTGCGCAGCTCGCCGAAACAGGCTGTGGTGATCTCGTCGCCCTATGGCGTCTCGGCCGCCATCATCGCCGCCTCACTGTGGGGCACGGACCTGTTCTGGGCCTTCATGGGGGTGGTGCCATTCACGGCGGCGGGCCTGGTCGTGCTGGTGCTGATGACCATGCTGCGCGAGGAGCGGATTCGCGCCTTCCAGGAGCACCAGGCCCATTTGATTGAGGAACTGGAGTCGGCCCGCGACCGCGCCAATGCGGCCAGCGAGGCCAAGTCCAGCTTCCTGGGAGTGATTTCGCACGAGCTTCGCACGCCCATGAATGGCGTGCTCGGCGCCGCCCAGTTGCTGGGCGCCACCCGACTGGAGCCGACGCAGCGAGAGTACCTGTCGATCATCCGCAATTCCGGCGACAACCTGCTGAGCCTGCTCAACGACATCCTCGACATGACCAAGATCGAGGCGGGCAAGATGACGTTCGAGGTCGTCGACGTCTCGGTCGAGGATCTGCACAAGCGCGTCACCGGCCCCTTCCAGGCCCAGGCCGAAGCCAAGGGCCTGACCTTCTCCGCCCGCCTCCAGGGCGAGGCTCCGGCCGTGGTGCGCGGCGATCCCCTGCGCGTCTGCCAGGTGATCCACAACCTGTTGTCCAACGCCGTGAAATTCACCGACGCCGGCGAGGTCACCTATACGGTCCGGTCCGAGCGGATCGGCGACGAACGGGTGAAGTTCGAATTCTCGGTCAAGGATTCCGGCGCCGGCATCTCGCCGGACGACCTGGCGCGACTGTTCCAGCCGTTCACCCAGGTCGACGCCTCGTCGACGCGCCGCTTCGGCGGCACCGGTCTGGGCCTGACGATCTCGCGGCGCATGGCCAATATCATGGGCGGGGACATCTCGGTGGTGTCGACCGTGGGCGAAGGCTCGACCTTCACCTTCACCGTCGAGGCGGACGTCGTGGAATGGGAGCGTCAGGAGGCCGCCGCGCCCATCGCCGCCGAGGTGGAGGACGGACGCGCGCTGAATGTGCTGGTGGTCGAGGACCATCCGGTCAACCGGATGATCCTGGAAGCCTGGATGAGCTCGGCGGGCCACACCTCATCGACCGCCGAGAACGGCCAGATCGCCCTCGACATGGCGGCCGGGCAGGCGTTCGACCTGATCATCATGGACGTCAACATGCCCGTCATGGACGGCCTGACCGCCACCCGCGGCATCCGGTCCGGCGGGGGCGTCAACGCCGATACGCCGGTCGTGGTGCTGTCGGCCTCGGCCCGGATCGAGGACCACGAGGCCGGCCTGGAGGCGGGGGCCGACGCCTATCTGAACAAGCCGATCGACTTCGCCGCCCTCGCCCAGGTGATGAACCGGGTCGGCGGCGGTCGGGCGGCCCTGCGCTCCCTGATCGGGGACGAGGCCGAGGCCCGGGCCGCCTGACGCGGCGATCGCGTTCGAAAGGCGACATCAGGGTGAACGGCAGCTGAGCAGGGCTGTTCAGGCCGGGCTCAACGGCCGGGGTCCAGATTGGGGGCAAGTCGAAATTCTTCGGCCTCATCTGGAGACGTCCCGTGAAGAAGGCTCTCACCGCCGCCCTCGCCGCCACGTTCGCCGTGACCACGCTGGGCATGGCTTCCGCCGCCGAAGCCCAGTCGCGCGGCCAGCACGAACAGCGCCAGGACCGCCGCGACGACCGCCGCGACGACCGCAACGACCGCCGCGATGGACGTCAGGACGCCCGCGACCACCGCCACGACGCCCGCCAGGATCGCCGCCACGACGCCCGGCAGGATCAACGCGCCTATGGTCGCTGGCAGCAGTCGCAGCGCCGGTATAACGCCGGCCGGTACCAGGCTCCGCGCGGCTACGCCGTCCGTCAGTGGTCCTATGGCCAGCGGATGCCGACCTATTACCGCTCGAACCAGTATGTGGTCAGCAACTACGGCCAGTACGGCCTGCGCGCGCCGCCCCGCGGCTACCAGTATGTCCGTAGCGGCAATGATGTCGTGATGACCGCCGTCGCCACCGGCCTGATCACCGCCGTCATCGCCGGCCTGTTCAACTAGGAAGACCTGTTGCGCCTCGCTGCCTGAGGCCGCAGGTTTCGGGCCAGACGCCCCGGAGGGAGACTTCCGGGGCGTTTTCGCGTTTGAAGGTCCGATGCGCGCCTTCGCCGAACTGCTGGACCGCCTGTCGCTGACGGCCTCGCGCAATGCGAAGCTGGTGCTGTTGCGGGACTATCTGAGAAGCACGCCCGACCCGGACCGGGGCTGGGCCCTGGCCTCCCTGACCGGCGACCTGACCTTCTCCGCCGCCAAGCCGGCGATGATCCGCAAGGCCGTCGAGGCGCGGGTCGATCCGGTGCTGTTCGGCTGGTCCTATGACTATGTCGGCGACCTGGCCGAGACCGTGGCCCTGATCTGGCCCGGCGATCCGGACCATCGCGCCAACCGCGAGCCCGAACTGGGCGAGGTGGTCGAGGCGCTGCGGACCGCCGCGCGCGGAGAGGTCGCCAGCCTGCTGGAGGGCTGGCTGGATACGCTGGAGCCCAAGGGGCGCTGGGCCCTGCTGAAGCTGATGACCGGCGGTTTGAGGGTCGGCCTGTCGGCCCGTCTGGCCCGGACCGCCGCCGCCATGGTGCGGCCCGAAGCGGTCAGCGAACCCCCCGATCCGGAGGGCGGCGAGACGCGCATCGCGCTGGAGCCGGTCGAGGCGTCGGATATCGAAGAGGTGTGGCACGCCCTGACTCCGCCCTACAGCGATCTGTTCGCCTGGCTGGAGGGGCAGGGTGATCGGCCGGACGCCAATGCGCCGGGGCGGTTCCGGCCGGTGATGCTGGCGGTCGCGATCGACGAGGCGGCGGACTTCCCCCGCCTGACCCCTGCTGACTACGCCGCGGAATGGAAGTGGGACGGCATCCGGGTGCAGGCCGTACGCGAGGCCGGCGTGGCGCGGCTGTATTCACGCACCGGCGACGAAATCTCCGGCGCCTTCGCCGACGTCATGGCGGGGCTGTCATTCGAGGGCGCGGTGGACGGTGAACTGGTGGTCTGGCGAGAGGGGGCCGTGGCGCCGTTCGGCGACCTGCAACAGCGGCTGAACCGCAAGACCGTCGATCCGAAGATGATGGCGACGTTTCCGGCGGCTATCCTGGCCTATGACCTGCTGGCCGAGGCCGGCGAGGATTTGCGGGCGCTGACGCTGAAGGCGCGGCGGGCGCGGCTGGAGGCTCTGGTGGCCGCCCACGAGGGCGACCGGCTGCATCTGTCGCCGATCGTCCCGTATGCGGACTGGGACGAACTGGGTGCGCTCCGGGCCGATCCGCCGGTGGGAGCGGCGGCCGAGGGGCTGATGCTGAAGCGTTGGGACAGCGCCTATATCGCGGGACGGCCGAAGGGGCCGTGGTTCAAATGGAAGCGCGACCCGCACGTCATCGACGCGGTGCTGATGTACGCCCAGCGGGGACACGGCAAGCGCTCGAGCTTCTATTCCGACTACACCTTCGGCGTCTGGACGCAGGACGAGGCCGGGGCAGGGGCGCTGACCCCGGTCGGCAAGTCCTATTTCGGCTTCACCGACGAGGAGCTGAAACAGCTCGATAAATTCGTCAGGGATCACACGGTCGAGCGGTTCGGGCCGGTGCGGTCGGTGCGGGCCGGGCGCGACTTCGGCCTGGTGCTGGAGATCGCCTTCGAGGGGTTGAACCGGTCGACGCGGCACAAGTCGGGCGTGGCCATGCGCTTCCCGCGCATCAGCCGCATCCGCTGGGACAAGCCGGCGCGCGAGGCCAATACGCTGGACGACGTCATGGATCTGCTGGACGCGCTGGAGAGCGCCGGCGGGCGGGTCGTGTCGAGCGGGGCATGAAGAATTGGCCCGGCGGGCTTCCAAATCCGGGCCGGCGCGCTAGACCCGGGCCATGACCTCGCTCCCGACCTCGCTGAACGACGCCGTGGCCGCCGGCCAGAAGGCGGTCTCGGTGGACGCCGTCATGCTGGCCAAGCTGACCGACCTCGCCGGCAGTCTGGCGATCAATCTGACCATCGCCTCGCTGATCCTCGTCGCCACGGTGGTCGCCGCCAAATGGGCGGCCCGTCTGACCCGACGCGGGCTGATGCGGGTGCGCGGTTTCCGCCACGATCCGACGGTGCTCAGCTTCGCCGTGCAGGTGGTGCGGGTCGTGGTCTACATCATCGGCTTCATCGCCGTGCTGCAGCGGCTGGGGGTGCAGACCACCTCGATCATCGCCGTGCTGGGCGCCGCCTCGCTGGCGGTCGGCCTGGCGCTGCAGGGGACTCTGTCGAACGTCGCCGCGGGCGTGCTGCTGCTGGTGCTGCGGCCGTACAAGGTCGGGGATGTCATCGACATCGGCGGCGTGGCCGGCTCGGTGCAGCGGCTGGACCTGTTCACCACCCAGATGTCGAACGCCAATAACCACAAGATCGTGGTGCCCAATTCCAAGGTGCTGGGTGACGTCATCCTGAACCTGTCGGGGCAGAAGACGCGGCGGATCGAGATCAATTTCACCGTCGGCTACAGCGAGGATCTGAACGCGGCGCGGGCGGTGCTGGTCGCGGTGGCCGAGGCGCACGGGAAGGTCCTGGACGACCCCGCGCCATGGACCGGGGTCACCGGCCTGCTGGACAGCGCGGTGCAGATCACGCTTCAGGCCTGGGTCAGTTCGGGGGACTGGTGGCAGACCCAGGCCGACCTGATGCAGGGCGGCAAGGAGGCCATCGACGCCGCCGGGATCGAAATTCCGTTCCCGCATCAGGTCGAGGTGCCGGCCAAGGGCATGAGCTTTACTCGCATCGTCACCACCAAGGCGGACGAGCCACAGGGAGACTGACGGGTGCGTTATGACTTCGGGTCCGACAACACGGCCGGCATGGCGCCGGCCGCCCTGCAGGCGCTGGTTGAGGCCAATGAGGGCTTTGCCCGCGCCTATGGCTCGGACGAGATCACGGCGCGCGCCGCCGACCAGATCCGCCGCCGTCTCGACGCCGACGCCGAAATCCGGTTCGTCTTCTCGGGAACGGCGGCGAACGCCATCGCCCTCTCGATGCTGGCCTGGCCGCATGAGGCGGTGCTGGCCCATCATGCGGCCCATATCTGCACCGACGAAACCGGGGCGCCCGGCTTCTTCGGCTCCGGGGTCGGCCTGATTGGCCTGCCGGGGCTGTCGGGCAAGATCGATCCGGTCGCCGTTCACGCGGCGCTCGAGGAACCGGAAGTCGGCCACCGCCAGCCGCCGGCGGCGCTGAGCCTGACCCAGTCGACGGAGTACGGCACGGTCTACAGCGAGGAGGAACTGCGCCACCTGATCGAGCCGGTGAAGCTCAAGGGCTGCGGCGTCCATATGGACGGAGCGCGGCTTGCCAATGCAGCAGCGGCGGGTTTCGACCTGACCCAGATCGCCCGGCTGGGCGTCGATGTGCTGGTCTTCGGCGGGGCCAAGGCCGGGGGCAATTGCACCGAGGCGATCGTGATGTTCGACCGGTCGCTGGCGCGGCGGATCGACAACCGTCTCAAACAGGCAGGGCAGACCGCCTCCAAGGCCCGCTATCTGTCCGCGCCCTTCCTCGGCCTGCTGGAGAGCAATGCATGGGAGGATGGAGCCGCCCACGCCAATCTGTTGGCGCAACGGCTGGCCGAGGGCTTCGCCGTCGGGTCCCGCTTCGTGCTGGCTCATCCGGTCGAGGCCAATGCCGTGTTCGTGCGGATGCCGCCGGAGGCGCACCAGCGGCTTAACGACCTGGGCTGGGCCTGCTACCGGTTCGACGATGGGTCGGTGCGTTTCGTCTGCTCCTGGGCCACCACCCCGGAGGCCGTCGACGAATTGCTCGAGGCGGTGCGGACTCTCTGACCGCGCCGCGCGTGGTGGTCAGTCGGCGCTGCGAGGCATGTCCATGGCTTCCGCCAGGCGATTGCGGGCGCGGTTGACGCGGCTCTTGATGGTGCCGAGCGCACAGCCGGAAATCTCGGCCGCCTCCTCGTAGGACAGGCCGGCCGCCCCCACCAGGACGATGGCTTCGCGATGTTCGGGCGGCAGGTCGTCGAGCGCGAGCCTGAGGGCGCTCAGCTCCACCGACCATTCCTGATTGCCCTCGGCGGTGAGGCGGGCGGCATGCTGGCCGTCCTCGTCGGAGACTTCGCGACGGCGCTTGGCGACCGATGAATACCAGGAATTCCGCAAAATGGTGAAGAGCCAGGCCCGGAGGTTGGTGCCGGGCTGAAAGCGATGGCGGTAGACCCAGGCCTTGGTCAGGGTCTCCTGGACCAGGTCGTCGGCGTCGGCGCCGTTGCGCGACAGCGACCAGGCGAAGGCCCGCAGGGACGGGACGCGGGCGGTGACCGCCTCGCGCCAGTCGGCGCTGTCGACAATGCCGCCCGGGACGTCGGCGGCGGCCTCGGGGCCGCCTTCCAATGGCGCGCTGGACAGCGACATGCGGACACGCTCTCAATTCGACGAAATGTCGCCGTAAAATCAGTGACGTGCCTCTGAACGCCCGCTCGTCCTGACCGTTCCGCTGGACAGGTTCCTGAACCGCATGGAACAAAAGGAGACCGTGACGGTTGTCCTCAACCGCGGCGATCGACACCGGAGGGGCAAGGCATGAGCGCACCGATGAGAGCTGCAGCGGCCCCGGGTGCGCTGTTAACGGAATACCGACGCGTCCGGTCGGCCATGCCGGCGCTGGCCGGGGGGCTGAGCCCGGAAGACCTGACGGCCCAGTCGATGACCGACTGCAGCCCTGGCAAATGGCACCTGGCGCATACGAGCTGGTTCTTCGAGGCCATGATCCTCGGCGCCGAGCCTGGGTATGAGCCGTTCGATCCGCGCTTCCAGACCCTCTTCAACAGCTATTACGAAGCTTTCGGATCGAGGGTCGAGCGCGGCGAGCGCGGGCTGATGACCCGTCCTTCGCTGGATGAGGTGCTGGCCTACCGGCGCGAGGTTGACCGGCGCATGGAGGCCTGGCTGGAACGCGCCACGCCGGACGATCAGCAGACCTACCTGTTCACCCTCGGCCTGCATCACGACCAGCAGCATCAGGAATTGTTCCTGATGGACCTGCTGAACCTGATGTCCCGCTCGCCGCTGGATCCGGCGGCCTATGACGCCGAGCCACGGCCAGGTCCGGCGCAGCCGCCGCGCGGCGGCGAGACCCGTTTCGAGGGCGGGCTGGTCCAGATCGGTCGCGCCGACGGCGGCTTCGCCTTCGACAACGAGGGCCCGGCCCATCGTCAGTGGCTGGAGCCCTATGGCCTCGACAACGACCTGGTCAGCAACGCCGACTGGATCGCTTTCATCGTGGACGGCGGCTACGGGCGGCCGGAGCTGTGGCTGTCGGACGGCTGGGTGACGGTGAAGGCCGGAGGCTGGACCGCGCCGCTGTACTGGCGCCGGGAGGCGGAGGGCTGGACGACGATGACGCTGACGGGCCGGCGCGAGGTCGATCCGGCCGAGCCGGTGCGGCACGTCAGCTTCTACGAGGCTGACGCCTATGCGCGCTGGGCCGGCCGACGCCTGCCGACCGAGGCGGAGTGGGAGCATGCGGTGCGGTGCCGGCCCGAGGCGTTTTCCAACGCCTTTGGCGAGGTCTGGCAGTGGACCTCCAGCAGCTACGCCCCATATCGGGGCTTCAGGGCGACCGAAGGGACGGCGTCGGAATACAACGGCAAGTTCATGGCCAACCAGATGGTGTTGCGCGGGTCCTCCTGGGCGACGCCGGAGGGGCATGGCCGGGCCAGCTACCGGAATTTCTTCTATCCGCATCAGAGGTGGGCTTTCATGGGATTGAGACTGGCCGAAGATCTTCCGGCGCCGCCGACGCGCGCGACCGGGGAGGGCGAGACCACCCGGTTCCGCCGCGACCTGCTGGCCGGTCTGACCCGCTCGCCCAGGACCGCGTCGCCGAAATGGCTTTATGACGCCGAGGGATCGCGGCTGTTCGAGGAAATCACGCGGCTGCCGGAATACTATCCGACCCGGCAGGAGGCCGCCCTGTTGCGCGAGGTCGCTCCGGCCTGGGCGGCCCGCTTCGGCGCTGACGCGTCGCTGGTCGAATTCGGCTCGGGGGCCAGCGAGAAGACCCGGATCGTGCTGGACGCCGCGCCCGCCCTGGCGGCCTATGTGCCGATCGACATCAGCGCCGACGCCCTGAACGCCGCGGCCCGTCGCATCGACGAAAGCTATCCCGGACTGAGGGTCGCGCCGCTGGTGGGCGATTTTCAGCATCTGGCGGCCCTGCCCGAGGGCATTGGCCGGGGGCGGCGGATCGGCTTCTTCCCCGGGTCGACGATTGGCAATCTTGAGCCCCGCGAGGCCGAGGCGTTCCTCAACGCCGCACGCCGTCAGCTCGGCGAGGACGCCCTGTTCATTCTCGGCGTCGATCTGGTGAAGTCCGTCGACGTGCTGACCGCCGCCTATGACGACGCCGCCGGCGTGACCGCGGCGTTTAACCGCAACCTGCTGGTTCGGGCCAATCGCGAATTGAAGGCGGGATTCGACATCGACAGCTTCGTCCACCGCGCCGTGTGGAACCCTGCGGAGTCGCGCATGGAAATGCACCTGGTCGCCACGCGGGACATGGAGATCGAGATCGACGACCGGACCATCGCCTTGCGGAAGGGCGAAAGCATCCACACCGAGAACTCGCGGAAATTCACCGAGGCGTCGGTCCGCGATCTGGCGGCCGCCTCGGGCTGGAAGGTGGCGGCGTTCGAGACCGGCCCCGAGCCCTCGGTGGCCCTGGCGCTGCTGGAGGCCTGAACGCAAAAGGGCGGCGCCAGGCCGGCGCCGCCCCTTTCGTCGTCTGTGTGACGCCGCCTATTCGGAAGCGCCCGACTCCTTGGTCCGCGCGCCATGGGAGGCTTCGCCGCCCTTGCGGCCCGCCTGGGCGGCCAGGCTGCGGTCCTGTGAGAAGCTGCGCTTCTCGCTGGGGACGCTGGCGCCGCCCTTGCGCGCGATCTCGCGCTGTCGCTCCGGATCCATCGAGGCGAAGCCCCGCTTGGAGACGCCGGAGGCTCGGGTGGGCTGACCTATGGCCATTTGGGTGTCCTTTCACGCCGACTGTCGAGGTTGCTGAATGAACCCGCGCGCTGTCGTCCGGTTCCGGTTCGGGCGTCACAGAAACGCGAGCGAATCACGGGGTTTGCCAAAGCGTCAGCCGTAGGGGCGCGAGTCGCCTTCGCCGCCGCCGCCGGGATCGAGAGGCGGCATCTCGTCCGGGACAGAGCCCGGCTCAATGTCCGGCCCCGGCGTATCGGGCTGCGGGATGTCGGGCTGGGGCGTGCCGGGAGGCGTGGGTTCGATATAGGTCATTGGGGGGCTCCTTCACCGGGTTCAACGCGGTGGAGCGGACGGCGTTCAATCACGATCCGGGGCGGCTGGAACCCCGACCGTGTGGACGGATTGAACAGCCGAACCCAGCCCTTCAGGAGCCTTCCGATGACCGACCCCTACACCGGCCCGACCCCGACCGAGGACATTACCGACGACGCCGACCTGCGGTCGGAGCGACTGGATCGCGAGGCGGACGCGATCCTGACGGAGGGGGAGGCCCGGACCTTCGCGCCGCGGCCGATCCACGAAGCGGTGCGCGAGGACGCCGAGGCCGCGCGCGAGTGGAGCCGCCTGCGCGCCGAGCGGCTGAGGCGGGCGGTCGAGGACCAGCCGGTCAGGTCGACGCTCTATGCGCTCGGGCTCGGCGTCGTCATCGGCATGTTGATTTCGCGCTAGACCGTCAGGAGGGACCGGCGGCCGGGCGCGCGATCGGGGCCCGGCCCATGGCCAGGTCCGAAACGAACGGGTTGTTCTGGCGCTCGACGCCGAAGGTCGAGCCTGGGCCGTGTCCGGGGACGAACGTGACATCATCGCCCAGCGGCCAGAGTTTCGTCGTGATGGCGTTGAGCAGGGCCCCGTGATCGCTGCGCGGAAAATCCGTGCGGCCGATCGAGCCCTGGAACAGCACGTCGCCCACCTGGGCGAAGCGGGCCTCGCGGTTGAAGAAGATCACATGACCGGGCGTATGGCCGGGGCAGTGAAAGACCTCCCAGCGCGTTTCGCCCAGCGTCAGCACATCGCCGTCCGCCAGCCAGCGGCTCGGGGTGAAGCTGCGTGCGTCCGGCAGGCCGTACATCTGGCCCTGCTGCGGGATGCCGTCGATCCAGAACTGGTCGTCCGGGTGGGGGCCCACGATGTCGAGCCCGGTCTTTTCCTGCATCTCGGCCGCGCCGCCGGCGTGGTCGAGATGGCCGTGGGTGATCCAGATGGCGTCCAGGGTCAGACCCTGTTTCGCCACAGCCGCGAGCAGCGCGTCGACCGAGGCGCCGGGATCGATGATCGCCGCCTTCAGCGTCTTGCGGCACCAGACGAGGGTGCAGTTCTGCTGCAGGGGTGTGACGGGGAAGACGGCGACGCCGATCGGGGGAGGGGACTGATCCATGCCTACCAGATAGCGGCTCCGGCGCGCTGCCGAAACCCGACCCCTGCGGGTTCACATTGACCTTTGGGGCCGTCCTCGACATAAGGGCGGGCTTCAAGGCGCCGCCTCGCAAGGGCGGCCCTTATTGCTTTACCCACACCGCGCAGCGCCATCCTCAAGGGCGCCGCCCCAGAGCGTCAGAATCCCGACCATGCAAGTCGTCGAAAAGTCCTCCGAAGGCCTCAGCCGCGTCATCGCGGTGACCATCCCCGTCGCGGAGCTGAACCAGAAGCTGGACGCCAAGCTGAAGGAAGTCGCGCCGCAGATGAAGCTCAAGGGCTTCCGTCCCGGCAAGGTCCCGATGTCGCATGTCAAGAAGACCTTCGGCCGCGACCTGATGGGCGAAATCGTCAACGACGCCCTGAACAGCTCCAGCCAGAAGGCCCTCGACGACGCCAAGGTGCGTCCGGCCGCGCCCGCCGAGATGAAGCTGACCTCGGACATGGACAAGGTCATCCTGGGTCAGGAAGACCTGGCCTATGAAATGGCCCTGGAAGTCATGCCCGACTTCACCCCGGTCGACATCAAGACGCTGAAGCTGAAGCGCCCGACCTATGAGGCGACCGACGCCGACCTCGACGAAGCGCTGACCGAACTGGCCGGCCAGGCCAAGTCCTATGAGGACAAGAAGGGCAAGACCGTGAAGGCCGCCGAGGGCGACGAGGTCACCATCGACTTCCTCGGCAAGCTGGACGGCGAGCCCTTCGAGGGCGGCGCCGCCGAGGACACCCAGCTGGTGATCGGCTCCAACCGCTTCATCCCGGGCTTCGAGGAGCAGTTGAAGGGCGCCAAGGTCGGCGACGAGAAGGTGCTCAACATCACCTTCCCCGAGGATTACCAGGCCAAGCACCTGGCCGGTAAGGCCGTGACCTTCGACGTCACCGTCAAGGCCATCAAGGCCGAGGCCCCCGCCGTGGTGGACGAGGACTTCGCCAAGCGCATCGGCCTGGAATCGCTGGACAAGCTCAAGGAGCTGCTGCGCGACAATCTGAACCAGCAGTACAAGGGCGCCGCCCGCTTCAAGCTGAAGCGCGCCCTGCTGGACGAGCTGGACAAGGGTCACGACTTCCCGCTGCCGCCCAAGATGGTCGAGGCCGAGTTCGAGGGCATCTGGGGTCAGGTGCAGGCCGACAAGGACGCCGGCCGCCTGCCGGAAGAGGACGCCAAGAAGTCCGAGAAGAAGCTCAAGGAAGAATACCGCAAGATCGCCGAGCGCCGCGTGCGTCTGGGTCTGGTGCTGGCCGAGATCGGTCGCGCCAACAACGTCCAGGTCACCGACCAGGAGTTGAACAACGCCATCATGAATGAGGCGCGCAACTATCCGGGTCAGGAGCGTCAGGTGCTGGACTTCTATCGCCAGAACCCCAACGCCGCCGCCCAGATGCGCGCCCCGATCTATGAGGAAAAGGTCTGCGACCTGATCTTCGAACAGGCCAAGGTGACCGACAGCAAGATCACCAAGGAAGAACTGCTCAAGGAAGACGACGACCTGTAGGGTCGCCACAGCCTTTGCGCGATATCGCCCCGCTCAGTCTCCGGTCTGGGCGGGGATTTCGTATCCGGCGGCGGCGGCGGACGCGGTC
>CAZGPS010000033.1:0-486 GCA_964527675.1 uncultured Brevundimonas sp. | reverse complement strand
GTGCTGTTCGTGGCGCTGCTGGGGTGGTACAGCGCCGGTCTGGCGGGCGCGCTGCCGGCGGCGGCGGCGGACGCGGTCCCGGGCGACACAGCCGGCCGGCCGTTACAGATCTGAAATGATACCGCCCCGGCAGCGCCCGATTCCGGTGCACGGTGGAGTCCGGCGCTCGCGGGAACGGGCGCGGAGCGGGGTAAGAGAACGATGACCGGTCTTGTGATGGCCATGATGGTGGCGGCGATTTCGGCCGCCGGAACGGGAACGCAGCAGCAGGTGAGTCCGCCTCCGCTGATTCCCGAGGCGACGGACGCCTCGGATCCCACGGACCTGGGCGAGGTGGTCATCGAGGGACGGCGCGCGCGCGAGACGGCCGCCCGGTTCATCGACACGATCGGCGCGCCTACGACCGCGGGGCGTCTGGCGCGCTGGCCGGGGACAGTCTGCGTAGCGGTCGCCAATCTCTCGAACATCGCCGCCCAGTATCTCGTC